>NZ_CP011025.1:640139-960208 GCF_000238395.3 Pseudoalteromonas arctica A 37-1-2
TCGCTTAAATCACCAGTGTTTTTCCAACTACTTAAAAGTGGCGGGGGGAGTTGCACTTGTAATGAAAGTAATTGCTGAGAAATACGTGCTAGTTGATCATTTAATTGCTGTTGCTCATTTTCAAGTTCTGATTGCTTAGTAACAAGCTGTTCGCGTTTTTGGGCAAGCTCACTGGTGCTTTTTTTTCTACGCTGATTAAGCTCGCTAAGTTGCTGCTGCTCGGCATTAAGAAGCGTTAAGGTTTGCTCCATACTGCTTTTTTGTTCAAGCCAATGAGTATTTAATTCTGTGTTTTGATTTTCTATTTGTAGCCATTTATTAACGAGTTGTTCTAGCTCACTAACAGTGTCGGCCTTTACTGCCATGGTGCTACAAAGCGCGATAACTACGCTAATTGGTTTAATTAAGCTTCGCATTACTTAACAACAATCCTGAAAGTTACGACAAGCAATTACAGGGACGTAATTACTGTTAATTTTTGAGTGTGTATACAATATAGGAATTTACATAACAATGCAATTGATAACAGTTATCGTTTACATTGCGTTGTTTGAGTGGTAGGATTTCGCCGAAATTAAATATGTACCTTAAATTAACAATAGTTAAGTGCTTAATAAAAACTACGGAGTAACCATGAGTAAGCCATCGAATAAAGGGAATGCCTACATAAAGCCAATTGCAGCGGTTGTTACGGCAACGCTTTCAACTTGGGCAAGTGCACAGGATGTTCAAGAACTATCGGTAACTAAAGCAGAAACTAAAACTGAGTCTAGCTATGTTGTTGAAAAATCAACGTCGCATAAATACACTCAACCGCTACTTGATACTGCTAAAACTGTAACGGTAATTAACCAAGCGGTAATGAAAGATAGAAACGTAGATAGCTTACGTGATGCTTTGCGTAATGTTTCAGGTATTTCTTTAGCAGCAGGTGAGGGTGGTTCACCTACTGGCGACAGCATGTCGATTCGTGGTTTTAGTGCTACAAATGATATTTTTGTAGATGGTATTCGTGATGTTGCAGGTTACACACGCGATATTTACAACATTGAAGCCGTTGAAGTTGCAAAAGGCCCAGGTTCAGCTGTTTCTGGTCGTGGCGCAACAGGTGGTAGTGTTAATTTAGAAAGTAAAAAGGCGAAGTTAGACAACTTTAACGACGTTTCGCTACGTTTAGGCACAGAAAGCGATTACCGTGGTCGTTTTGATACTAACATTCAAGTAAACGATACAAGCGCACTACGTATAAACCTTCTTACTGATAAAGGTGATGTTGCAGGTCGTGACCATATTGAAAACGAAACAAATGCTGTTGCGTTTGCATTTGCAACAGGGCTTGGTACAAACAGCCGTTTTGATTTAAACCTAGAGTATCAACGCCAAGATAATTTACCAGATTACGGCATTCCGTGGGTTTACAGCGATACGCCAGTAGCTGAACTTGCAGATAGCGCGCGCTCACCTTCTCCAGTCGATTTTGATAACTTTTACGGTAATATTTATCGTGATTACGAAGATATTGAAGCCTACTCAACAACAGCTCGTTATGAGTATGATTTTTCTCAAAATACTACGTTACGTGTGCAAGGTCGTTTAGGTAAAGTAAAACGTGAATCAGTAACAACTGCACCGCGTTATTTCTCGGTTACAACAGACACTGACATTACCTTTGCAGATGAAAAAACACGTGATACTGAAAATTCACTTGCTGCACTTCAAGTTGATTTAATTGGTAACTATGAATTTGCTGGCTTTACTCACGATGTTGTAGTGGGTGTTGAACTTGCAAATGAAACGTTTACACGCCATAACTTTGTTGCAACTACGCCTGATAACCTAATTGAAGATGGAATACGCAACGACTTATACAACCCTGATGCAACAATTGCATTTACGGGTGTGTACGGCCGTGACGGTACAAGCATTGAGGCTAAAGCTAAAAACCAAGCTATTTATGCATTTGATACAGTAACGCTTAACAAGCAATGGGAAGTTACAGGTGGAATTCGCTTTGATAGCTTCACTACGGATTATCACAACGATTACAATGATCCAAGCGCTTTAATTTCTACAAGTGACGATTTATTTAGCTGGAATGCAGCTGTAGTTTATAAACCTACAGAGAACGGCAGTGTATATTTAGGCGCAGGTAATTCATTCAATCCATCAGCGGAAAGCTTAACGGTATCTACGCGTTCAAATGCAGCTGATTTAGACGCAGAAGAAAGCCGTAGTTATGAATTAGGAACTAAATGGAGCCTAATGGATGGTCGCCTGCAAACTAATGCTGCACTTTTCCGTACTGAAAAAACTAATGCCCGTACTGATGACCCATTTGCAGATAGCTCAAGTGATGAAATACTCGGTGGTGAACAGCGCGTACAAGGTTTAGAGCTTTCAGCAACTGGGCTAATTACTAAAGAGTGGACTGTAATTGCTTCATACACTTACCAAGATAGCGAAGTAACTGAAGCATTAGGCGACGACGCAACTCAAATTGGTAACGAGCTTGCACGTACGCCTAAAAATAGCGCGAGTGTTTGGACTACGTACGATATGTCGGATAAATTATCGTTTGGTTTAGGTGCGCAATATGTAGGTGAGCGTTACAACGGGACTACGTCAACACGCTCTCGTGCGCCAGGTTATACTATTTTTGACCTGATGGTTGCGTATGACATATCAAAAGATTTGAGCCTGCAGTTTAATGGTGAAAACTTAGGTGATAAAGATTACGTTGATCAGTTAGGTGGTGGACACTTTGTACCAGGTGATGGTCGTAAGTTTAGCTTAACAGCGAGCTACTCTTTCTAAGAGTAAAATAAGTACGGCATAAAAGGGCAGAGTTAACTCTGCCCTTAATTATTTGATGAAAATGTGAGAGGGCGCACATGCTAGTTAAAATTCCAGAGCTACTAACGAAAGAAGAAGTGGCTTATTGTCATGAGGTTTTGCTTAAAGCGCAGTGGGCCGATGGCAGTATTACCGCAGGGCATCAATCAACCAAAGCAAAAAATAACTTACAGCTACCTGAAAATAGCCCTGAATGCCAAGAGCTTGGCGACATTATTATGGCAGCACTTGCGCGTAGTAATTTATTTATGTCGGCAGCGCTCCCCGCAAAAATTTTTCCTCCGCTTTTTAACTGTTATCAAGGTGGGCAATCGTTTGGTGTGCATGTAGATAATGCGATTAGACAAGTGCCGGGTACGCCAGTAAAAATTCGTACAGATGTATCAATGACGTTATTTATTAATGACCCCGAAGACTATGAGGGCGGTGAACTTGTTATTGAAGACACTTATGGCTCACACAGCGTAAAGCTGCCAGCAGGCAGTATGGTGTTGTACCCTTCAACGAGTTTACATCGTGTAATGCCAGTAACAAGTGGGCGCAGATTAGCCTCATTCTTTTGGTTACAGAGCATGGTAAACAGCGACGAAAAACGTGGTTTACTCTTTGATTTAGATATGTCGATTCAAAGTTTGCGCAGCAAAGTAGAAGATAGCCCAGAGATTATTCAATTAACAGGGGTTTATCATAACTTGCTAAGACAGTGGGCGCAGACATAACGAAGATACTCGTTATTAAATATTGGATATTAGATATAAGTAATTAAAAGCTGCGCTTTTCGCGTGAGTAAGCTCTACGCCTACGACGCAGCCATAAAATTGAATTCGGTGTTTAAAATACTCGGTATGCGCGGCTTGATGCCGCGCACTTATTGTAAGCGCAAAGCTTGTTTTACTTAACCCTTATAACCGTTAGGGTTATTTGACTGCCAACGCCATGTATCTTGCATCATTTCATCAATACCGCGCACGGCTTCCCAGCCAAGTTCATTAAGTGCTTTTTCTGGCGCTGCATAACACGCTGCAATATCACCCGGGCGGCGAGGTGAAACCTGATAAGGTACAGCCTGATCGCTTGCTTTAATAAATGCATTAACCATTTGTAGTACAGAGTAACCATTACCAGTACCTAGGTTATAAACTAATGCACCCGTACTGCTGGCAATTTTATCAAGCGCTTTTAAATGACCAATAGCTAAATCTACAACGTGTATATAGTCGCGTACACCTGTGCCATCAACTGTGTCGTAGTCATCACCAAATACAGCGAGTTGCTTTAATTTACCTACCGCTACTTGTGCGATAAACGGTAAAAGGTTGTTTGGAATACCATTAGGATCTTCACCAATTAAGCCCGACTCATGTGCACCCACTGGGTTAAAGTAACGCAAAATAGCAAACGCAAAGCGCTCATCTGATTTGGCGATATCTTGTAGCATCATCTCAACCATCAGCTTAGATGTGCCGTACGGGTTAGTAGTACCGCCTACAGGAAAGTCTTCTTTAATTGGTAAGCTTGCAGGGTCGCCGTATACTGTGGCTGACGAGCTAAATACTAATTTAAATACACCTGCATCGCGCATTGCATCAACAAGCGTAAGCGTACCTTGTACATTGTTTTGATAGTACTCAATGGGCTTTGCTACCGACTCGCCTACTGATTTTAAGCCCGCAAAATGTATAACACTATCAACCGTGTGTTTTGCAAATACTGAATCTAAAAAGAATTTATCGAGAATATCGCCTTGGTAAAAAGTGGCCTCTTTGCCTGTAATATTCTTTACGCGCGCAAGTGATTCTTGTGATGAGTTACTTAAATTATCAATAACAACAACATCGTTACCTTGCTGTAAAAGTTCTAAAACAGTGTGCGAGCCAATATAGCCAGCGCCACCGGTTACTAAAATAGTCATGAAAGCTCCGTGGGTACCTTTTATCAATTGAGTTAATTTCACCATAAATAGAGGTGATTTACATGCTTTATCTGTAATTTCTATAGTTTAAATAACATCTTTTTTTAATAACGGTAAATTAAGTACTTTTGATTACATTTTACTCAGTACAAGTAACACTTTATACGTAAGATTAAGTTATAGTTAATAAACAAGTGCTAAAATGAGCCTAGTAATAGCTAGTGCTAGGTTTACTCCAATCTACACTTTTGTGATTGGTCTACCTCTTTGGAGAAAGATATGAATTTAGTTAAAAAAATAGCAACAACAATGTGTATCGCATTACCTGCGCTTGCCCATGCTGGTGAGTCTGTTGTTAAATGGCATGACTTTAATGATTATCGTGATGTGCGAGCGTCAAACCAAACAAAGAGCTCATATCACAAAAGTGTGGCAGCAAGTTTCGAAAAGCATATGGCTAAACTAGCCGAGCAATTGCCAAAAGACTATAAATTAAACGTAGAGTTTACAGATTTAGATTTAGCAGGTGATGTGCGTTATGGTGGTATGGACGAAATTCGTGTAGTAAAACCAATTTATTTTCCACGCATTAAGTTAAATTATTCGTTAACCGATAACGACGGTACAGTGCTAAGTAAAGATACTGATGTGGAGCTTAAAGATATGGGCTTTATGGATAAAATTAAAATGGGCCGCGACGAATCATTTTATTACGAAAAGCGCTTATTAACAGAGTGGTTTGGTGAACAAATATTACCAAGTTTAGATTAACTGAAAATAAAAATGCCGCTAAATAGCGGCATTTTTATTTTTAAGCTTTACTTAAAAGTAGCTAACAACGTGAGTATTTGTTGTAACTTAATGACGGTTGTTTTCAGTTTTTCTTCTTCAAAACCATCGTTAGATAAGCTTTCAACATCAGCGGCTACGTCGAGTACGTAAGGCTTAAAACGTTTAGCTTCAAAGCTAAAGCCTGAATCGGCAGTAAATAAGGCTTTAAACTTACCGTGACCTTGCTGTTGAAGCTCGTCGAGTTTTTTGTCAGCATCAAGTGCCTGACGGTAAACAATTTTTAAGTTGGCATTGAGTTGTTCAATAATAGAATCCATGGTTTTCCTAAAGCTTTGCACTGCATTGCCGACATAATACTTGGATTACATTTAAAAGTCAGGTTTGTTATATGAATATATCAGGCACAAGTTTACCCGCTGTTTCTGGCTCAGGCCAAGGCAGTGAGCTTTACAGCGCTGCTTTATCTAAAAAGCAGCAGTTAGCAGATGGCGCGGCGGCTCTTGCACTTATTGAAGGTGCTGCACAATCGTCAAGTGCGCAAACACCGGCTAAATCGGTAACAGCATCATTGGGTAACAACGTAAATATATATGTTTAAATTAGCTTAAGATCGATAGGTGTTTTGCTTTTTTGACCACCGATTTCTCTTACTAATTTAGGCACTAAAAATCCAGGCAGAGCTTTTAATAGCTCTGCCATTATTTCAATTGCTTGCGCTTCATTAATATCAAAGTGGCTCGCCCCTTCAACTTTATCTAGCAAATACAAATAATACGGCAATACGTCTGCGTCAAATAACGCTTCGCTTAAATTTATTTGCGCATCAACCGTATCGTTCACATCTTTTAAAATTACAGCTTGGTTTAGAAGCGTTACGTTTGCTTGTTTAAGCTTTTGCATGGCAGCTTTAAAATCAGCGTCTATTTCGTTTGCGTGGTTTATGTGATTAATAAAAATAATTTTTAATGACGACTTTGCTAATCTCTCACATAACTCATCGGTAACTCGCGCCGGTATAACTACTGGCAAACGGCTATGAATTCGCATTCGTTTTATTTGTGGTAATTGCTCAAGCTCATCCAAAAACCAGCTTATTGCATCGTCTTTGGCCATCAGTGGATCGCCACCACTTAAAATCACTTCGTTTATATTGCTATCTGATTTTATGTAGCTCAGTGTTTCTAGCAGACTTTTTTTATTGAGCTGATTTTCTTGATACGGAAAATGCCTTCTAAAGCAGTAACGACAATTTACAGCACAACCGGTTTTAAACATCACTAAAACACGTGATTTATACTTATGTAAAACGCCTGGTTGGTCGTTATCTTGCTCAAGTAGGGGATCTTTATTAAAACCCGATTTAGTCAAAAATTCTTGATGGCGTGGCATAACTTGTAGCAAAAGAGGATCGTTTGGATCGCCTTTGCGTATTTTTTTTATAAAAGGGATAGGCACGCGTACCGGAAATAAACTACGGGCTTTTAGGTCGTTTTCATGGACTTGGCTCGATAAACCGACCATTTCAAGCAAGGCTTTTGGGCAGGTAACTACATTTGCTAATTCTTTTTGCCAGTTTTTATGCAAATTTGCTTCATTTCTT
Organism: Pseudoalteromonas arctica A 37-1-2; assembly: GCF_000238395.3. Lineage (GTDB taxonomy): Bacteria > Pseudomonadota > Gammaproteobacteria > Enterobacterales > Alteromonadaceae > Pseudoalteromonas > Pseudoalteromonas arctica. The sequence continues at coordinate 647,297 of NZ_CP011025.1, forward strand.
TGTATCATTGGCATGTAGATTACTCGAAAAAATATAAATAGAGGAAACGATGGCGAATTATAGCACCAACGAGTTCAAGGGCGGCCTAAAAATTATGATGGACGGCGAGCCTTGCAGTATCTTAGAAAATGAAATGGTAAAACCTGGTAAAGGTCAGGCGTTTAACCGTGTTCGTATCCGTAAACTTATCTCTGGTAAGGTGCTTGAAAAAACCTTTAAATCGGGTGAATCAGTTGAAGGTGCTGATGTAATGGATACTGATTTAGCGTATCTATACACAGACGGCGAATTTTGGCATTTCATGAACAACGAAACATTTGAGCAAATTGCTGCTGACGAAAAAGCACTAGGCGATTCAGTAAAATGGTTAGTTGAAAATGATTTATGCACAATTACATTATGGAACGGCAGCCCTATTGCTGTTACACCACCTAACTTTGTTGAGCTTGAGATCACTGAAACTGATCCTGGCCTTAAAGGCGATACAGCGGGTACTGGTGGTAAACCAGCAACGCTTAGCACAGGCGCTGTGGTACGAGTTCCATTATTCGTACAAATTGGCGAAGTAATTAAAGTAGACACTCGTAACGGTGAATATGTAAGCCGTGTTAAGTAAGCTTTAACATTGTTTATAAAATCCCAGCTTACGCTGGGATTTTTTTTGGAGAAAATATGTCAGCAGATCTTTGGGCCCCAAGCGCAAGCATTGAAACACTAAAACAACGCGCAGCGATATTACGTCGCATCCGTGAGTTTTTTTATGTACGTGATGTTTTAGAAGTAGAAACGCCAAGCTTAAGTGCTGCTAGTGTAACCGATGTGCACTTAGCTAGTTTTAATACAAAATTTGTAGGTCCAGGGCATGCTGGTGGGCTTCCTCTATTTTTACAAACATCTCCAGAGTTTGCCATGAAACGCTTGTTAGCAGCAGGCTCAGGCGCTATTTTTCAGCTTTGTAAAGCATTTAGAAATGAAGAAGCGGGTAGCCATCATAATCCTGAATTTACTATGCTGGAATGGTATCGCCCAGGCTTTGATGAATTTGCACTTATGGATGAAATGGATGAGCTAATGCAGCTTGTTTTAGGTGTCGAGCCTGCAACTAGACTTACCTATCAGCAAGCGTTTGAAAAAGCACTCGGCCTCGATCCGTTAACAGCAAGCATTGAGCAATTAAAGCAACTAGCGTGTAAGCAGGGGTTTGCTGATATAGCCCAAAATGAAACGCATAAAGATACCTTACTGCAATTATTATTTTGTATGAAAGTAGAGCCAACAATAGGACAAGATAAGCCATGTTTTGTTTATCATTTTCCAGCTTCTCAAGCGGCACTTGCACAAATTTGTGAACATGATGCACGCGTAGCTGGGCGCTTTGAGCTTTATTACAAAAATATGGAATTGGCTAACGGCTTTAACGAACTAACAAATGCCAGTGAGCAAGCTAAACGTTTTAATGAAGATAACACATACCGCGCTAACAACGGTTTAAAGCAAGTGCCAATGGATACGCGCTTGATTGCAGCATTGGAGCATGGATTACCACGGTGCGCAGGGGTGGCTTTGGGGATTGATAGGTTGGTAATGCTCGCAACAAATAAAGAGAAAATTAAAGACGTAATAGCTTTTGATGTGCAAAGAGCGTAATGCTTGACCTGTAGGCGTGCAGCTTGCTGGCGCGTTAAAGTGAAGCTTTAAAAAGTTGTTCGATTATATGTCGTTTATGCTTAGTTTAAAGTAATTAGAAGCTGCGCTTCTCACGTGAGCAAGCTCTACGTCTACCACATGTTTTATTGTTACTTATTTGATATGCAAAGAGCGTGATGCTTGACCTGTAGGCGTGCAGCTTGCTGACGCGTTAAAGCGAAGCTTTAAGCTCTTTTTATTTGGTTAGTTTAAAGTAATTAGAAGCTGCGCTTCTCACGTGAGCAAGCTCTACGTCTACCACATGTTTTATTGTTACTTATTTGATATGCAAAGAGCGTGATGCTTGACCTGTAGGCGTGCAGCTTGCTGACGCGTTAAAGCGAAGCTTTAAGGGCTTTTTATTTGGTTAGTTTAAAGTAATAAGAAGCTTCGCTTCTCACGTGAGCAAGCTCTACGTCCACAACACATTTTATTATTATTTATGTCTGATATGCAAAGAGCGTAATGCTTGGCTTGTAGGCGTAGGTAGAATATTTGTAGGTGCGAATTTATTTCGCGCTCGTGTAATTTAACTTTATAAAAAGCGAGGTATAAAACCTCACCTACAAATAAAAACACCGCGTTTAATTTAAACGCGGTGTTTTTATTTGCTTGCTGTAGCTTTCATTTGAAAGCCAACGGCTGTGCCTTACAGATTAAGCGTAAACGTGACACCTGCTACGCGAGGCTCACCTAATTGTGTATAGGTATGCGTTGCGTAACCATCTTGTGGATCGTTACCAAATTCAAAACCACGAGTAGGTACTGTTTCGTCAAACACGTTACGAGCCCATGCGCGAACTGCCCACATGTCTGCTTCGTAGCCAAAGCTTAAATTAACTAAGTTGCTGCTTGGTGCTTGTGAGTTGTGGCTATCAGAGAAGTAGTAGTCGTCCTTACCTTCAACACCAATCATACCGTAAAGCTCACTTGTAAAGTTATAGCGAGCAGTAAACGCATACTGGTATTTAGGTGACTGTGCTTGCTCACGACCGTCTTGGTTTAAGCCAGACTGCGTTACAAAGTCATCTATTTCAGTGTTTAAGTAACCAGCACTACCCGTTAAAAATAGATTATCAGTTAGTTGGTAACTACCTTCAACTTCTAATCCGTAGTTGCTACCAGAACTTGCGTTATCAACATAACCGGTAAATTGCTGACCTTCTACTTGCCATGCTTTTAACTGAATATCGTCGCGGTGCATGTAAAATGCAGCTAAGCGAAGCGTAAATTTGTCATCAAGCGATGAGCCTTTAACACCAAATTCGCCACTCCATAAATATTCAGGGTCGAAACTGGTGTGTTGCTGGAAAAAATCAGCGCTTAGGTTTAAGCCCTCATCTTTAGCTTTTGCTAGTGCTTCTGAGTTAATACCGCCGGCTTTGTAGCCACGGGTTATGCTGGTGTAGATCATGGTACGATCAATTACTTGATATTCTAAAGCAATTTTACCGCCAACCATTACGTCGTCGGTGTCTTGTATAAAGCCATTGCTATCGGTGTAGTCGCCTTGATATTGCTCTACACGTAAACCTGTAATTAATGTTGTTTTAGGGCCAATTGGAGTCGCTACTTGACCATATACTGCAACGTTACTCGTTTCGTAAGTTGAAGAAAACGGGCTTGCTAACCATGTGTATTGGCGCTCTAAATCAACGTCACGGTTTTGGTAATAAATACCCGCAACCCAGTTACCCGTTTTAGAATTAAACTGTAAATCTACAGACTGATCGTCGCGATCGCGGCTGTAAAGATCGGTTGAGCTGTATCCATCAGGGTGTAAGCCTGCAGCACATAACTTTGGCTCACTTGTATCGTTACATACCCAGTCTTCGTCAAAGCTGTAAAGTAATTCGGTATCAATAGCAGATAGGTTTAGATTTACATCAAAAGCGTCAAAACCCGTGTAAGTATTCTTGACACCTATAGCGTAGCTTTCTTGATTATCTTGCCCTGGTTCATCGGCAACACTATTGCGGCTGTTATCAAGCGTAAACGCATCGTAACCATTGTTTATGTCAATATAGTGAAGGTTTAACTCAGTATTTAAATGCTTTGTAAGCTGGCTGTTTATTTTAAAGCGGGCTACTTGTTCGTCTTGATTTTGTGTTTCGTCATTTAAGTACAAGTTATCTACGTAACCGTCTGACTTTCTGCGAAAGTAGCTAACGCGTGCGCTAGTGTCATCTGTTAAGCCTGTGCTTGCTGCAATGCCTGCTTCGCGGGTGTTGTATGTGCCAGCACCTACTTGTAATTTTAAACTTGGATCGCTCGTGGCTTTAGCTGAACCCATTTGGATCATACCGGCCATACCGTCTGCGCCAAAGCGTGTACCTTGTGGGCCACGATAAATTTCTACTTGGTCTATATCAAATAATAATGAGCTGCCACCAAGACCAGAATAGTTAATACCATCAATGACTAAGCCTACAGATGGATTAATAGGGTCTACAAATTGTGAGCGAAGTCCCACGCCACGAATTTGGATGTAACGACCACGCGACGCACCAGATGCAAAATTTACATTGGCGGCACTGCCTAACATTTCGTCTAAGTAACTTGCACCACGTTGATTAATTTCATCTTCGCTGAATAAGCTCGCACTCGCGCTTAAAGTTTGAATGCTTTCGCGCTGAAAATCGCCGGTTACAACAATTCTTTCTAGGTCGCTATCATCAGCGTTAGCTGCAATTGGTGCACCAAGCAGCGGTAAAAGTGCGGCAGTAATTAAAGACAAACGTAAGTTCATTGGGTTACTTAACTCCATTTTAGGGACTCGTATGGTAGCAATTATTTAAACACATGTGCTATAAACGCGGCAATTATACGTTAAATAATCAGGATTACTAATATGACCTTTAAAGTTGACTTCAAAGTACGTGATTACGAATGTGACTTACAAGGTATCGTAAATAACAGTGTTTATTTTAATTATTTAGAGCATGCTCGCCATGAATTCTTGTACGCACACGGTATTGATTTTGCTCAATTAGCGAAAGATAAAATTAACCTAGTCGTGATGCGCAGCGAAATGGACTATAAACATTCACTATTACCAGGTGATGAATTTTATGTGGCTGTGGAGCCGCAGCGTATTAGTCGTTTAAAATTTGCGTTTAAGCAAACGGTTATACGTAAAAGCGATGAAAAAGTAATGCTCAATGCACTGGTTATAGGAACGTCTGTTAATGAAAAAGGTAGACCGTTTTTACCTGAGCAAATAGATAACGTATTTAAAACTACAACTTAGTACTTAATCGCATAAATTTCGAACTATCATAGAACAAAAATTTACATTTAAAACATGCATTTTTAACGGATAAAGGGCATAAATATTGTTACAATTACATTAATTAGACAATTAGTTAGTAGTAGCATGAAATTAGCAGCAATACCGATGCTTATAGTCGGTTTATGTGTTGGTTGCGCATCAACAGGGACGGTTACCAGTGAGCAGCTTAAATACACCCAATGGCAATTATCACGTGTTGATGGTTTAGCAATTCCACCTTCGTTTAATGCATCAATGAGCTTTATTGAAGCACTGCAAGTAAACGGTTTTGCTGGCTGTAACAAATTTTTTGGTGAAGGCTCGCTTGAAGAAAGTAACCTTACCGTAAGTAAATTAGGAATGACGCGCAAGTCGTGCGGCGAAGACCTTGATGAGTTTGAGCAGCAGTTATTACAAGCCTTAAAGCAAGGTGCAGAGCTTAAAATGCAAGACCAGCAATTAGTCATGCAAGGCGAGCAAACATTTGTGTTTATCCCTAAATAATTTTAAGTTTTTGAAAAACAGCCCCTTGCGGGCAGTTTTTAACTGACGTACACTCAGCGCAGATTTGATGGATAACACCTTCAAATTAACGAACAGAATTTATATATCAATACTTGTCGGAGTGCCAAAGCTAAGTAATTAGTTTTTGGCTGAGATCGCGAAAGCGGGATCCGTGAACCTGATCAGGTTAATACCTGCGTAGGGAACAAGCTGCCTAAAATGGGACGCTTGTGCGTCTTTTTTTATGCGCACAATAAAGTGATTTTGTTTATTTTAGGCTGCAAAGTAGCATGTACGCTACTTTACGATCTTTCTCTATTCCTCGGAATATCTGACAAGACAACCCTTAAGCAATGAGGCAAGTCATGTCAAATACTACAAATAAAGCGTCACGCCGAGAAACTCGTGCTGCCGCGTCTGAATATATTTATAACTTAACGGGTCAACCGTTCCCAAATTCTCATAAAGTATACGTTGAAGGCACTCAACCTGGCGTGCGCGTTGGTATGCGTGAAATCACATTAAGTGATACGTTTATTGGCGGTACAGATGAAAACCCTGTTTATGAGTCAAACGATCCGCTACGTGTTTACGATACGTCGGGCCCGTATACCGATCCTAATTTTGAACTTGATGTACGCAAAGGCTTACCAAAATTTCGTGAACAATGGATTGAAAGCCGTGGCGACACAGAAGTTTTAGAGTCAGTTACGTCGCAATTTTCGCAGCAACGCATGGCAGATGAAGGGCTGGATCATATTCGCTTTGATCACCTTCCAAAAATTCGCCGTGGTGTCGCTGGTAAAAACGTAACGCAAATGCACTACGCACGCCAAGGGATTATTACTCCTGAAATGGAATACGTAGCCGTTCGCGAAAATATGGGACGTGCAGAAATTCGTAAAGAATTATTAGCAGCGCAGCATAAAGGCGAGTCGTTTGGCGCGAGTATTCCTGAATTTATTACCCCAGAATTTGTACGCGATGAAATAGCCCGTGGTCGCGCTATTTTACCAAATAATATAAACCATCCAGAAACAGAACCTATGATTGTAGGGCGTAACTTTTTAGTTAAAGTTAACGCCAACATTGGTAACTCATCGGTCAGCTCATCGATTGAAGAAGAAGTAGAAAAAATGGTGTGGTCTACCCGCTGGGGCGCAGACACCGTGATGGACTTATCAACGGGTCGTTACATTCACGAAACGCGTGAATGGGTTGTACGTAACTCGCCTGTACCTATTGGCACAGTACCGATTTATCAAGCGCTTGAAAAAGTAAATGGTGTGGCTGAGGATTTAACGTGGGAGATTTTCCGCGATACGCTTATTGAACAAGCCGAGCAGGGTGTTGATTACTTTACTATTCATGCCGGTGTACTGCTTCGTTACGTACCAATGACCGCTAAACGTGTAACCGGTATTGTGTCGCGCGGTGGCTCAATTATGGCTAAGTGGTGTTTAGCGCATCATAAAGAAAACTTTTTATACACGCACTTTGAAGATATTTGCGAAATTTTAAAACAATACGATGTGTGTTTTTCACTTGGTGATGGACTTCGCCCAGGCTCTATTGCTGATGCCAACGATGAAGCACAGTTTAGTGAGCTGCGCACATTAGGTGAACTGACTAAAATTGCGTGGAAACACGATGTACAGGTATTTATTGAAGGTCCTGGACATGTGCCAATGCACATGATTAAAGCCAATATGGACGAGCAATTAGAGCATTGCGGCGAAGCGCCATTTTATACATTAGGTCCACTAACGACCGATATTGCACCAGGGTACGATCATATCACTTCAGGCATTGGTGCTGCTCAAATAGCATGGTACGGCTGTGCAATGCTTTGCTATGTAACACCTAAAGAGCATTTAGGTCTGCCAAATAAAGAAGATGTTAAAGAAGGCTTAATCACCTACAAAATTGCAGCACATGCTGCCGATTTAGCAAAAGGGCACCCTGGTGCGCAAGAGCGCGATAACGCCTTATCAAAAGCGCGCTTTGAATTTAGATGGCATGACCAATTTAATATTGGTTTAGATCCAGATCGAGCTCGCGAGTACCACGACGAGACCCTTCCGCAAGAATCAGGTAAAGTGGCTCACTTTTGCTCCATGTGTGGACCTAAATTTTGTTCTATGAAAATTAGCCAAGAAGTACGCGATTACGCTAAAGATTTAGAGACACGCGGTATTGATCCAAATGACGCTGGCGAGGCTATTGAAATCAAAATGATTGATGTAGAAGCCGAAATGAAAGCTAAATCTGCCCAGTTTAAGCAAACAGGCTCAGAAATTTACCACAAAGCGGTATAGCAAGAATTTAGATGCAGATGTAGGTGAGGTTTTATACCTCGCTTCTTTAAATATTAAGAAGTGCGAGTGAATTCGCACCTACTAATAACTGCTTTTGGAGGTTTTATGTTTTATAACATTGCTGTGGTGGGTTTTGGTTTAGCAGGGCGCTTAGCTGCCCTTGAGCTAAGTAAGTTGCACCATGTTACTGTGTTTGAAGCCGACGACGAACATACTCAAAATAGCGCCGGTAAAGTGGCAGCAGCAATGATTGCCCCGCTTGCTGAGTCGGTATTGTGCGAGGCTGACTTAGCATTAATGGGTCTTGATTCAATGAAGCGCTGGCCGGGTATTATTGCTGAACTTGAAAGTGAGGTTTTTTTTCAGCAGCAAGGCACTTTGGTCATTGCGCACCAGCAGGACAAAGGCGATTTACAAAGCTTTGCACAACGTATAAAACCGCTAGCTGAGCACACTGCCGAGCATATAAATGCTCAACAAATTACAATGCTTGAACCTGAACTTGCAGGGCGCTTTAATCAAGGCTTATTTTTACCCTGCGAGGGGCAAATTGATAACCAAGCATTTTATAAAGCCAGCTTTGCACAGCTCAACAAACGCAAAGTAAAGTTTGTATTTAACCAGCGCGTAACCATTAGCGACAATAAGATAAATAATCGACCGTTCGATTACATTATTGATTGCCGTGGGCTTGGTGCTAAAAATACTCAAGATGATAAACCGCTTAGAGGTGTGCGCGGCGAAGTAGCAAGGTTATACGCACCAGAGGTAAGTTTAATCAGGCCCGTGCGTTTAATGCACCCGCGTTATCCAATTTATATAGCGCCTAAACCTAACAGTGAATATGTAATTGGTGCGACAGAAATAGAATCGCAAGACAGCGGCGCCGCAACAGTGCGCTCAACTCTTGAGTTACTTTCAGCAGCTTATACCGTACACAGCGGGTTTGCCGAAGCACGACTACTTAGTATTCAAACCGGATTACGCCCTGCATTTAGCAATAACCGCCCAGAAGTATCACAAGTTGGTAATGTAATTAGCATTAACGGTTTGTATCGACATGGTTATATGTTGGCGCCGGCATTAGTGGCGCAAGCAGTTTCACGAATAGAGTGAGAGTAGAATGAATATTACAATTAATGGCGAGCTACTTAATGTTAATAGCAAAGCACTCGTTGAGGTACTTCAAAGTTTTGGTGCAGTCGCGCCTTTTGCTGTGGCTGTTAATGGCGAATTTATTCCACAAAGTCGGCACAGTAACTATGTACTTAATGAAGGCGACAGTGTTGAGTTGCTGTCACCCATTCAAGGCGGATAAAGCTCATGCAAACTAAAGACTGTTTAACTATTTATGGAGAGCAAATAAAGAGTCGTTTATTAATAGGCTCTGCACTTTATCCGTCGCCCGACATTATGACCCAATCGATAGTCGCCTCTGGCGCTGAAATTGTAACCGTGTCGCTTAGGCGCCAACAAAGTGCAGCAGCGGGTGATGACTTTTGGCAGTTAATAAAAAATACAGGTTTAAAAATACTCCCTAATACCGCAGGGTGCCACAGCGTTAAAGAAGCTATAACGCTTGCAAAAATGTGCCGAGAGGTATTTGCCACCGACTGGATTAAGCTAGAGCTGATTGGCGATGATTACAATTTACAGCCAGACCCTTTTGCGCTACTTGAAGCCACAAAAATATTAATTAATGATGGCTTTAAAGTATTGCCTTATTGCACCGATGACTTAGTACTTTGCCAGCGCTTAAATGAACTTGGGTGTGAGGTACTTATGCCATGGGGGGCACCAATAGGCACCGGTAAGGGATTGTTAAATAGCTATAATTTAAAAACTATTCGAGAGCGCTTACCCGATACCACATTAATAGTAGATGCCGGTTTAGGTTTGCCATCGCATGCCTGCCAAGCACTCGAAATGGGGTATGATGCGGTATTATTAAATTCAGCCATTGCAGGGGCGGGTTGCCCAATTACTATGAGCCGCGCATTTAAAGCCGCAGTTGAAGCGGGGCGCTTTGCATACAAAGCAAAAGCGATGCCGGAAAAAGACGTTGCAGCCCCATCAACCCCAACAATGGGTATGCCATTTTGGCATCAGCAGTGAAGGAAAGAATATGAATAACGTAGTATGGACAATTGCCGGTTCTGATTCTGGCGGCGGTGCCGGTATTCAAGCTGATATAAAAGCAATGCAAAGTTTTGGTGTACATGGCTGCACGGCAATTACGGCGCTTACTGCACAAAATAGTTTAGGCGTAGAGGCTATTAATGCAGTGTCTACCGATATTATTGAATCGCAGTTACTAGCGCTTGAAAAAGACATGAAAGCCAAAGTGATAAAAATTGGCATGTTAGCCAATGTGCAGCAAATTCAGTTGATCAGCGAACATATAAGTCATTATAAAGCTAAATGGCCTGTGCCTCCCGTTATTGTATATGACCCTGTCGCTATTGCCTCAAGCGGTGACTTACTAACAGAAGAAGACACGGTAAGCGCAATAAAAGAATGTTTACTGCCGCTGGTGGATGTAATAACTCCAAATACACACGAAACACAGTTATTAACCGGTGTGTATTTAATTGGCCCGGCTGCAATAAAAGAAGCGGCTAATAAGCTATTAAGCTGGGGCGCAAAAGCCGTTGTTATTAAAGGCGGACATTGGGATTACCCAAGTGGCTACTGCATTGATTATTGTATTGATAGTAATACGCAAAGTGGTGAAGAATATTGGTTAGGCAATCAAAAAATACAAACACCGCATAACCACGGCACCGGGTGTAGCATGGCTTCGGTAATTGCTGCGTGTTTAGCTAAAGACTACCCATTAAAAGATGCCTTTATTTTAGCTAAGGCATATATAAACCAAGGGCTAAAACAGTCAGTACGCTACGGCGAGGGGATTGGACCGGTTGCTCAGACCTCGTTTCCCACTAATTTAGCTGACTACCCACAAGTAATTGAGCCAGGTAGCTGGCTGGGCGATGAACTAGATTTTGATGTGCCGCTTGATTTTAATATGGCGGCAGATTTTGCACCTTGTGAAAGTAAATCGCTGGGCTTATATGCGGTTGTAAATAGCACCGATTGGTTAGAAAAGTGCTTACAACAAGGCATTAAAACAGCGCAGTTACGCGTTAAAAATAAAACGCAAGATGAGCTGGATGAGCTCATTAAGCAAGCTGTTGAGCTGGGCAAGCAATACAACGCACAGGTATTTATAAACGACTACTGGCAGTTAGCTATTAAGCACGGTGCATATGGCGTGCATTTAGGGCAAGAGGATTTAGAGATTGCTAATTTAGCGGCAATTAAAGACGCTGGATTAAGGCTTGGGCTTTCTACTCATGGTTTTTATGAAATGCTACGTGCGCATAATTATCGCCCTAGTTATATGGCATTTGGTGCTATTTACCCAACCACCACAAAAGACATGACAGGGCAAATACAAGGCCTTGAAAAGCTGATTAAATTTGTACCGCTTATGCAAAGCTATCCAACGGTAGCAATAGGCGGTATTGATTTAAGCCGTGCTGAGCAGGTAGCGAAAACCGGCGTAGGCAGTGTTGCCGTAGTGCGTGCGATTACCGAGGCTGATAATTACGTAGAGGCTATAAGTGCTCTGCAAGTGGCCATAAGCAGTGCACATTAATATTAACAAGGGCAATACTAACAAGGCTGGTAAACGTGAATGAGCTAAGCGAAAAAGAAACCCTTCGTTATAGCCGCCATTTGTTGCTTGAAGAAGTTGGGCTTGAAGGGCAGTTAGCACTTAAATCCTCAACGGTTGCAGTAGTGGGGGCTGGTGGTTTAGGTAGCCCAGCACTTTTGTATTTAGCTGCGGCGGGCATTGGAACGCTTATTTTAATTGACGATGACGAAGTTGAGCTTTCAAACTTACAGCGCCAAGTGCTTTATAAAATAAACCACTTAGGGCAAAACAAGGTCGCTGCAGCGGGTAAAGTATTAGCGAGCCTGAATAATCAAATAGACATAGTAACGCATTGCCAAAAGTTAGATGAGAATAATGCAGTTAACATGCTAAAAGGTGCTGACATCGTACTTGATTGCTCTGATAACTTTAGCACTCGGTATTGCGTTAATCGTTATTGTATTGCTAATAAAACACCGTTAATTTCTGGTGCTGCACTCGCAACTAAAGGGCAGTTAATGGGCTTTGATTTTAGGCAAAGTGATAGCCCATGTTATGGCTGTGTTTTTCCACAAAGCGAAGCTACACCAGTTATCAATTGCAGTAACGCAGGAGTGATTAGCCCGCTACTGGGTGTAATAGGCTCTATGCAGGCGCAACTTACGCTTAACTTATTATTAGGTCATTTAAGTGGCTGTGTATTTATAACGTTTGATGCGCTTACTTTAAAGCAGCAGCACTTTAAAGTGATTAAAGATTCAGAGTGTAAAGAGTGTGGTAAATAGGTTTTTGAGGGGCTTGCGCCTGTTATTACATGTGGCGTTAAAAAATTAAAAGCTGCGCTTTTCGCGTGAGCAAGCTTCACGCCTTGTATCTCTCATTGATAAATGATTAGCTATCATTTATCACATCGAAGTCAGTGAGCTTGCCTTTACGCCTAGTATTTAATACTGCGCCGTAGATAAAGCCCTGACTTTCTATTCTCACAAACTGAATGGTATCCAAGCACGCTTTTATTTAAGTAGATGCTGTATGTACAAGGGGAGTAAGTAGAGATGATGTTTATCGGCATTGATATTAGTAAAGAGAAGATTGATTTATCGTGGTTGAGAGACCAGCTTACAAATAAAATTAAAACAAAAGTCTTTAAAAACAAGCGCCAAGACTTTGTAACAATAGAAAAATGGCTTTTAAATACAACTAAAAGCGCTGCTAGTGAGCTCGTTATCACCCTCGAACCAACGGGTGTTTATCATGAAGCGCTGATGTATTTTTTACACGAGCAAGGCTTTAATATTATTTTAGCGAACCCAGGTAAAGCTAAAAAGTATGCAGACGCTTTAAACATAATTCACAAAACAGACAAATCTGATGCAACGATGCTTGCTCATTATGGCTGTGCTAAGCACGCAGTCGTTAATTATTGGCAACCTGAAGCGTTAGAAATTAGAGAGCTTAAAGCCCTTATTCGTCGTTTAGATGCGCTTGAGAGTAACCGACAACGAGAAGCTAACCGATTAGAAGCAAGTGAATTCAGCAACGTTTCCGCGCGTGTTTGCCAATCGATAAAAGTGACAATCGCGTTTTTAGATGATGAAATTAAACAGCTTAAATCTGACATTGATAACCACATAGATAATGAACCTGATTTAAAAAGAAACAGGAAACTACTTGAGTCTATCCCTGGCATAGGGCCCGTATTATCGAGAGAGCTGACGTATTTGTTTGCGGCTAAAAAATTTAATAAAGCCAAAGAAGCGGCAGCTTATTGTGGATTAATCCCACGGCATAATGAATCGGGTAAATTAAAAGGGCGAACATCAATCAGTAAACTTGGGCCAGCCAGAATTCGATGCAAACTTTATATGGCGGCCATTGTTGCAGGGCAATGGAATAAAACAATAAAGAGACACAAGTTAACGTTAATAAACAATGGTAAAACACCGATGCAAGCTGTGTGTGCAAATATGCGAAAGCTAATTCATATATGTTTTGGTGTAATAAAAAACCAGGAAGCGTTTAAGCTCCAAGAAAGTTAAATACGACCTTGAAGCTTAAAATGAGAGATGGTATCTACAGTACATCAAAACTCTTACACCAAGCTTGTATACGCACAGCTTGCTGGCGTGACGAGAAAAGCTCGTAATTTCTATGCCAGATGTCTTCTCATTTACATCTCTTTTGCTTCTCTTAGTGCAATAAGATTTTAAGTGATTTATTCACAAAGAGGTTTAGAGGGCGCTTCGCTTTAGAGAAGCCAATTAATAGTTATCAGTTATAAATATTAAAAGCGGCGCTTTACGCGTGTGCAGGCTTTACCCCTTCAAAAATAAAAAACCGCGTTAATTAAACGCGGTTTTTTTAATTTCGAATTAACGATTTATTTTAATCGTTAATTTTTGCAAACGCAGTACCTAAGCGAGTAACCACTTCTGGTAGTTGGTCATCCAGTATTTCAGCTTTATCAGCACCCCATGCTAGTACCACAGTAGAGCCTAATTTAAAGCGACCCATCTCTTCACCCTTTTTAAGCGTGATAGCGTTATCGCCAGTGGTTGGATATTTCCAACTAAATACATCGCTACCTGCTGGTGGCGTGACAGTACCTGCCCAAATAGTTTCTATGCTGGCTACAATTGTTGCACCAACAAGTACCATAGCAAGCGGACCAATCTCAGTTTCAAAAATTGCGACTACCCGTTCGTTACGTGCAAACAAGTTAGGCACGTTTTGCGCTGTAAGTGGGTTTACTGAAAATAAATCACCTGGCACATAAATCATTTTGCTTAGTGTGCCATCAACTGGCATATGAATACGGTGGTAATCTTTAGGTGCTAAATAAATCGTTGCAAACTTACCGCCTAAAAATGGTGTTGTATCATCTTGTGAGCCGCCTAGTAGCGCTTGTAAGCTGTAATCGTGGCCTTTAGCTTGTATTAGCTGTCCGTCAACAATATCGCCTAGCTGGCTGATTGCGCCATCCACTGGATGAATGATGATATTGCTATCTTCTACCATTGGGCGCATGCCTTCTTTTAGAGGGCGAGTAAAAAATTCATTAAAGCTTTTATAATGAGCCGGATCTGGGTATTGGGCTTCGCTCATATCTACTTTATATTGCTTAATAAATAGTTTAATTAAAGTAGTGGTTAAAGCACCCGCTTTTGCAGCAGCTAATTTGCCGACTACGCGTGAAATAAAATGTTTTGGCATTGCGTACTGCATTGCGATTTTAAATTTGTCTAAACTCACAGTATTTTTCCTAAATTATACGCGAGGCGCACGGGCGCCTGCACGGCCATCGGCCATTGTTTCTAAAATTCGGTGGTAGCTGTCAAAGCGCAATTGAGAAATTCTTCCATCGGCTACTGCTTCTTTAACGATGCAACCCGGATCGTTTAAATGTTTACAGTCTCTAAAGCGGCACCCGCCTATAAATTCTCTAAACTCTTTAAAGCACCACGTTACACGCTCAACATCTAAATGCCATAAACCAAACTCACGAATACCTGGCGAGTCGATTAGGTTACCGCCACTTGGTAAATGGTGAAGTCGCGAAACAGTTGTTGTGTGCTGGCCTAAGCCGCTGTTTTCAGATACTTCTTTAGTTAATATTTCAGCGTTAGGCAATACAGTATTAACGAGGGTTGATTTACCCACACCACTTTGGCCAACAAAAATATTATTTTTATCAACAAGTACTTCTTTTAATTTATCGATACCATCGCCTGATATATTACTAACAAGGAGTACTTGGTAATCAAGTTTACGATAGATATCGAGAACTTTTTGTATTTCGTTAAGGCCTGCTTCGTCAATTAAATCGGTTTTATTGAGCACTAAAATTGGCTCAATGCCCATATCTTCACAGGCTATTAAATAACGGTCGATAATACTGGGTGTAAATTCGGGTAATACCGCCGATACCATGAGTATTTGGTCAATGTTAGCTGCAATAACTTTTACGCCGTCGTAAAAGTCTGGGCGGGTAAGTTGCGAACGACGCTCTTGCGTGGCTTCAATTACACCGGCTAAATCACCCTCACTTACTTTGGCACGGCGAAATAATACTTCATCACCACATACTAAATTAGACACAGTACGGCGTATATTACAGCGAAGTACATCGCCATTTTCAGTTTCGACATCGGCGTGTTGGCCAAAACGACTGATCACAATTGCGCTCTCGACCTGACCTAAGTTATCGGTTTGCCATTCTTGCGCCCCTTTTTTAGCTGGTCTTGAGTCTGCGCTATTAATGCGCTTTTGGTGATTGGCCTTGATCTGACGCGATTGGCCTTTACTTAATTTTTTTTGTTTTGCCACTGGAGGCCTATAACCTTAGTTAAATGTCGCTTTTCCTAAAAAAAGCTTTAGCTCGACGGTTGATGCTAATATGATATATCGAAATGCGTTGGATCTAAAGGAAAGCACCGCTTAGGTAATTATGACTATTAATAAATCAAATTTAATTTGGCTCGATCTTGAAATGACAGGGCTCGAACCAGAGACCGATAAAATACTCGAAATTGCGACGGTTGTCACTGACGCAGACCTGAATATATTAGCCGAAGGGCCAACTATAGCTATTCATCAAAGTGATGAATTACTAAATGGCATGGACGAGTGGTGTACTACTCAACATGGTAAGTCGGGTTTAACAGCACGCTGCAAAGCAAGTACCTTTGATGAGGCCTATGCTGTAGAGCAAACTTTAGCGTTTTTAAAGCAGTGGGTACCAGCAGGCACTTCGCCAATGTGTGGTAATTCAATTGGTCAAGACCGCCGCTTTATGAATAAATATATGCGCGAGCTTGAAGACTTCTTTCATTACAGAAATCTTGATGTGAGTACTATTAAAGAATTAGCACGTCGCTGGAAACCAGAAGTGCTTGCAAAAGTGAACAAAAAAGGCTCACACCTTGCTTTGGATGACATTAAAGATTCGATTATGGAATTAAAAGTCTATAGAGAAAATTTCTTTAATTTGTAAAAAACACTTGCAAACAGACTGTATTATTGTAGAATCCTGCCCCGCTAAAGATGATAACCCACGCGGGGTTAGTGTGTTTGAGTGATTGAATTACCATCAATAAATGCGGTACTAGCTCAGTTGCTAGAATGTTGAACGCGACCCGTCGCGCACCAACGTAAAATAACTGAAGAAGTGAAAATGCGGTACTAGCTCAGTTGCTAGAATGTTGAACGCGACCTGTCGCGCACCAACGTAAAATAACTGAAGAAATAAAAAATGCGGTACTAGCTCAGTTGGTAGAGCGCGACCTTGCCAAGGTCGAGGTCACGAGTTCGAGCCTCGTGTACCGCTCCAATTTCTAACCAAAAGAAATTGAAGTGAATAAAAGCTAGCTCAGTTGCTAGGATGTTGAACGCAATTTATTGCGCATCAATAAAATAACTGAAAAATGCGGTACTAGCTCAGTTGGTAGAGCGCGACCTTGCCAAGGTCGAGGTCACGAGTTCGAGCCTCGTGTACCGCTCCAATTTCTAACCAAAAGAAATTGTAGTGATAGTAAATTTAGTTATACGGTACTAGCTCAGTTGCTAGAATGTTGAACGCGACCTGTCGCGCTTAAGCGTAAAATAACTAAAGAAATAAAAATGCGGTACTAGCTCAGTTGGTAGAGCGCGACCTTGCCAAGGTCGAGGTCACGAGTTCGAGCCTCGTGTACCGCTCCAATCTTTTTATATCCTTTCAAAATTTTCTATATTAAAAATCATAAATAAAATTATAATTTAAAATCTCTCTTATCTACTTTATTCTATGTGCAATATTCAGCATTGAAGTTTTGGTTGTTAGAAGCTATCGCTTCGCGCGAGCTCAGCGCCACAAGAAAGGTGTCGTACTTTGAAGTTATGAGGTATGAGTGAGGTACAGAAGAGCTAATACTTTGAAACCTGAAGATTTTGTTAAAATAGCTCCCCTTGAATAGTTGCTATAACTCGTCTAGAGCCACCAGAATCACGATGTTCACCTAAATAAATGCCTTGCCATGTACCTAACGCTAAATAACCATTTGAAATAGGAATACTTAGCTCGCAGCCTAACGTACTGGTTTTTATGTGTGCAGGCATGTCGTCGTCACCTTCATAATCGTGGCGATAATAAGGTTGACGCTCAGGAACGAATTTATTGAAATGGCTTTCCATGTCCATACGAACAGTGGGATCTGCATTTTCGTTTATTGTGAGGCTCGCTGAGGTATGCTGAATAAATAAATGTAATAAGCCTATTTTGTAACTCGCCAGTTCAGGAAGTTGAGATAATATTTCGTCATCAATTATATGAAAACCTCGCTGGCGAGGCTTTAATGTAATTTGCTTTTGCTGCCAACTCATAGTTTATCGAAGCTAACTTCAATGTTTGCATTACCAGCATCACAACTAAATGGCATGATGATTTTTTTACCTTGGCTTTTATGAGTAATTGTATGACCTTTACCCGATACCACAATAGGCGTTGCCATATCAAAGTCGAAGCCTTTCTCGCCAAGTAAATTTTTAGCACCACCAGTTACCATGTTGGTTATTTCGCCAACCATATCGGTAACTTCTTCATCTATGGTATCAGGGCGTTCGCCAAGCATACGCTCCATGATGGTTAATGCTAATCCTTCATCAAATGTAATTGAAAATGATCCACGCGTTTGCGGGCCAACCATACCAATCAAACCTGATACATCACCACAGGCTATCTCATCAGTTTTAATGCGAGGTTTACCCGGCTTCAATTGAGTTTGAGCCATAGTGCTTAAAACATTAATTAAAGAAGATAAAAAAGGATTGATGAATTCTACATTCATAGTGGCTACTCTTAAATTTGTTCTGTGAAATGACTATATAGTTTGAGTATAGTCACTAAGGATAACTTTGAAGGATTATGATGCTCTACAAGATTCACATTTACCATGTGCTTCTATTGTTTGCCCTGATACGACAAAGCCACCTTCGGCAGCTAGATTATTAAGCTCATGCGAAATTACACTCGAGTGTAATTCTTTAACAAAGCCACATGTATCGCAGATTAATAATTGTACCGGGTGAATATGATCAAAATGATGGCACAGCATAAATGCATTTGTGCTTTCAATTTTATGAATAAAACCTAGTTCAGCTAAAAAGTCTAATGCACGATAAATAGTTGCAGGTTTAGCACCTGTTTCAGTTACTTTTAATTGCTCAAGCAAATCGTATGCACCAACACCACCTTGTGCACTGGCTAATAGACGAAATACCTTCTCGCGGATAGGCGTAAAACGCGCACCACGGTTGTCACAAACTTGTTTTGCTTTACTTACGAGTGATTCTATATTCATCATTACTCTTATCCTTATGCTACCGTGATATACTAACATACTGTGTTGTAGTTGCAGCGTTTTTATTAAGCGCTTTTTACCTAGGAAACCCAGTAATGCACGAACTATTGGCTATATTTATTTTCTTTTTTGCGGTTATTGACCCCATTGGCACTGTACCTGTATTTATTGCAGTCACACGTGGTGATGATGAGAAATTTAAACGTAAAGTTATATTTAAAGCGGTAGGCGTATCTGCATTAGTGCTCTTATTTTTTGTACTCGCAGGTGAGCAATTACTTAACGCAATTGAAATTCCACTTTCGGCTTTTCAAATAGCCGGCGGTATCATATTACTTATTTTTGCGCTTTCAATGATATTTGGTGAAAGTAAGCCTGAAGCCGAAATTAAAAGTGTACGCGACAGCACTGAAACCGCTATTTTTCCGCTTGCGATTCCGTCTATCGCGAGTCCTGGCGCTATGTTAGGTGCTGTATTAATGACCCGCAATGAAGAATATACATGGGTTGAGCAGTTACTAACGTCTTCAATGATGCTTGCTGTATTAGCGGTTGTACTGGTTTTATTGCTGCTTGCAACGCACGTACATAGATTAATTGGTGATAGTGGTGCAAGTATAATAAGTAGAATTATGGGGCTTATTTTAAGCTCGGTTGCGGTTACCAATATTTTAAATGGCATAGCCCATTATTTTGGCTTGCAGGTATTCTCTTAACATTGATGCCTGCCAGGCTTTTGTGTAAAATGCAGCGCCTTTTAAGCTGTGCTTAATAACTTTAATACCCTGAGGTTTGCTTTGAATAAATGTACTTTGGATAGACGCTTTTCTGTGGCCCCCATGCTTGATTGGACTGATCGCCATTGTCGTACTTTTCATCGCAAAATGACTATACATACTGTGCTTTATACTGAAATGATAACCACAGGGGCTATTTTATTTGGTCGAGGCGACTACTTACATTTTAATAAACACGAAGGCCCAGTTGCACTGCAACTTGGTGGCTCTGATCCTAAAGCGCTTGCGCAATGTGCAAAGCTCGCAGGTGAGCGTGGCTATGACGAAATAAATTTAAATGTAGGTTGCCCGTCAGACAGAGTTCAAAATGGTCGATTTGGCGCATGCTTAATGGCTGAGCCTCAATTAGTTGCTGAGTGTGTTGCAGCAATGAAAAGCGAAGTAAGTATTCCTGTAACTGTTAAAACGCGTATTGGTATTGATGAGCAAGATTCGTATGAGTTTTTATGTGCGCTTATTGAAGCGTCTCATAAAGTAGGGTGTGATGATTTTATTATTCATGCTCGTAAAGCATGGCTTAATGGTTTAAGCCCGAAAGAAAATCGTGAGGTTCCACCGCTTGATTACCCACGTGTTTATCAACTTAAAAAAGATTATCCGCAGCTAGACTTAAGCCTAAATGGCGGTGTTAAAACAATTGAGCAGAGCCTAGAACATTTGCAACATATTGATGGTGTAATGATTGGTCGTGAAGCTTACAGTAACCCATTTATGCTCAATGACGTTGATGAGAAAATTTATGGTGATGCTGCAAATACACAATCACGCCACGATGTAGTGCGTTCAATGTATGACTACATTGAAGAAGAAATGCGTTTGGGTGCTAATTTTTGGCATATTGCACGTCACATGCTCGGTATTTTTCAGGGGCAGCCTGGTGCGCGAGGTTTTAGACGCCATCTTTCTGAAAGTGGTCACGGTAAGCAAGCTGATTTATCGGTAATGGATAAAGCATTAAGCTTTGTACCAGAATAAAGCTAAGCTTTAAAAATTCTAAATTTTAGCCACTTTCGAGTGGCTTTTTTGATCCTAAAAATTAGTCAAAATCATAATTTATTGGCCAATTACACTCTATGCTGTTCAGCTTAAAGTCACTAAAATTTAGAGTGGTTTTTATTTAATATAATGATTTTAAATGCTTTATTCTTGTTTTTATGAACTTGGCACAACTCTTGGAATCTCCTTGTTGAAATTAATTAAAAATCAACAGGAGAATACCATGGGAATATTTAACCGCGTAAATGATGTAATTCAATCAAACATTGTCGCCATGCTTGATAAAGCAGAAGATCCAGAAAAGCTTTTAAACCTAATGCTTACCGAGATGCAAGATGCATTGAATGAGTCCCGTAGTACAGCAGCCGCTTTATTGTGTGAAGAGAAAGTAATTAATCGCCAAATTGATACTAAAAAAACAGAATTAGCAGCTTGGCAAATTAAAGCAGAACGTGCGGTTGAGAAGGGCAGTGATGACCTTGCTAAGTCTGCCTTACTTGAAAAGCAGCGCGTTAACGAAAGCATTGAAAATAAGCAAACTCAACTAGAAACATTGCAAGAGTCTATTGGAAAAATTAAGTCTGATTGTGAGCGCTTGCAGCAAAAAATGGCTATGGCTAAAACTAAGCAAGCTCAGTTAATGCAACGCCATAATGTTGCCATTGCTAGAGGGCGAATCAGTACGCAACTACAAAGCGATAAAGTAGCTCATGCGTTGTCTCGTTTTGAACAAATAGAGCAGCGTGTTGAAGGTATTGAAGCTCAAGTAGAGGCTTATGAGCTGACTGATACAGCAAGCTCTACCAGTGCCCAAATTGAGTCGTTAGTTAAAAATGAAAAAATTGATGCTGAGTTGGCTCGCTTAAAGGCGAACTTAAATACTAATTTAAAACACACTGCTTAGGAGATTGCTATGAACAGCTTTAACCGTCAACGAGGTTGGTATAAAGATACTCTAAATAAAAAAATATCGGGTGTTTGTAGTGGTTTAGCTCGTAGATTGGACTTTCCGGTATGGGCAACACGCGTAGTTACTATTTTGTTGTTTTTGAGTTTTCCGTTTGCAATTGCACTTGGTTATTTTATAGCGCATTGCTGCCTTGAAAATAAAGAGTATTAATACCAACAGGCATAAATATTTGAACAATTTAACGAATTAAATCACTCTATAACGTTGTTGAAAATTTTCATTTAGAACAACTAGATATAAAAATTTTTGCCTAGTTATAGCGCAATTTCTTATCGTTAAATAGACCTCATATATAAGCCGGTTGGTATAAGGAGAATTACTATGAAAGCTTTGGCAGTATGTGTAATTATCTATTTATTACTGTTTACTGATTTAATAACGTTTGTGCAGATTGATTCTTGGCAGTTGCCGTTATGGATTGCTGATATTAGCTGGGCTGGGCTTGAGCTTGTAGGTGCTTTGGCCGCAATTGTTGCTGTAGTTGCTGTAGTGGCTTTAATTACTATGGGATTAGTTGGTGCGGGTGTAGTGGCATTAGCAGGGACTGTTTTAGCGCTTTTATTCGGATCTATAATGATTGCATGGCCGTTACTATTTGTTGCAGTGTTGTGTTGGCTTGTTGCCGATAACAAAAAAGTAGCCTCTTAATCCTTAATTTGACTGACTATTATAGGTTAACTATGTTAAATTTAGCCTGTAATTTTAAGTTCTCATAAGGATAAGAATGATGACGAAACTATGTTTTTCGATGGCTTCTGCATTAATATTTAGTTTTTTTTCGTCATCGTTGGCGGCGCACTCAGGGCACGATCATGGTTCTGATGTGGCTGTGCTCGAAGTAACTAACGCGCAAGTTAGAGAGTTTTTACCTGGCAGTACTTCAACTGTAGGTTATTTAACGCTAATAAATCACAGTGGAGCCGCAGCAACTTTAACTAAGGCAACTATTGATGGCTTAGGGCGTGTTGAAATACACGAGCATTCACATGTAGACGGCATGATGAAAATGCAACAAGTTGAATCAGTTGAAATTAAAGCGCACGAAAGTGTCAGTTTTCAACCTGGCGGTTATCATTTAATGGTATTTGAACCACAAGAGCCATTAAAAGTAGGGCAAGAACGCAAACTCACGCTATATTTTAGTGACGGTAATCGCTTGTTCACTAATGCTCAAGTCGTGTCGCTTGAAGCGCAAGCTACGCAGTCAAAACCATCTACTCAACACGCTCATCACTAGGAGTACACATGTCGCAACACAAAGGAAAAATAGCAGGAATAGTTGTTTTACTGCTTATCATATTTTACGCAATTGCTGTTTATTGGAGTACTGAGCCTTCACGTTTTGATGTTGTTGCAAACGCCAAAGAGCAAGCGCAGCTTCGTAATGAAAAAATAGTTACGGGTTACGTAACTACTTCTACATTAATTACAGTAGCAAATACCTTACTAGATAAACCCGGTGGCTACTTATCAAATGATGTAATACCACCAAGTATTATTATGGATGATATGCCGGCGTGGGAATATGGCGCGCTAGAAATGGTGCGTGATTTATCGCTTTCTATGCGAAAAGATTTTAGCCGTTCGCAATCACAGTCTACGGAACATGAAGCACTTAAAAAGGCGCAGCCACAGTTTAATATAAGCTCTGAAGCATGGGCATGGCCAAGTGCTGAAGGTGAGTACCAAAAAGGTATTGACTACTTAATGGTATATCGTGGACAAATTGCTAACGAGCATGAGCGTGATAGTCAATTTTATGCACGAGCAGATAACTTACGTAGTTGGCTTAAAGAAGCTGAAAAACGTTTAGGTAGTTTAAGCCAGCGTTTAAGCGCCAGTGTAGGCCAAGAAAAAGTGAATACCGATTTAGCAGGTAATTCATCTAATAAACAAGCAACCCTTGCTCCACTGCAGCAACAAGTAAGAACGCCGTGGTTAGAAATCGACGACGTGTTTTACGAGTCGCGCGGTGCTACTTGGGCGTTACTACACTTTTTACAAGCGATAGAGTATGACTTTAATGATGTACTTGAAAAGAAAAATGCACGTGTAAGCGTTCAACAAATCATACGTGAACTTGAGGCAACTCAAGAAACAGTATGGAGCCCACTTATTTTAAACGGGAATGGTTTTGGCTATGTTGCTAACCACTCTTTAGTTATGGCAAATTATATTTCTAGAGCCAATGCGGCTTTAATCGAACTTAGCGAACTACTAGCTCAAGGATAAAAAATGAAAAAGTATTGTTTAGCAGCAGCCCTTTCAATGGCATGTTTAGCACCAGCGGCGCAAGCTGACACTCTACTAGGTTTATACGTAGGTGTTGATGGATGGAAGTCAGATAACGATGGCCAATTTTCTTATAAAGACAAAGCATCACAAGATTTTGATTTTGAAGATGAGACTTTTGTAAGTTACTACGCGGCGCTTGAGCACCCTGTGCCACTAGTTCCAAACATTAAATTAAAGTATACAGAGCTTGAGCTAAATGGTTCAGCGCTGCTTACAGATACATTTAGCTTTAATGGTTCTAAATATACAATAGGTACTACGGTAGATACTGTAAGTGATTTAACGCATATTGATTATATCTTTTACTACGAAATTTTTGATAACGATTTAATCTCAATTGACTTAGGTTTAAATGTTAAGCAGTTCGACGGTGAAATTACAGTAGAATACGAGGATGATGATTTTCCTCAAAGAGAAACAAAAGACTTCTCTGGTTTTGTTCCTCTTGCATACGGCCGTGCCGAAGCTGGCTTACCATTTACTGGTTTAAGTGTGTTTTTTGAAGGTAGCTTTTTGGCTATTGACGACAGTAAAGTACAAGATTACCAAGTAGGCGTAGCATGGGAACTTATTGATAACTTGGCAGTAGATGTTGCTGTTAAAGCCGGTTACCGCTCTATGGTATTAGAACTTGATGATGTAGATGATATTACTACTGATATTGATGCATCTGGCCCATTTGCGGGTATTCAGGTTCATTTTTAATTAGTATTTTCTAATTAAACAAAGCGTGGCATATTATTTTATTGCGTGCCACGCTAAATCAAACTCTCCCTCTAGCGCATTATTAATCAACTGCTTATAGACCTTATTGACAGGAAAAGTAATGAGTTTAGATAGCTCATCACCTGTTTGAGTAAATTTGTAATAGCTTAATACCAAATCACTACTCTTTGCTTTTAACGTTACTTTTTGCGATAAAAATGAAAGGGTAAGCTCTTGCCCCGCTTTAAGCACTGCAGATTCAATTTCTTTTCTATACAGTAAATTAAGATCCATGAGCGTTAAAATATCAGGAAAGCTAATACCCGTTTTTCCTAAATTTAAAGATACTTTATTTCCTTTTCGTAGCAAATCAAACAAGGACGGTTTTTTGTAAAAGCCGAGTAATATAAAGTGGCTGTCGTCTTTTTCGTTATAGCCTGAGAGCGACACACATTTTTGCAAAGAGTCTGCTTCTCGCTGTGTCATATGTTTTAAAGTTTGTAGGCTTTTAATTGAAAACGTACCAGGGTTAAGTGTTTCTCCTGTTAAAATTTTTGCCCATAAAATTTGCATTGATTCATTAGAAGTATCTTCACACAGCGCTATAAAATGCTCTACCCAATCAACATCGGGCTGTTTACTACTTGCTACATCAGGGCAAAACCCCATAGCCATTGCTAAAATTGACTCTATATTTTGTTGTTGTTTGATAAGTAATAAATCTTGGCGTTTTTGAGCGCGAGCTAAAACAGAGTTTTCACTGTTAATATGATAAAGCGGCTTAATTTGGCCCTTAATATCGTAACTTTGCTCATTAGTAGGTAGTACACCGTTATTACCTACTTTTGTTATAGGGTAACCAAGTAAGGATTCGATGATGTTGGCAAGATTAATTCTCGCCTGTGCTGTTTTGATTGTCATGGCTGTGCATTGTCCTTTGTGAATGACTAAGCTGAGCAACAGTTTTAAGGTTATTTAATCCCAGAGACACTGTATTGCGCAGCACATACTCGCTCAAAATTGCGGTGTAGCCAGATATTAAAGGAGTGGTTGTTTGCCCTTCAATATTACATATTAAAGTAACAATACCGTTTTGCTCACTAAAATTAAATGTTCCTCTGATAATATGTTCAGCATTTAAAAGTATGTTAAAGCTGACCTTATTTTGGCTTACCGAAGTTATGATCATTTCACCATAACCCCATTTCCCTTTCCAAGACTGATGAGCCCCTAAGCCAGAACTGGGTTCGCCCAAAGTAAAGCGTATGCTGGAGTCTACTTTTTCCCACGGAGACCATTTTTGCCATTGACTAAAGTCGGTGACAAGCGGCTTTACTACTTCTATATTTGCATTGATTTCAATTGTTTTATTCACACTATAGCTTTGAGGGAGTATCAGCCCTATCAGTACGAGTACTAATAGTAATAACAGTACGCCTTTAATTAATATTTTTAATAGCTTAATAAGCACACCTTTATTCGTTTTTTGAGCTAAAATACAACAACTTTTATTAATGGACTATAGTATGAATTAGATTATAAACCAAAAATAATTTATTAATTGTTACTTAGTTGCATGAATACTGTTAGAGCTATATTTTTAATGAAGCTATGAAATAAATACACTTGTTGAAAGTTTTGATTCTACATTTCTTGGTTTTGTAAAATGAACCAATAAGATGTGAAGCATAGAATCAGTAAAATTGCTTAAAGATTTGGGGAGTGTTTTATGTATGCATACTTATTTTAAAAATCGAACTTATAAATAAACGCTTAACAAAGGCTATTTTTATTATTCAAGATAATGAACGATTTAGAATTTAAGGCGCGATATGCTTTGACTACTTTGTATATATAAACAATTTAGTAGGGTATAATTCGCGCCTTTTGTTATTCTACGGCCACAATTATGAGCACACTCAAAGCTAAGCGCGCCTTATTTTCATACCCTAAATACTGGGCTGAATGTTATGGCACCGCGCCATTTTTACCAACTACACGTGAAGAAATGGATGCACTTGGCTGGGATAGCTGCGACATAATAATAATTAGTGGCGACGCGTACGTCGATCATCCTAGTTTTGGTATGGCGGTAATTGGCCGTGTACTTGAAGCGCAAGGCTTTAGAGTGGGTATTATTGCCCAGCCAGCATGGGACTCTAAAGATGCATTTATGGAACTAGGCAGACCGAATTTATTTTTTGGTGTAACAGCTGGCAACATGGATTCGATGATCAATCGCTATACAGCTGAAAAGCGTATGCGCCACGATGATGCTTACACGCCAGATAACGTAGGTGGTAAACGTCCAGATCGCGCCGTAATGATTTACTCGCAAAAATGCCGTGAAGCATACAAAGGTATCCCAATTGTTATTGGCGGTATTGAAGCCAGCCTTCGTCGTATAGCTCATTACGACTATTGGCAAGAAAAAGTACGTCGTAGTATTTTGTTTGATGCAAAAGCTGATATTTTAATTTACGGTAACGCAGAGCGTCCGTTAGTTGAAGTTGCACACCGTATTGCCGCAGGCGAAACAATGGATACTATTCAAGATATTCGCGGCACGGCTGTTATCAGAAGAGAACCTTTACCAGGTTGGCGTGGAAGTGACTCTACGGCTATAGATAAAATTGGTAAAATCGACCCAATTCCAAATCCATACGGCGCGGATGATGTTGGCTGTAGTAAATCTGAATTTAAACAAGCCGGTATAGATTTAAAAGCAGAAGCTGCAAAACCAATTATGGTTCAGCCTGCGCGACCTAAGCCATGGGAAAAAACTTACGTTAAGTTACCTGCTTATGAGCAAGTAAGTGTTAACAAACCTTTATACGCCCACGCTTCGCGTATTCTACATCAAGAAACAAATCCTGGTTGTGCAAGAGCACTGTTTCAGCGACACGGCGATCGTTCTATTTGGGTAAACCCGCCAGCATACCCATTAGAAACACATGAGATGGATGCTGTGTTTGGTTTACCGTATCAGCGTATTCCTCACCCAAGTTACGGCGACTCTAAAATTCCTGCTTACGACATGATAAAAACGTCAGTTAATATTATGCGCGGTTGTTTTGGTGGGTGTTCGTTTTGCTCAATTACGGAGCATGAAGGGCGTATTATTCAAAGCCGTTCGCAAGAATCAATTATTGAAGAAATTGAACAGATTAGAGATAAAGTACCCGGTTTTACTGGTGTTATTTCTGATTTAGGTGGTCCAACTGCAAATATGTATAAACTGCGTTGTACGAGCAAAAAGGCAGAAAGTACCTGTAGACGTTTATCATGTGTGTATCCTGAAATTTGTAAGCATATGGATACAGATCATACGCCAACAATAGACTTATATAAAAAAGCACGTGAAGTTAAGGGTATCAAAAAGGTATTGATTGCTTCTGGAGTTCGTTACGACTTAGCTGTACGCGACCCGCGTTACGTTAAAGAATTAGTAACGCATCATGTAGGTGGCTACTTAAAAATAGCGCCAGAGCATACAGAGGATGGTCCATTATCAAAAATGATGAAACCAGGTATGGGGGCGTACGATCAATTTAAAGAATTATTTGATAAGTATTCTAAAGAAGCCGGTAAAAAGCAGTATTTAATTCCTTACTTTATATCTGCTCACCCAGGGACAAAAGATGAAGACATGGTAAACATGGCTTTATGGCTTAAATCAAACGACTTTAAGCTTGATCAGGTACAAAATTTTTACCCATCACCGATGGCTAATGCGACGACTATTTACCACACAGAAATGAACTCTTTACGTAATATAAAAAACAATACAGAAGTTGTTCCAGTACCTAAAGGTGCTCGCCAACGTAGATTACATAAAGCTATTTTACGTTACCATGATGCAGCAGGTTGGCCGATGATACGTGAAGCACTGCGTAAACTGGGTAAAGCTAATTTAATTGGTAAAGGGCCTAACTGTTTAGTGCCTGAAGAAGGGCGTGATGAAAAAGCAGGTAAAGGTGGCAGTAAAGGCGGACGTCCGGCACTAACGCGACATACCGGTTTTAGCCAATTTAAAAAGGCAAACACTAAACCAAAAGTAGGCGGTAATCGTCAAAGTACACGTTAGTGATTCAATCTATTAATAACTAGTAGATTAGTTTAATTACGCCAAGGGTTTTTAAGCCCTTTTCATGCGTAAATTAAGTAAACCTTGCTCTTTATTATCTATATTATTGTAGGTGATAAAGAGCGAGCTTTTAGAAACCCCTCTTGAGATAGCACGTATTTAGTGTCTATATACTTGCAGTTAGTTTTTTCTTAAAACGTTGATGATAACCACAAACGTAATTTAAGTGACCATAACGGCTGAATGCCTGTTAGCCCTTGCGTCATTTTATTATCTTTTAAGATTATATAAGATGGCGTGACTTGCCCTTGCCAATCGGCAAATATCTCACCGTGTTGATCGTTGACAGTGATAAAACTGTAGCCATGATCATTTAGATACTCATGTAGCTTTTGATCCGAACCTGATTTTACTGCGATGCTCACGATAGGGTAGTTATTCTCGTTTGCGAGTTCGTTTATGGCAGGGGAGGTAATACTACAAATAGGGCACCAAGTTCCCCAAAAATAGACAAGTGTTGGTTTATCTTGGCTCATTGCTGCTAAATCAATGTTTTGCCCTTTATAATCTATTAATTGTAATTGAGGATTTGCTGGCATAACAGGTTGTCGCCACCAATTGACAGCGTTATAAATTACGAAAAATATGAAACCATATATCAACACACTTTTTAATATTGATAGGCCTTTTTGTTTTGGCGTTTTGTTAGGTGTGTCTTTTTTATTTTTGGTATCCGTTGTCATAGTTGCAGCTTTACCCTAAGTGTTTTTTACTTTAGTTATTTGCAAAGGTTTCTAATTTAAACCAGCAACCAAGTAGCAGTACCTAAAAAGGCGAATATACCCACAATATCTGTCACCGTGGTTAGCACCACACTCCCTGCAAGTGCTGGGTCTATATTCATTCTTTTAAGAATAATAGGGATACTCGCACCAGCAACACCTGCCACCACTAAGTTCATAAACATAGCGAAGGCGAGTACGCCACCAAGCATAAAGTCCCACTGCCATAGGGCAATAACACCTGCTATTAACAACGACCACAAAACACCGTTTAACGCGCCAATAGCAAGCTCTTTCATCATCAAGAAACGTTGGTTTGTTTGATTTATATGACCTACCGCAATACCACGAATAACAAGCGTTAATGATTGGCTACCTGCAACACCGCCCATAGAAGGGACAATACCGTTAAGTACAGCTAAAATAGGTAAAACATCTAAAGTGCCTTCAAAAAAGCTAGCTACAAAAGCAGCTGCAAGTGCAGTTAGTAAGTTGACACCTAACCAAACTGAGCGTTTTTTAGAGCTTTTTAGTACTGGCGCAAAGGTATCTTCTTCATCATCAAGGCCGGCTAAGCCCAATAAACTATGCTCAGCATCTTCTCGGATTACGTCAACGATGTCATCGATAGTGACACGACCAAGGAGCTGATCGTTATCATCAACTACGGGGGCCGATATCCAATTATGACGTTCAAATAATTGCGCGACTTCACTTTCATCCATTGAGATTGGAATTGATTCACAATCTTCATCCATTAAATCGCGAACAATTTTTTCTGGCGGGTTAGTTAATAATGTACTTAGCGATAAAGCGCCTATAAAGCAGTTATGCTTATCAACAACGTACAAGTCATCGGTACCTTCTGGTAACTCGCCACGTAGCCTAATATATCTAAGTACAACATCAAGCGTAACGTCAGGGCGAATGGTCACCGTATCGGTGTTCATTAGCGCGCCAGCAGAACGCTCTTGATACGAAAGTGCTTGTGTTGCACGTTCACGGTCTTGAATGTCCATCGCGCTAACAACGTCTTTATAGACGGTGTCTGGCAGACTACGTAATACTTCACCTAAGTCATCGTGGCCCATATCTTCTGTTGCGGCTGCAATGTGCTTAGGTTCCATTTGGGCAATAATGCCTAAACGAACATCTTCTGAGAGTTCTTCAAGAACATCACCTTGCACATCAGGATCAACCAACTGCCAAAGGAGTCGGCGAATTTTATGTGGTGATGATTCTAATAATAATGCGGTATCACAAGGAGCTGTTTTTGCGAGCATGCGCCTAACTTGAACAAATTGACCACTATTGAGTGACTTAGTCACCTGTTTTAGTTGCTGTAGTGGGTAATCTTGTTCAAAAGCTTCAGGCATTGGCGTCCTTTATAAATTTTTATATTACTTTATGGGGAGAGGTGAGTTAACTGGCGTCACTAACCGTATTTATTTTATATATCTGTTTTAGTTGGGGCATTAGTAATGCGAGCATTATTTTTATAACTGTTTATTCTTGTTCATTAAAACGTTGTGCTATTAATTCTCCAACAGCATGTAAAGCTTGCTCAGAATCGGGGCCTTTACATACAACTTTTACTTCTTTGCCTTGGCTACTTTCAAGTAACATTAGTGCAAGTACGCTATCGCCTGCAGCTTCTTTGTCATCTTGAAATAATGTAATTGTCGCATCAAACTGCACTGCCAATTGGGCAAGCACGGTGGCTGCTCTGGCGTGCAATCCTAATTTGTTTTTTATTAAAAAAGTGTCTTCACAATGCATAACTTACTCTACCTAAGCTGAACAGGTGATTATTCAGCTATATTATTTTTCTTGTTCGCGATGGCGAATTTTCACATTGGGATGTGTCATTGCAAAACTTTCACCAATAGTTTGCGCTAAATATACAGAGCGATGTTGTCCGCCTGTACACCCAATAGCAATGGTTAAATAACTGCGGTTATTTCGCTCTAAGTGCGGTAACCATGTTTGTACAAATGTTTGAATTTGCCATGTGAATTTTTGCACTATGCTGTGATTGGCCAAATAATCTTTAACAGGTTGATCTAACCCATTTAAAGGTTTTAATTCAGGTTCCCAATGTGGATTGGGTAAAAAGCGTGCATCAAATACGTAATCTGCTTCTTTTGGTATACCGTATTTAAAACCAAACGATTCAAACGTGACAATCAGTTGCTTATCTTTTTTACCTAAAATCTTTTCACGAATAGATTCAGCAAGTTGATGAACACTCAAATCAGTCGTGTCTATCATAAAGTCGGCGCGGGTGATTAATACATCAAGTAATTCTTTTTCTTTTTTGATGGCTAAATCAAGAGGCAACGAGTCAATTGATAGTGGGTGTAATCTACGAGTTTCAGAAAAACGTTTGATCAATGTTTGATCGTCGCTATCTAAATAAAATAACGTAGGTTTTGCAAAGCCAGGCAAGTATTCAAGAATATCGTTAAATTCATCTTGTTGTTTAGGGATGTTACGCACATCAATGCTAACAGCAATTTTATCGTAGCTATCAGACACACTGCGAACTAATGAAGGAAGCAAGTTAACTGGAATATTATCTACGCAATAATAACCTAAATCTTCTACAACGCGTAAAGCAACCGACTTTCCAGAACCAGAACGGCCGCTTATGATAATTAACTCCATTTAACACCCTTTATAAAACTATGATTGATTGACAATAACTTGGTAAAGCTCAGTATCTGATTTTGCACTGCGTAACTGTTTACAAAAATCTTTGTTGTTTAGTTTATCAGCAATGGTTGCTAGAGTCTTTAAGTGCTGCTGGTTATCGCCATCTGGTACGATGAGTGCGACGAAAATATCAACAGGGCGATTATCGATTGCATCAAAATTTATTGGAGTTTCGCTAACG
Source organism: Pseudoalteromonas arctica A 37-1-2 (assembly GCF_000238395.3). Lineage (GTDB taxonomy): Bacteria > Pseudomonadota > Gammaproteobacteria > Enterobacterales > Alteromonadaceae > Pseudoalteromonas > Pseudoalteromonas arctica. The sequence goes on from NZ_CP011025.1 coordinate 679,599, forward strand.
AGTACTAAAGCCAAAGGCTCTTCTGCACCGCTCATTCTTCCATGAGGAATGGCAATGCCACGCCCTATACCTGTACTACCGAGTTTCTCTCTGCTCATTAAAGCATTAAGAATATCTTGTTGCGGTAAATACGGAAGTTTGTCGTGAGCAAGTTCGCTAATGAACTCTAAAATTCTTTTTTTGCTATTAAAAAGGACCGCAGCTTTGCTGCAGTCCTGGCATATAAGTGAGCTTAATTTCATCATATTAGTGTCGAGCAAGCTTCTCTTTGTGTTTAATTACTTGTCGATCGAGCTTGTCGATCAACGAGTCAATGGCGGCATACATATCTTGATGTTCTGTAGAGGCAAATAGCTCAGCACCGCTTACGTGTATGGTGGCTTCTGCTTTTTGATTTAATTTTTCTACATCGAGAATGACATGAACATTATTAATATGATCAGAGTGTCTTTCTAGCTTCGCAAATTTGGTATTAATATAGTCTCTTAGTGAATCGGTTAATTCTACGTGACGACCAGTTAAGTTTAGTTGCATAAGCATTACCCTCTTTTTTTGCGTCTTAAATCAAACTTTTACGTTGATTTGACGGTGGAATAGCCAGAGATTCGCGGTATTTTGCGATTGTACGTCTCGCTACTTTAATTCCTTGCTCAGCCAATATATCCGCTATTTTGCTATCACTCAATGGTTTTGCTGAGTTTTCTGCTGCGATTAATTTTCGGATAAGCGCACGGATTGCTGTAGATGAACATTCACCACCGTTTTCGGTGCTTACATGGCTTGAGAAAAAATATTTAAGCTCAAATATACCACGGGGTGTGTGCATATACTTTTGGGTTGTTACGCGCGAAATTGTTGATTCGTGCATTTCTACCATTTCAGCAACATCATTTAAAACCATTGGTTTCATGGCTTCAGGACCGTGTTCAAAAAAGCCTTGTTGTTGCTTAACAATACAATTTGTTACTTTTAATAGCGTGTCGTTTCTACTTTCTAAGCTTTTAATAAACCATTTAGCTTCTTGTAAATGCGAGCGAATAAACTGGCTGTCACCACTGGATTTTACAGTGCGAGACATTGCCGCGTATTGGCTATTAACACGAATTTTAGGCATGCTATCTGGGTTTAACTCAACAACCCAGCGGCCTTTAATTTTTTTAACTGACACATCAGGAATAACATACTCAGATTCTTCTCTTACAATAGTATCTGCAGGTTTAGGGCTAAGAGTATGTATTAATGTCATTACTTCTTTAAGCTCTTCTTCTTTGAGCTTAGTTTTCTTCATTAATGTACGATAGTCACGAGCAGCTAATAAATCAATATGCTCGGTTAAAATCATTTTTGTTTCATTAATGTAAGGTGTTTCTTTATCAAACTGGTTAAGCTGAATACACAAACACTCTTGTAAACTACGTGCAGCAATACCAACAGGATCAAACAGTTGGATGCGTTTTAATACAGCTTCAATTTCATCAAGTTCGACTTCGTTATCATCTTCGTTTTCTTGATTAAAGCTTTCTAAAATCTCTTCGCAGCTTAGTGTTAAAATACCTGAATCATCGACGGCTTCTACAATAGCAATAGCAATAGCTTCGTCTGTAGGGCTAAATGGCGTTAGTTGTAACTGCCACATTAAATACTCATGGAGCGTTTCAGTAGAGGCACCTTGGTATATTGATTCGTCTTCAGGCATCGGACCCGATGATGCTGCTGGGGCGGCACTCATGTACTCATCCCAACTAACATCCATAGCCATGTCGTCACTTAGCGTGTCTTTTGCAAGTGCTTCACCACTATCTTGTTCATATTCGCTTGGAGCATCATCGGCAGATGCGCTAACAGTTATGTCATCTGTATCTGCTTTTTGCTCGTTTTTACCTGCAGCGTCTTCGGAATAGTCTGCTTCTTCAACCTCTAATAGCGGGTTGCTGTCGAGAGCTTCTTGTATTTCTTGCTGGAGATCCAATGTACTGAGTTGCAACAAACGAATAGCTTGTTGCAACTGTGGAGTCATTGTAAGTTGCTGGCCCATGCGCAGCTGTAGTGATTGCCTCATGTATCTCTAACAATCCTTTTATGTTGTTATAATTAATACTAGCAGATGCTTAAAGACATGGCGTAAATGTTACAGCCTAAATTGCTCGCCTAAGTAAACATCGCGTACTGTTTTATCATTTAATACGTGTTCTGGAGTACCTGATGCAATCAGCTCCCCATGAGAAACAATGTAGGCTTTTTCACAAACATCAAGGGTTTCTCTTACGTTATGATCGGTAATTAATACACCAATCCCACGATTTTTGAGATGTTCTATTATTTTCTTTATGTCTAATACCGAAATCGGGTCAACACCTGCAAATGGTTCATCTAGTAATATAAATTTAGGATCTGCTGCCAGCGCACGTGCTATTTCCACACGACGACGTTCGCCACCCGACAATGCCATACCTTGGCTATCACGAATGTGTTGTATGCTAAATTCATCTAATAATTTATCGAGAGTGTCTTCTCTAGCTTGTTTATTTAACTCTTTGCGCGTTTCTAAAATGGCCATTAAGTTTTGATAAACAGTCAGCTTTCTGAATATTGAAGACTCTTGCGGTAAGTAGCCAATGCCTAATCTAGCACGACTATGCATAGGTAAAAGAGTAATATCGTTATCGTCTATCGATATTTTACCTTTGTCGCTAGGTACAAGTCCTACTATCATATAAAACGTGGTGGTTTTACCTGCGCCGTTAGGGCCAAGTAAGCCAACAATACTGCCAGCTTTGACTTCAAGGCCGACGTTTTTTACAACTTCACGGCCTTTATAGCTCTTTGCTAATAGCTCTGCTTTTAATGTGCTCATGGTTGACCTTTGTCGCTTTTTTTACTTTTTTTAGTCTCGATTGGCACTAAAATTGTGTGAACGCGGTCAGTTGAGTTTTCATCTTTTTCGGCACTGATTAGCTGCTGCTCTATATCGTAGGTAATGCTTTTAGCATTTATTTTTTGTCCCGCTTGCGATACTTGTGCATTACCAACAAGCGTTAAAAAACGCTTAGATACATCATAACGTACTTCGTCAGCACTGGCGCTCATAGTCGTGCCATCTGATTGCTTTTCTTCAAAGTGCGCAGGGCTACCTGTAGCAATTAATAATTGTTTATTATCACCAAGTTCATCGCGTTTATGTACTTCTAAGCGGTCGGCTGTGATACGGCGATTACCGTGAATAATTTCAACATTTTTCTCAAAAATCCCGACATTAGCTTTTAATTGACCTTCTTGCTTATCGGCGCTTATTGAAATTTGATTTGCAGTCGGTTGCGTGTTTTGCTCGGCAGCACTACTATTAAACGCTAGTATAAGTGTAGGAATAATAAGTGATTTTAATATTTTATTGGTCATAATATATGGTTCGCGTATGGTTAATTAGTTTTATCACTTCGGTTTTTAAGTCGGCTTCTAGGCCTTTACCAGTGATTTTTAAATTGGGTCCAGTGATGATAACGGGTTGCTCCGAACGCATTGTTAATAGCTTTATATCTACCTGAATATTATCAGCATTGATTTTGTCTATCATGGCGTTATCGGTTAAGTTTTTGGCAACCACATTGCCTTCTAAAATTAATTGTTTGTCTTCGTATAATGTTGCTTCGTCTGCATTTATTTGCCACGTTTGCTTTTCGTTATATAAAGTAAAAATAGGTTTTTCAAAAAACGTAAAACCTAATTGTTGATATAGCTCCATTTTAGCCGCAGTGACTTTGTGGCTAATTTTACCTTGTTCGTCATAGGCTGTTTGTTTGAGTTCAATGGCTATGTAATCAGGCTTGGCAATAACTTCAGGCTCAGTCTGAGGCACAATATTTGTTTGTGTAAAATAAGGGTACCAAAGCCAAACCATACAGCTAATGAATAAAACGCTTAATATTATGCGCGCTGCATTCATGAACTAGTGCCTTGTGTAGTCAATGCTTTACCATTTTCAAGCATAAGTAAGTCGGTGAGCTCTCTTACTGCACCAAAGCCGCCAGGCATTTGCGTTACATAGTGTGATAAACGTTTAATAAGTGGATGGGCATCATTTACTGCAACAGCAAAGCCGACTAATTCCATAACGGGCATGTCAGGACCATCATCACCGATATAAGCAATTTGTTCATCGCTAAGGTTGAGTTTGTCTTTTAATTCTTGATAGGCAATGAGCTTATTTTCTTGGCCTTGATAAATATGCTGTACGGTTAAGCTGCTCATACGTTGTTGCACTATTTGTGAATGACGACCAGTAATTACAGCCACTTCAAAGCCACTGTTTATAAGCGCTTTAATGCCAAAACCATCTTTTGTATTAAATGCTTTTAGCTCTTCACCTTGATTACCAAGATAAATACGGCCATCAGAAAATACACCATCAATATCGCATATAAGTAGCTTTACTTTTTTAGCGCGTGCTTTTGCATCATCGCTCAGCGGTTGATAGAGTTCTTCAAATTGCATTTATAATACTCCTGCTTTTAATAGGTCTTGCATGTTTAATGCGCCAATAGGTTGGTTTTTCTCATTGACGACGATTAAGCCATTTATACGTTTGTGTTCCATAATGTTAAGCGCTTCAGCGGCTAAAATATCTTGTGTAGCCGTAGTACATGACTTAGTCATAACAACATCTATTTGTGTTGTATGAATATCAATTCTTTGCTCTAAAATACGACGCAAATCGCCATCGGTAAATAATCCCACGAGCTGCTGATTTTCATCAACAATGGCTGTCATACCTAAACCTTTAGCAGACATTTCAATGAGGGCGTCTTTAACTGTTTGTGAAACGCTAATAATAGGTGTATTTGCGCCGCTGTGCATAACATCTTTTAAAGTAAGTAATAAACGCTTGCCTAAACTACCACCTGGGTGAGATAGCGCGAAGTCATCAGCTGTAAACCCGCGAGCTTCTAATAATGCAACTGCCATGGCATCGCCCATCGCAAGCGTTGCAGTGGTACTTGATGTAGGAGCTAGACCCAATGAACAGGCTTCTTTTTCTACTTTAATACACACATGTACATTAGCAAGGGTCGCCATGGTTGATTGCGTATTGCCAGTCATCGCTATCATTTTGGCACCAAGTCGTTTTAAAACCGGAATGATATTTAAAACTTCGCTGGTCTCCCCTGAATTGGAAATAAGCATAACCACGTCATTTTTAGTGATCATACCTAAATCACCATGACTTGCTTCACCAGGGTGAACAAAAAATGCTGGACTGCCAGTACTTGCAAGGGTTGCCGCTATTTTATTGCCAATATGACCTGACTTACCCATACCAATGACAATAATACGGCCTTCGCAGTCGTACATTAATTGGCACGCGTTATGAAAGTTTTCATCTACATATTGTGCAATATCACTAAGTGCTTGGCGCTCAACATCTAAAACGCGAAGGCCTTGTTCAATAAAATTTAGCGTTGCCATCATTTACCCTACTTGACTAAAAATATACCCTTGGTAACCCAAAAACGCTATTAGCAATAAGCCGCCTTCTACTCTATTGATACGTTGGGTGCCTCTAAAGTTCAATGACATAATAATAAGAGCAAGTGTTGCGCCAATCATAATTAATACGTCTCGGCTTACTAATGATGGGTCAATGGCAGAAGGGTTAATAATACCGGCAAGTGGTAATACCGCTAGAATATTAAATATGTTTGAGCCAACAATATTACCTAGTGCTAAATCATCTTCATTTTTAAGTACACCTGCAACCGAAGCGGCAAGTTCAGGCAAACTAGTACCGATGGCAATAATTGTTAAGCCAATGACTAGGTCGCTTAAGCCGAAGTATTTAGCAATATCGACAGCCGAACCTATTAAAAAATGAGAGCTAACAGGTAGGAGTATCATGCCGACAACTAACCAAAATACCGCTTTTTTCGTAGGTACATCGTTAGGTACGTCGTCGCAGGCTTCTGAGACAAATGGATCATCTTGGTTTTTCGCACGCATAGATACAATAATTAACCCACCGATGAATACGATAAAGCCAACCAAAAGTGCAACACCTTCATTAAATGAAAAGTAGTTATCTGAGAACACATACCAAGTAACTAAAGATACGAGCATCACTAATGGCATTTCACGTTTTAACGTACTAGATGAAACTGAAAGAGGGCGAAATAGAGCAGTGATACCTAACACAAGTAAAATGTTTGTAATATTAGAGCCAACAGCATTGCCAACCGCTGTGTCGGTTTTATTAGCCAGAGCGGCAGAGGCAGAAACCATCATTTCGGGTGCTGAAGAGCCCATAGCTACCACGGTTAGACCAACAATAAGTGTAGGTACACCAAAGTTTTTAGCAAGAGCCGCAGCGCCATAAACAAACCTGTCTGCACTCCAAACAAGAGCTGCAAAACCAAGAATTAAAATAACAAACGAGGTAACCATTGTGTTAAGCCAGTTATACAAAATACGGATGGCGCGAATAGTAACAAAAGCCAAGATGAAAGTATAAATAAAAGAGTAAGGTCAACTACGTAACAATGCTGCTTTTAAACAGCTAATTTAAAAATTTAAGCCGGGGTTAAGCTGTTTTGAGCGAGTCTTATAATCCTTTTCATGGGTGTATTACAAAATCTTACGAATTGTTTTTTCCATCTTTGACAAAAAAGCTTTAAAATAGGTGCACTAGTGAACATTTTTATGGAGAGCGACTTGTCGCAATCAATAGTAGAAGTCAAGGATGTTAGCTTTTCGAGAGGCAATAGAACTATATATAAAAATATGAGTTTTAGCGTTCCTAAAGGTAAAATTACTGCGATCATGGGGCCAAGCGGAATTGGCAAAACCACTATGTTGCGTTTAATTGGTGGTCAGCTTAAACCAGATTCAGGTGATATTTTATTTGAAGGTGGCAGCATTCCTAAAATGTCTCGTAAAGAGTTATACGAAGCACGTACTAAAATGAGCATGCTTTTTCAAAGTGGTGCGCTGTTTACTGATATGTCGGTATTTGACAATATTGCGTTTCCTATAAGAGAGCACACAAAGCTAAGTGAAGACCTTATCCGATTAGTTGTATTAATGAAATTGCAAGCGGTTGGGCTACGTGGCGCTAAAGATTTAATGCCCTCTGAGTTATCGGGCGGTATGGCAAGACGTGCTGCACTTGCGCGCGCTATAGCACTTGATCCAGAGCTAATCATGTACGATGAACCATTTGCAGGACAAGATCCTATTTCGATGGGCGTATTGGTTAAGCTAATTAAGTCGCTTAACGAAGTATTGGGTTTATCGTCTTTAATTGTTACACACGATGTGACAGAGGTAATGAGTATTGCCGATCACGTTATAATTATCGCCGATCAAGGTGTAATTGGTTGTGGTACTCCTGATGAAATGCGCAATCATGAATCTCCTTTAGTTCAACAGTTTTTAAAAGGCTTGTCGGATGGTCCAGTACCATTTCATTTTCCGGCTCAAGCTTATGCAGATGAACTGCTTGGAGAAAAAGCATAATGTTGGATTTATTTCAAAAGCTAGGGCATAAAACGCTAGGACGTTTTGCGGCTCTTGGCCGTTCGGCTTATATGCTATTTAGTGCGCTTGCGCATGTTCCTAATTTTAAAAAAGGCACACCGTTACTTGTTCGCCAACTTTATATGGTCGGTTCGCAATCGTTGCTGATTATTATGGTGTCGGGTTTGTTTATCGGCATGGTGTTGGCTCTACAAGGTTACACCGTATTAGTTGGTTATGGCGCTGAGGATAGTTTAGGGCCGTTAGTGGCACTGAGTTTATTGCGAGAACTGGGCCCGGTTGTTACTGCATTACTATTTGCAGGACGCGCAGGTAGCGCATTGACTGCTGAAATTGGCTTAATGAAAGCAACAGAGCAACTTTCATCACTTGAGATGATGGCAATCGATCCGCTAAAACGTATTATTGCACCGCGCTTTTGGGCGGGTTTTATAAGCATGCCATTGCTTGCATTGATATTTTCAGCCGTAGCAATCATAGGCGCTCATTTAGTGGGTGTAGATTGGCTGGGGGTTGATACAGGTAGTTTTTGGTCAATCATGCAATCACAAGTGTCGTTTCAGCAAGACATACTAAACGGTATTATTAAGAGTTTTGTATTCGCCATAGTGGTGACCTGGATTGCGCTTTATAAAGGATATGACTGTGTGCCGACCTCAGAAGGGATCAGCAAAGCAACCACCGAAACGGTTGTTCATTCGTCATTAGCAGTTTTAGGTTTTGACTTTATTTTGACAGCGGTAATGTTTACCAGCTAATAGGGTATAGATAATGAATTCACGGAAATTAGAAATTTTAGTTGGTTTTTTTGTAGCACTTGGCATTTTAGCTTTTGCGATGCTCGCACTTAAAGTTGCCAATTCAGGTATTAGTGGCTCTGGCGAAACATATACGCTTAATGCCAAGTTTGAAAATATTGGCTCATTAAAAGCGCGTGCGCCGGTAAAAGTAGGTGGTGTTGTAATTGGTCGTGTTGAATCAATTTATGTACACCCACAAGAGTTTTTACCAGTGGTAAACATGACCATTGATGCACAGTATTTATGTCGCTTTTCAGACACAAGCTCAATCTCTATTTTAACGTCGGGTATTTTAGGTGAGCAGTACTTAGGTATTCACCCTGTCATTTCTCCAGATTCGGCTAAGCAACGTTGTTTAGGCGAAACAGTGACTGAGAACAAGCAAGATGAAGCAATTGACGATTTATTTGGTGTGGAAAGCAAAGCACTAGGTGATGGCGATTCAATTACTGACACTAAGTCTGCCATTGTACTTGAAGAATTAATCGGGCAGTTTTTATTCAACCAAGGTAGTGAGTAATTATTATGTTGAAAAAGTTTTTAGCTATTGTAGCAATTGGCACAATGACGCTAACTCAAAGCGTAAGTGCAGCAGATGTGAAATTAATCGATCCAAATAAAATGGTACGCCAAGTTGCCGATAATACATTTGCACGTATTAAAAAAGATCAGCCATTAATTGTTAAAAATCAAGAGCATCTTCGCGTAATCGTTGAAGAAGAATTAATGCCTTATATCGACTACAAATATGCAGCACTTCGCGTACTAGGTAGTGAAGTATCTAAAGTACGTGCAATTACCGACGAAGCTGAAAAAGCCAAAGCAATTAAAGAAATTCAACGCTTTATTGGTGTGTTTAGAGAGTATTTAGTTGCTACTTATGCAGGTGTATTCACTCAATATACAAACCAGAAAGTTGAGTTTGGTGCAGAACAAGCATTTAAAGGCAAAGATGTCGTTGTCGTTAAAACTAAAATTATTGAAGATGGTAAACCTGATATCAGAATCGATTTTAAAGTACGCGAAGACCGTGATGGTGAATGGCGCGCGTACGATATGATTGCTGAAGGTATTAGTTTACTAGACGCAAAACAAAGTGAGCTACAAGGTATTTTGCGTCAGCAAGGTATTGATAATGTAAGTAACCTTTTAGAGCAAAAGAGTCAGCTACCAGTTCAGTTTAGAGGCAGTAACTCGAATGACTAAATTGGCAATAAGCCAAGTTGATGGACAACATTTTCGAGTAAACGGTGAGCTTACTCGAAATTCAATTGGCGATGAACAGCTTCTGAACAACAAGCTATTAACCAAGCATAAAATCATCTATTTCGACCTAAGTGGTGTATCTAGGGTTGACACAGCGGGCTTAGCTTGGTTAATTCACTCTTTTGCAGAATTAAAGCAGCAAGGCATTCGCCTTGAATTGCAAAACCTACCTGAGCAATTGCAAAATTTAATGCAATTGGGTCAGGTTACAACCCTATTTGAGTGAGAGTTATGGAAACTAGCCAAGTCGAAACATTATTACGCGAAGAACTTCAATTAGCTGAAGTACATGTAAAAGCCAATGGTAGTCATTATGAAGTTGTTGCAGTAGGTGAATGCTTTGACGGTTTAAGCCGAGTTAAAAAGCAGCAGCTAGTTTATGGCCCATTAATGAATACAATTTCAGATGGCACAATTCACGCAGTATCTATTCGTGCATTTACTCCTGTAGAGTGGAAGCGTGAACAAAAATTTATTTTACCGCAATAAATAGGGCCTCTTAATGGATCAATTTGTAATTCAAGGTGGTACTTCACTTGCTGGTGAAGTGACTATTTCTGGCGCTAAAAATGCCGCACTTCCTATTTTGTTTGCTTCATTATTAGCTGATGGAAAAAGTACATTTACTAATGTACCGCGTCTTCGCGATATAGTGACCACAGAAGCCTTATTAAAAACTCTAGGCGCTGAAGTTAATTGGCACGGCGATACGCTAGTGATTGACGGCGCAACGGTCAATAAAACATTAGCGCCATACGACTTAGTTAAGCAAATGCGTGCCTCTGTACTTGCATTAGGCCCTTTAGTTGCACGTTTTGGTGAAGCTCAAGTGTCTTTACCTGGTGGGTGTGCTATTGGTGCTCGCCCTGTTGATATACATATTCAAGGTTTGGAGCGCATGGGCGCACAAATAAACGTTGAAAATGGTTATATTAATGCCAAGGTAAACGGTCGCTTAAAAGGCGCTGAAATCTTTATGGAAATGGTAAGCGTAGGCGCTACCGAAAATCTATTGATGGCAGCAGCCCTCGCTGATGGTAAAACCATACTTGATAATGCTGCACGCGAGCCCGAAATAATTGATTTAGCTAACTGCTTAATTGCTATGGGCGCTAAAATTACGGGTGCAGGCACTAGCCGCATTGAAGTTGAAGGCGTTGAGCGTTTAGCAGGCTGTGAGCACAGCATTTTACCAGACAGAATAGAAACAGGTACATTTTTAGTCGCTGCAGCAATGGCAGGAGGTGAAGTACTTTGTAAAAACACTGACTTTCATTCTCTTGAGCCTGTGATTGAAAAGCTACGCGCAACAAATGCACACTTAGAAGTACATAACGACAGTATTTATCTTGATATGCGTGGCCGAGAACTGAGAGCCGTGAATATTAAAACAGCTCCACACCCAGGTTTTCCTACGGATATGCAAGCTCAGTTTACAGCATTAAATGTAGTAGCAAATGGTAGTGCAACGATTACGGAAACGATTTTTGAAAACCGTTTTATGCATGTACCTGAGTTACAGCGTATGGGTGCTAATATTCGTTTAGAAGGGCATACCGCAATTTGTGGTGAGACTGAGAGCCTAACGGGCGCGCAAGTGATGGCAACCGACCTACGCGCTTCAGCTAGCTTAATCTTAACGGGTATAGTGGCACAGGGTGAAACGGTTGTTGACCGTATTTATCACGTTGATAGAGGCTATCAGCGCATTGAAGATAAGCTAAGTGCGTTGGGTGCAAATATTAAACGTCGAAGTAGTTAAGTAGATATTTAACTAGCTAAGCTATTTTAAAAAGGTCGGATACGCAAATTGCTATCCGACCTTTTTATTGACGATTTATGAAAGTTGGTATTATTCTTTATTAAAGCTTTGTTTCAAGCTCAGCTACCACCACCATGATTTTTTCTATTTTACCATTCCGGTAAAGCTCAAATTCTATTTCTTTACCTGGTTCTGTATTACCTATTTCTTCCAGCACTTTTTGTGGATTTGCTACCGAAAGCCCTGCAATTTTAATAACAATATCTTGCTCTTCAATACCCGCTTGCCATGCTGGTCCCAAAGGGTCTAAATTAGTAATACGCATGCCAGTAACTGGGGTTAGGCTGTCGTTTACTTCCTTGCCGGTACTATCTACTGCTGTGCCCTCAAAGCCTAAATAGCCGCGCACAACGCGACCATGACGAATGAGCTTACCCATTACTTTTTTAGCAAGTGAGTAAGGAACCGCAAAGAATATTCCTTGAATATTCAAGTTCTCACGCGTTTTAAACTGCGCAGAAGTAATACCGACTAAATCACCATTGGAGTTAACTAATGCGCCGCCAGAGTTGCCCACATTAATAGCCGCATCCATTTGCAATAAGTTATTGTACGGACTGTCTGTAATTTTTTGCTTACCCGTTGCGCTAATAATGCCTTGCGTGATTGTTTGGCCTAAATTAAGCGGGTTACCTATGGCAAGTACAACATCGCCTACACTGGATACATAGCTATCATTTACAGGAATTACCGGAAGGTGATCTGCATTTATTTTAAGTAAGGCTAAATCAGTAATAGTATCAAAACCAATTAGCTGTACATCAAAAAAGCGTCTGCCATCGGTTAGAATAACCATAATTTGATCTGCATTATTAACAACATGGTAGTTGGTAAGAATGTAACCGTCTTGCGACATGATGACGCCAGAGCCTAGCTCTTGTACCGTGTTTTTTCTTTTATAACGAGGTTCTTTGGAAATACTTTCTGAAAAAATAGTAACCACAGAAGGAGCTGCTCGTTTAACTGCATCAGAAAAACTCAGGTGACTCGAACTCATTGCGCTTGGTAGGGGAACATTTGGAAGTAAAGCCGCTCGCATATTAGGGCTGAAAAAAACCACTAAAAAAGCAATACTTAGGCCTGCAAATAAAGGGGGAAGAATAAATTTTATTAGTTTCAGCACGATTTTCTTATTATGTAAGTGAGCAATCTCTTTATGATGACATAAAAAAAATAACAGCGGCAAGTGCCACTGTTATTTTTATTACATTAATAGTGCTATTTATTACTGAATTAAAATAAATATAGACTCACGACCACGTTGCACGCCAAGTACTATATTACCTTTTGTACTGTCGATGATTTTATTCATGTCGCGAATCGTTTCAACTCGTTGACGATTCACTTGCATAATAATATCACCTTCTTCAAGGCCAACACGGGCAGACGGTGAGCGAGGGTCTACAGAAGTAACCTCAACACCTTTATTACTATTCTTTTGTACATTTTCAAGTGTCGCGCCTTGGAATGCAGGATGCAGCTCTTCACCGGTCGCTGTAACACCTGATGCACCATCAAGGGTTACTTTCACTGTTTTAATTTTACCATCGCGGTAAATGCCTAGTTTTATCTCACGGCCTTCACCTAGCGTAGCAATTTTGCTGCGTAGTTCATGAAAGCCACTAATGTCGCCACCGTTTATGCTAACAATAACGTCACCAGCTTCAATTCCAGCCTTACTTGCGGCAGTGTCGTCCATTACTTGCATTACATAAGCACCTTGTTTGACATCAAGTTGCTGTGCTTTTGCAAGTCCAGCATCAAGTGGACGACCAGAAATGCCTAACGAGCCTCGACGCACTTCACCATGTTCAATAATTTGATCGACTAGATTTTTCATCATATTAGATGGAATCGCAAAACCAATGCCCACGTTGCCGCCAGAAGCACCTAAAATAGCGGTATTAATACCAATCAACTCACCATTAAGGTTAACTAAGGCACCGCCAGAATTACCTTGGTTAATAGCTGCGTCGGTTTGAATGAAATCTTCGTAGCCCTCAATGTTTAAACCACTTCGACCAAGGGCACTAACAATACCAGAGGTAACTGTATGGCTAAGGCCAAACGGGTTACCAATCGCAACCGCAAAGTCGCCCACTCGTAAATTATCTGAGTTAGCGAGTTTGATTTCGGTTAAGTCATCAGCGTCTATTTGTAAAAGAGCGATGTCTGATTCTGTGTCAGTACCAATTTTAGTAGCTTCAAATTCACGGCCATCTTCGAGAGTAACTACCATTTTTTCGGCGTCCTGGATTACGTGGTTATTAGTCACTACATAGCCCTCATCAGCATCAATAATGACCCCAGAACCTAATCCACTAAATTGGCGTTTTTGACTGCGAGGCTGTTGCTGTCCAAAAAAATATTCGAGAGGATCTGCACGGCGGCGTACTTCTTTAGAGCCTGAAACTTGGATACTTACAACACCAGGAGATATTTTCTCTAGCATGGGGGCAAGAGTGGGTAGTTGTTGACCATTTACTGCAATTGGCATTTTTGCATAAGACGCTACAGGGCTCATTAATAAGCTTGTAGATAGAATAGCTGCGCTGATAAGTGATAATTTCATTTTCATAGTCAGGGGTAACTCCACTTAAGATAAAGCAAAAACAAAAAGGGCTACTTTAAAAGCAGCCCTTTTCGATTTATTAAGATAAAACAACAAAGCTGTTATATCTAAAGACTATGGGGTCTAAAAAAAGTTCATCAAGATACTTTAGAATGTTCTGAAACTTTATTTTGACCAGCAAATAAACCAGATTCACCCGATACATAATCAGCTGGTTGTGCTGCGGCTGAAGAACGATCTGAACGACGCTCTTTTAAAGACGCTTGTAGTTGTTCTGTTGTTTCTTTAGAAAAATAAGGTTCTGCTGGTGCTTTATTTCTATCTTCTAGAAGAAGTTGGTTTGTTTCTTCAACGTGACTAAGCAGTTGATCATAGTTTTCTTTCATTTTATTTACGAGCTTGCCAGTATTCGCTAAATGATCAGCTACATCTTGACGATACTGCTCTAACGCATTTTCAGCTTGCTCTGCCTGCTCTTTTAATTCATCTTGTTTGAATTGTTTTTTAGTAACAAATGCGCCAATAAAAAATGCTACAACAGCAGCAATAACAATTAAACCTACCCACATAACTGTGCCCATAAAAACTACCCCTTTGGGAAAATAACTAACGAATGCCGATTCAATTATAAATCATACTAAGTGTAATATACCCCGAGTTATGATGCGTGTTAATATGCTTTGCAAATTAAACTGTGTTTTAACTGTAAATAGATATGACTCCTTGGCAAACATACCAACAAGACTTAAAGCGAGATGACTTTGTACACGACGCAGCACAAGAAAATGCTGTGCGCCATTTACAACGTCTATACGATGACCTAACTCAGGCAAAGCCAAAACAAAAAGGTTTTTTTGCTAAGTTATTTAGTAAAGATGAACCTGCGCCTATAAAAGGTTTGTACTTTTGGGGTGGAGTAGGGCGTGGTAAAACTTATTTAGTTGACACTTTTTACGAATCACTACCGGGCACACGTAAAATGCGCGTGCACTTTCATCGATTTATGCACCGAGTGCATAATGAGCTTAAAAAACTAAACAATACGGCTAATCCATTAGAAAAAATAGCCGACACTTTCAAAGCAGAAACAGACATAATTTGTTTTGATGAGTTTTTTGTTCAAGACATTACCGATGCTATGTTGCTAGGTGGCTTAATGGAAGCGCTATTTGCACGGGGTATAGTACTTGTTGCTACATCTAATATAGTGCCTGATGAGCTTTACAGAAATGGCTTGCAGCGTGCCCGCTTTGTCCCTGCTATAGAACTGGTTAAGCTCAATACAGAAATAGTTAATGTAGACTCAGGTATTGATTATCGGTTGCGTACCTTAGAGCAAGCCGAAATTTTTCATAGTCCGTTAGATAAAGAAGCGGATAAAAACCTATTTGAATACTTCGATAAGCTATCGTCAGAGCCTGGACAATTAGATGAGCCGATAGAGATAGAAGGTCGTTTAATCAAAACGCGAAAAGTAGCCAAATGCGTGGTGATGTTTGAGTTTAGTGAATTGTGCGAAACAGCGCGTAGTCAGGTTGATTACATGGAGATTAGCCGCTTATATAACACGGTGATTATTTCTAACGTAAAACAGCTTGGGCAAACTAATGATGATGCTGCTAGACGCTTTATTGCTTTAGTGGATGAATTTTACGAGCGCCATGTAACTTTAATTATATCGGCTGAAAAACCTATTACCGAACTTTATACCCAAGGTAATTTAAACTTTGAATTTAAGCGCTGTATAAGCCGTTTGCAAGAAATGCAGTCTCTAGAGTATTTAGCTAGAGAGCATTTGGTTTAAATAAGTAGGTAAAAGTATAATAGGTTAGCCATTAAAAATAAGAGGTGCATATATAGTACTTCTTATTTCTAAAATTTCTTGTGGAAAAAACAACCGGCGAGTAGCAATGTGTTTTAAGTGCTGGTATACTCCCGCGTCTGCCACGTTGCGTTCTATGCCCTCATATAGTCTAGCCACTTGTGAGCGGCGCAAAAGTCTAAAACTCGAAGGGGTTATAGCAAACTTAGAGCAGTAGTTAATATTAACTACTTGTGGTTTTAATTGAAAAACATTGGATTTTTATAAATGAAAACGTTTGTTGCTAAACCAGAAACAGTAAAACGTGACTGGTACGTAGTTGACGCTGAAGGTAAAACTTTAGGTCGCATCGCTACTGAAATCGCTCATCGCTTACGCGGTAAGCATAAAGTTGAATATACACCGCACGTAGATACTGGTGATTATATCATCGTTATCAACGCTGAAAAAGTTACTGTAACTGGTAACAAATTCAAAAACAAAGTGTACTATTCACACTCTGGTTTTCCAGGTGGTCTTAAGTCTACTACTTTTGATAAACTTCAAGCTGCAAAGCCTGAAATGATCATCGAGAAGGCTGTTAAGGGCATGTTGCCACGTGGTCCTTTAGGCCGCGCTATGTACCGTAAACTTAAAGTTTACACAGGTACTGAGCACAACCATGCTGCACAACAGCCTCAGGTTCTAGACATTTAAGGAGCACCATCATGGCAAATCAATACTACGGTACAGGTCGTCGTAAAAGTTCAAGTGCTCGCGTATTCTTACGCCCAGGCACTGGTAACATCGTAATCAACAAACGCTCTCTAGAAGAGTATTTTGGTCGCGAAACAGCACGCATGGTTGTTCATCAAGCTCTTGAGCTAGTTGATATGACTGAAAAATTTGACCTTTACATCACCGTTTCTGGTGGTGGTACAACTGGTCAAGCTGGTGCTATCCGTCATGGTATCACTCGTGCACTTATGGAGTTTGACGAATCATTACGTTCACAACTTCGTAAAGCAGGTTTTGTTACACGTGATGCACGTAAAGTTGAACGTAAGAAAGTGGGTCTTAAGAAAGCGCGTAAGCGTCCACAGTTCTCAAAACGTTAATCTATACGTTATCAAGAATTCAAAAACCCAGCTTATGCTGGGTTTTTTGTTTTCAAATCAAAATGTTTACATTTGCAACTTAATATAAAGTTATTTATATCGACGGTGATACAGGGTGATTGCAGCAATTAATGATGATCAAATTGATTAATAACTGCGTATTAATCAAACGAAAGTTAAAAAACACTCAGATAGCTGCAAAAAAGTTAAATAATTATCGTAATTAGTTTAAATCCATCAGTTAATTGGTGGAATTTTTTGCTACAATTGGCATTGAAGTAAAATGAGTGAGTTTAACCGCACTATGTACAGTTTTTACTGTTTCCTCTTAGTGGTGTTGATCTTGGTCAGTATATTGTTTTTACAGAAGCGTTATTATAGTCGTTCGGCTTTATTCTCGAGCTTACTTAATCAAATTTTGATCAAGTTAGTTTTATTCGAGCATAGGGCTTTGAATAACCTTGTTTTAATCAAGGGTTTTAATTATGATCGCTTCTATTTTAAAAATTCGAATAATTAACCTGCTGTAACTGATGTTCTCAATATAGCAAGTGTTGAGAATCATAGTGGAGATAAGTGGATGAGCAATGCGCCTGTAGACAATGGCCGACGTCGCTTTTTAACCATAGCTACCTCTGTTGTAGGTGGTGTTGGTGCGGCTGGGGCTGCTGTTCCTTTTATTGCGTCTTGGAATCCAAGTGAGCGAGCTAAATCTGCGGGTGCGCCTGTAGAAGTAGATATCAGCAAACTTGAACCGGGACAATTAATACGTGTCGAGTGGCGTGGTAAACCTGTATGGGTTGTATCACGGACCCCAAAAATGCTTGAGCAAATGAAAGAACATGAAGGTCAACTTCGTGATCCGCATTCGCAAGAGCCACAACAATTAGAATCATCAACAAATGATTACCGTTCATTACGTCCAGAAATCTTTCTGGCTGTAGGTATTTGTACGCATTTAGGGTGTTCACCTGGCTTTTTCCAAGGTAACTTTAGTGAGAAAGTTGAAGGAACCGATGATGGCTTCTATTGCCCATGTCATGGTTCTAAATTTGATATGGCTGGCCGTGTATTTCAATCGGTACCTGCTCCATTAAACTTAGAGATACCACCTTATACTTTTCTTGATGAGACCACTATTTTAGTGGGCGAAGAAAAAGGGGCAGCCTAATGTTTGGTAAGATTATTGGTTGGATAGACGACCGTATCCCAATGACACGTGTTTGGAACATGCACATTGCACAGTATCCAGCACCTAAAAACTTTAACTTCTGGTACTTTTTTGGCTCATTAGCCATGTTGGTACTAGTAAACCAAATCCTAACAGGTATTTGGTTAACGATGAACTTTGTTCCGTCTTCTGAAGGCGCATTCGCTTCAGTAGAATACATCATGCGTGATGTAGAATATGGCTGGTTATTACGTTACTTGCACTCAACCGGTGCATCAGCGTTTTTCATCGTTGTATATATGCATATGTTCCGTGGCATGATCTACGGTTCTTATCAAAAACCACGTGAGTTACTGTGGTTATTTGGTATGTTTATTTTCTTAGCGCTAATGGCTGAAGCATTCATGGGGTATTTATTACCATGGGGGCAAATGTCGTTCTGGGGTGCACAGGTAATCATCTCCTTATTCGGGGCTATTCCGGTTATTGGTGATGACTTAACACTTTGGATCCGTGGTGACTATGTAATATCAGGTGCAACGCTTAACCGCTTCTTTGCATTACATGTAATTGCACTACCATTGGTTATCGTAATCTTAGTTTTCTTACACATTGTTGCTCTACATGAAGTGGGTTCAAATAACCCTGAAGGTATTGAGATTAAACGTAAGAAAGGCTCAGTAGCTGAAGAAGATAAGCCTAAATTTAAATTTCATGAGTATTACACTGACAAGAAAGATATTGTTGATGCGATACCATTCCACCCTTACTACACAGTTAAAGATATTGTGGGTGTGGTTGGTTTCTTAATATTGTTCTGTTGGGTTGTGTTCTTTATGCCAGCGATGAATGGCTTCTTTTTAGAAGGTCCAAACTTCGAGGCAGCTAACCCACTTAAAACACCTGAGCATATTTTCCCGGTTTGGTACTTTACGCCATTCTATGCAATCTTACGTGCAATCCCTGATAAGTTAATCGGTGTTGCGGCGATGGGTGCATCGATTGTGGTACTTGCGTTACTACCTTGGGTAGACCGTGGTAGAGTTAAATCGGTTCGTTACCGTTGTGGTTTCCATAAATGGAACATTGCAGGTTTTGTTGTAACTTTCGTTCTTCTAGGTTGGGTGGGCGCAACTCCACAAACTGATATGAAAACGATTATTTCTCAAATCTGTACTGTGACTTACTTTATGTTCTTCGTACTGTTGTTTGTATACAGTAAGAACGAAAAAACTAAGCCATTGCCAGAGAGGTTAACGAAATGATGAAGAAGCTTATTATTGGTTTATTTGCTTTATCAGTAAACTTGTTGCCGAACATGGTTATGGCAGCGGGTCCATCGGTTCCTTTAATGGAAGCGAACAACGACCTTACTGATCAACCATCTTTACAACGCGGTGCAAAGTTGTTCATGAACTACTGTCTTGGTTGTCACCAAATGCAGTATCAACGTTATGAACGTACTTTTCGTGATATCGGTATCCCAACAGAGGTTGGTTTAGAGCAGTTGATTTTTGACGGTTCTAAAGTTGGTAGTCATATTACTAACGCGATTACAAAAGACGATGCAGCAAAATGGTTTGGTGCGGCTCCGCCGGATTTAACTCTAATTGCTCGTGTAAAATCACCAGATTATATTTACACGTACTTAAAATCGTTTTATAAAGATGAATCTCGCCCGTTTGGGGTTAACAACATTGTTTTCCCATCGGTAGGTATGCCTCACGTTCTTCAGGAACTACAAGGTTTACCAACACCTATCACTAAAGAAGTACAAGAGCATGGTCACACTGTGACTAAAGTTATTGCTACTGAAACAGATGGTACGGGCGAATTAAGCATAGATGAATACGACCAAGCGGCTCGTGATTTAACAAACTTCCTTGAGTACGTGGGTGAACCTTCGCGTCTTGAATCGGAAGCGCTAGGTATTAAGGTAATAGGATTTTTAATTATCCTGTTTATCTTGGCATTTATGCTTAAGAAAGAATACTGGAGAGATGTTCATTAGGTTGAACATTTTTAAAGGTAATTTTGCAATAGGGGCTTAAGCCCCTTTTGCTGTTTTAGTTATTTAATGGAGGTATAGGCATGGCCGTAGCTGCCAATAAGCGCCCTGTAATGACCCTTTTTTCTGGTGCTAACTGTATGTATAGCCACCAAGTACGTATTGTACTTGCGGAAAAAGGTGTAAGTGTAGATATTCATTTGGCTGAAAAAGATAACTTGCCAGAAGCACTTCACGAAATTAACCCTTACGGTACAGTGCCAACACTGATTGACCGTGAGCTTGGTTTATACCAGGCAAACATCATCATGGAATACCTTGATGAACGTTTTCCTCATCCTCCACTAATGCCTGTTTACCCGGTAATGCGTGGTCGTAGCCGCTTAATGATGCATCGTATTGATACTGATTGGTACAGCCTAGCTGACAAAATCAGTAACAACACGTCAGACGCTGCTCAAGCTCGTAAAGAGCTAACAGAAGCATTGCTTGCTGTAGCACCTATTTTTAGCGAAGCACCTTACTTTATGAGTGAAGAGTTTAGCTTAGTAGACTGTTATTTAGCTCCACTATTATGGCGTTTACCAGAGTTTGGTATTGAGCTTAATGGTGCAGGTTCTAAAGAGCTTAAAGAGTACATGATCCGTTTATTTGAACGTGAGTCATTCCAGGCCTCTTTAACTGAAGCTGAGCGTGAGATCCGTTTATAATGACGCCTAATCGTCCTTATTTATTACGTGCTTTTTTTGATTGGATAGTCGATAACGAGTGTACACCGCATTTAGTGGTAGACGCTGGATTTGCAAATGTACAAGTGCCAACACAATTTGTTCAAGACGGACAAATTGTTTTAAACATAAGTCCATCAGCGGTCACACAGTTTTCGTTAGACTTAACCCAACTTAGCTTCAGTGCGCGCTTTGGTGGTCAGCCAATGCAAGTGTATGTACCTCTAGGTGCTGTGCTTGCAATATACGCGCGTGAAAATGGCGAAGGAACAGTCTTTACCGCAGATGAGTTTTTAGAGGACGAAGACGATTTTGTGCCAGAGCTTGAAAGTGTTGATTCATCAGCTGAGTTTATTGATGAAACACCACCAGAAAAGCCTGAGAAGAAAAAAGGCTCTCATTTACGCGTTATTAAATAATAAGTAAATGCCAAAAAAAACCGCTGAATAAGCGGTTTTTTTATGTCTGTATTTTGTGTTTACAAGTATTCAAATACTTTAATTACACGCTCTACGCCAGAAACATTGCGGGCAATATTTACAGCTTGAGTTGACTCAGAGTCAGATACTAAGCCCATTAAAAAAACTTCAGCATTTTCTGTCACTACTTTAATGTTATTACTGCTAATGTCTTTTGCTGTTAGTAGCTGGGCTTTGACTTTAGAAGTTAGCCAAGAGTCGTGAGTTTGTGTAGTAATGCCAGTATTTGAGCCAATACGAATTTGGTTATGTATTTTACGAATACCTGAAACGCCCTCAATGGTGCGCTGCGCTTCGTTTCTCATTTCTTCGTTAGATACTTGGCCAACAAGTAAAACAATACCGTTAACGCTTACAGCGCTTATATTGGCAAACTTTTCAAGACGTTCTACTTCGCTAAGTGCAATACTGGCTTTTATTTCAATATTGTTATCGTCAATTTGAGAGCCAATAGTACGGCGGTCGTTCGCTGCAGTTACTGCACTGGCTGTACCTGCAACAACAGCGGCTGCGCAGCCTTGCAGTAATACAACAGTACCTAAAACAATAAGAGAGCGTTTAAACATAATTTTCATCCTGAGGGAAAAGCGTTAAATCAACAAGTTCGCTTAAACAATGTAAGTTAACTAAATGGGATTCGATAATGCGGCTAGGGCGTTTAGATGGCGATCTAATTTCAACATCGTTAGGTCCAAGTAGGCCTACCAACTCGCCACCATCATCACCAACCATAACTATGACCTTCATATCTTTAGTTAGTGCAGCTTCAACGGCAGAAATAACATGTTTTTCGTTACCGTTTATAGCCAGTACAAGCAATAAATCACCTTGTTGGGCAAAAGCGCGGACTTGGCGAGCAAATGTATCGTGATCGTCCACTTGAGTACTTTGCCCCAGATTAACGTTTTCTTGCGATAGAGCAATTGCAGGTAAGCAGGGACGTTCGGTTTCATAATGATTAACCAACACACCCGCCATATGCTGAGCGAGCATGTGGCAATTTGCAGTACCGCAGCAAATGAGTTTATTTCCGTTGATCAGACTTTGTGCAATAGTAAATGCAGCTGACTCAAGCGCACTAGGTAGCACTTCACCAGCAGCGATTTGAACTTGAATGCTTTCTGTAAAAATTTCTTTAATTGTGTCTTGCATAGCCTACCAATAATTTATCTTTGTATTTGCGTTTAAAATACATTTTTAAGCCAATTAATATTAGGAGATGCTTCTCCTGTAATGGCTACATAATCAATTCTTAGAGCTTGGTTAGTTAAATTTTTAGCTGCTAAGTAATGATAAATACTACGTTTTAATCGAGCTTGTTTTTGTGGACTAAGCGCATAGTTGGCACCGCCACGAGCATTATTTTTGCGAAACTTAACCTCAACGAATACAAGGGTATCGCCTTCTTTCATAATGACATCAAGCTCACCAAAGGGGCAGTAATAATTACGTTCTATGGGTGTTAGCCCTTGAGTAACTAAGTATTTTTGCGCTTCAAGCTCATAATACTGGCCTTTTTCGCGACTATTGTGCCACAGCTCTTTAAACCACGACATGCCGCCCCCTTAATTAAGTTTAATTGATAGTTTGTATGTCACCCGCTGATTGCATAAACAATGGTACAGGGCGTTGTGTTTCTAATTGCACAGGCTTAATGCGACGGTTTGTATATTGAGCCCAGTCGAGCGTGCGTTCTATATGGCCGCTGGTATTAACAGATAACTTACCGCTTAAACCACTATATTGATTGCCTGGCATTACGCTTAACTGCCTGATGTCATGTAATATTGATACAGCATCGTACGCCATTGCAAATAAGCGTTGGCTAATATCTACTTGCTCTGGCCATAACGAATCATACTGCTGGCGTAAGTTATGTTGTTTAATTTGCGAATCGAGCATCCACGGCAATTCAGTGAAGTATAGGCCGTCTAAGTCGCCTTTGTCAGTACTGTCAATTTGTTTACTATGACTTTTAGAGCTGGCATAAAGTGGAATACGATCTGCAAATGTACTTACGTTTACATCAAGGTAAGGTTTAATTAAGCGTGTTTCTATTGCATCACCCAAAATATAAATAACGTCTATATCACTACGCGAACGGGTTTCGTTTTCTACTTCCTGTTTAAATAGTGCTTTAATCGTTTTTATGCGCTCTTTTGATTTATCAACTTCTAACAAGCTGGTAATTGTATTAGGCATATCTTTTTTATCGTTATAAAAACCTATTTGCGGCTTGGTTTCGCTATAGCGTTGCCACTGTAAGTTAAAGTAATCAACCAAGCGTTGGCCATTTGCGTTATTTGGTGCAAGCAACATAGGTTTTTGATAGCCCTTAGTTAAAAAGTGTTCTAAGGCTTGTTGTACTTCGTGCTCAGGGTTTAGTGCAAAGTAATAATGCTGAAGCGAAATTCGCTCACCATCAAAGGTGTTTAAATGCAGTACCGGGGTATCAATAAGAGTTTGCGCATTAGCTAGTTTATCAATATTTGCTTTAAGTAGAGGACCAATTACAAAGTCAGGCTTTATTTCTTCAAGTTGCGCTGCAATTTCTTCTGTACTTAGGTTTTCATCAATAAAAATAGTGTCGTTGATATTTTGCGTATCAAGTGCAGCTAATACGCCAGCTTTAAGGGCATCACCTAAACGTTCGTTAGGGCCCGATTGTGGAAACAGCACAACTAAGCGCTCTATATTGATAGGAGCAAGTTCAGTAAGCATTTCGTCTTGTTCAGGTAATACAGTAAAAGCCGGATGCCCAATATAGCGTCTGCGCCAATTGTTGATCGCTTGATCTAACTCTACGCCACTACTTGCATATACTTGATGATATAACGCTAGGTTAGCCCACCCCTGCTGAATAACCGAACCACGGTTAAAGCGTTCAAGCGCGTAAGAAGAGAGTTGCTTTAAGTTATCCCACAAATTTTGATTAAGTTGAGGGATTTCTATATTATTTTTTGTTGCTGTTTCAGAGGCTCTAAAAAAGTAGGGTGCAGCTTTTTTAGGAAAATTTTGCGATGCGTAAATGCTGGCCGTTAAAAACTGATGCCAAGCAAAATGCTCAGGTTGAGTCAGTTGTCCGTCTAGCGACTGTAAAATAACCAAAGCTTGATCATTTTTATTCTGTTGTTTTTGTGCAAATGCAATATAAAGACGGTTCTGGATTTGATCAACACTTGCGGTTAATTCAAGCTCATTACCAATTATCTCTAATAAAGGCCAGTTTTGCTCACTAATTGCTGCATCACGGGCGCTATACAATAACTGTATTTTATCGGCACCTTGGCGGTTTTGCGCCAATTGATAGATAGATTGCGCACTGGTTGCCTGATTTTGCAGTGCATTAGTGCGGTTACTTACGTTATCGCTGTTTTTAGTTGGTTTTTCGGTTGTGCTACACGCCGATAACCCTGACAATATAATTAATAGACTAACTAGTTTAAGTCGCACAATGATTTCCCAATACGTTAACGCGATTTGCTTATATTACTGACTGACGCAGGAGACCTCAATGTTAAATGAGGAGAATTCACAGAAAATTGGCACTCTTTACATTGTTGCCACCCCAATTGGCAATTATGACGACTTAAGTCACCGTGCCATTGCGACATTATCGCAAGTTGACTTAATAGCTGCTGAAGACACTCGCCATACCGGCAAGCTACTTAGCCACTTTGGAATTAAGGCAAAAACGTTTGCATTACACGACCACAACGAAAAGCAAAAAGCACAACAAATTATTGATCAACTTAATCAAGGTTTAAATATTGCTTTAGTATCTGACGCTGGTACACCACTAATTAGTGATCCAGGCTACGCTGTTGTAAATCTGTGTCGTGAACAAGGTGCTCATGTTACACCTGTTCCAGGTGCATGTGCTGCAATTACAGCCGTATGTTGTTCAGGCTTACCAACTGACCGCTTTCAGTTTATTGGTTTTACGCCAGCTAAAAGCAAAGCTCGCCAAGACTTTTTTACCGAAGCTGTTAACTCAGGCATTACCAGCATAATGTACGAAAGTACGCACCGTATTATGGCAAGCCTTGATGATTTAGCACTAGCCCTTGGTGATGAGCAGCAAGTTGTGTTTGCTAAAGAGCTAACCAAAACCTTTGAAACATTTTTTAATGGTAGTGTAAGTGAGCTTAAACAGTTTTTAACTGATGATCCTACCAAGCAGCGCGGCGAAATAGTGCTTATGCTTCCGGGCAAACCAAAGCAAATAGACGATGTTCCGCCTGAAGCGCGCAAAATGCTGGCACTGCTTGAAAGTGAAATGCCAATGAAAAAGGCCTGTGGTGTGGTTGCAGAATACTTTGGTATGAAGAAAAACGCTCTATACAAAACAATTATTGAAGAAAAAGAGTAAATTTTACTGCGCTTGGTATTAGCCTCATGTATACTGCGCGCCGAGTCAGCCAAGATGATCGCTGCCTGTGACGAAAATGATCAGGGGGAGGAAAGTCCGGGCTCCATAGGGCAGAGTGCCAGCTAACGGCTGGGGGGCGTGAGCCCACGACAAGTGCAGCAGAGAGGAGACCGCCAATCTCGATTGGTAAGGGTGAAAGGGTGCGGTAAGAGCGCACCGGGCCGCTAGTAATAGTCGGTTGCAAGGTAAACTCCACTCGGAGCAAGACCAAATAGGGTTCCTTATGGCGTGGCCCACGTTGGAACCGGGTAGGTTGCTTGAGCCATAGAGCGATTTATGGCCTAGACGAATGATTATCACTTTCTTCGGAAAGGACAAAACCCGGCTTATACGGCTGACTCACTCATTCAATAAAAAGCCCGCAGTTAACGCTGCGGGCTTTTTTGTGGTTGTAAATAAAATAAGTGTTCAACTCTCAGTCTCCGCTGTCAAATTAATGCTTTTTTGAGTTAACAGGTTTCAGATTTTAGGCTGAAACTGATCAAATTTTGTGTTTGGGTTATGCTGTAGGCACCGCTTTAGCGGCACTGGTTAAATTTAAGGGCTTACAAAAGTAAATTACTGAGCAAAGTTTAACACCCGTTTGTAAAAGTGAAACTAAACCCCAAAGTGACAGGTTTATCTGGCTAATCTTCATTTTAAATAAAAATAATAGCTAAATTGAGGGCACTATTTAGAGAAATACTCAGCTCTTCTTTTCAAGTATTCATTATACAGCGAGAGGCTAGATATTGCGCAGATGTCAGCAACCTGATCTAACCAGAAAAAGTAATCTACCTTGCGTTCAGGTGACCAACCAGAAGGTATTGTACAAGCATTAGAGCACAGGTCAGCTAATTTGATACGCTTTACCGAGATTGACTTACTCGGAAGCATTTTAAGCGTTTCTTCTCTTCGCTCCTCTAAAGATAGCGATTTATCGTCAGTAAGGGCTTCTACTAATTCCAGAACACGATTACCACAGGTTTTATAAATCTCCCCTCTTGTAATATCAGTGTCCTCTAAAATGTCATGCAGTATTGCGGCGCATAGCTCATCGTTTTCATCAATTTCAGCGATATCAGTTAGTAGGACTGCCACTTCTATCAAATGATTTATATAGGGTGACTCATCTGACTTTCGCTTTTGCTGCGCATGATATTTTGAAGCCAGATCCAGTGATTTAATTAAAAGCTTGTTTGAGCTCATTTTAGCAACCTTAAAGTAATATAAACTAAAGTCATAGTTGAGAATCCACGGTAAAAGTAACCCAGATCAACCTTTTTATCAGCGTAAAATAACACTATGAAAGTAGCTTCTTAATCTCGAAAGTGGTTAGTCTTGTTTAGCCACCCAAGTAAGAGTTATTTTATATACTCATCATATTGACGTTGTAATTCCAACCAAGTTGCAGCGCTAATTTTAGTCGCTTTTTCTAGTTTGTCGGCTAGCACAGAGTTAACAGCCAAGTTAGCTACCATAAATTGTTTTAGAGTCTCGATTTCTATGTTTGTTTTATCAGCAAGGTCTTGAGTGCCTTTAGATTCAAATTTATCTAAGCAATTTCGCTTAAAAAAGTTCGAAGGGTGTTTGCGAAACCCACCACTGGGTCGCTTTACTAGTTTTAAATCCTTAAGGGGAGTAATTTTGCTGCGTTTTATAAAGTTATAATTATTTATGTGGTACCTCATAGCTCTTATGGATGTTTTGGCTAGTTAATTATGGGTAGTAAATTAAATATTTCATTGTCTCATTCATTTTTAGACTAACTACTCCTTCCTCTATAGTTAAGCGTTTTTTGATCAAAAAAAGGCCTACATCTAGTAGGCCATGATGAAAAAGTTTCTCACACTTTTTCTTCTGCTCCCTCACGGAAACAACACATGTTCATAATATAAAATACTTGCGACAGAATAAGTCGCAATGTTGTTTATATTAAATATTGGTCATTCAGTTACTCAACTTAGTAGGTTTAAGGAACCCACCCATGCATTATTTGAATCAGGCTTTCTGAGAGCGAAAACGAATAACTCTACGGAGCCTCCATTAATTAACATATTAGCAGTTGCTACAAATTGCTCGACATCGTGAGGCTCTGAAATAAGCGTGTCGTCATCTACAGACGCTTGCAAACCTAACTTAATATCAAAGTCTCGACGGTCTAAATTCAAGTAAACAATTGACTCATCTTGATGTTGCGCACGCAGTTTTTTAATTTCTATGGGGTGATCATCCTCACTTAACTCTTTTAAAAGAAAGTTGATTTGGTAGTCATTGATTTTGATCTGCCAGCCAAGGTCTGTTTTAATTGCTTTATTCTTTAACAAATCTTGTTCAAGGTCGTATTCGTCAATAGCTGATGGTTTATTTTCATGATAAAAATCCAATAAGTGTTGAGATAGCTTTTTACTTAATTGATATGCTTTTTTATCGATTAATGTATGGGTCAAACAATTTAAAGACTGCCATTTTCTCTGAGTCAAAGTATCAAATAACTCAGTAGCCACTTTTTCTGTAGGAAATTCGGCATAATCTTTGTGATTTTCATGCCCTTCGTACTGAACGGCAAATAACTCTTCATCGCTGTTGTTAACCTTCAAAATATCATCAACATAAATCCAGTGCGGCTTAGAGTGTTTATCGGTAACACCATTATTTGCTACTTTATAAGCTAATATCATTTGCTTAATTTTTATAGAATCGTTGGTATTTATTGGAACGATGTATTTTATTTTTTGACTAGGGGGGATTGATAATTCATCACTTTCAAATGAGCGGTACAACGTACTATTTTCATAGCTTCTAATGTGAAAGTCTGCTTTCATTAAGTTTCCTTGCTAAGTGTTTATTAAATGCTAGAGAAGCTTGGGGGCTTAAAAACATGGTTACGGGGCTTTTAAATAACTTCTAGATCATCGTTATCGCACGCAGATTAACCCAAAGCATTCTGCTATAAAAGTTCTTTTATATATAAAAAGAGTGAAATGCCCTATCTACAACCATAGGCTAACCTGCTGTTATCATTTAATTTATGATAATATATCTATAATTTTAAGTTATAATATGAGCTCAAAGTTGATGCCAACGGCTAAAGGAAAGACTCTCCCTCGCATTATTAATATGATGCAACTTATCCCTATTACTCCTAGGTGGACAACAGCCAAAATTTTACAATTAGGCCTTGAAAATAGAGGTTTTACAGTCACAAAACGAACTGTAGAGCGAGACTTAGTGGAAGTAGCAGACTTATTTGGGCTAGTAAGTTCAGACTCGCCTGACGGGTACAAATGGTCTTATTCTAGAAAACGTTCTGATATTTTCTTACCTTCTATTTCTGCTGAGGAAGCTTTATCACTTCAGCTAGTCGAGCAACACCTTGAAGATTACTTTCCTAAAGAGGTATTTTCTCAGCTTAATGCAATTTTTAAAAAATCAAAAGATACGCTTGTGAGATCTAAATCATTGCACTCTTGGCCTTCGAAAATTGCGAACTTGCCACATGTTTTGGCTTTTAAACCATTAAATATTAATACTGAAATTAAATCCCTAATAACTCAAGGAATACTGGAGCAACGTAAATTAGAAATAACTTACGGGAACTCGGATTCTATTCACCTTATTTCACCAATAGGGATGGTGGTAAGAGACACTAAGTTGGTTCTTATTTGCTACTTTTATGATTATGAAGAACCTAGGCATCTTCTTTTTCATCGGGTTAATAGCGCCAAGCTGTTAAATGAAACGTTCGATACTGACTTTGATACTTCAAAATACATTCAAACAGGTGCAGTGGGTATATTGGTAAATGCAGAGCTAATTGATGTGAAACTCACAGTAAAAGGGTATGCCAAAGAGCTATTCCAAGAATCAGTCATTAATGTTAGCCAGAAAGTTAGTGACGAAAAGGCTTTTGCTAATTCGATTACTCAAGATGATTGGATCGATATTTCTATTCAGTTGCCTCATACCTTGGAATTAGAGAACTGGCTTATGGGTTTATCAGACCAGATTATTGTAAAGGCACCAAAGCAGCTAAAATCCAGAGTTATTAGGCGTATGATAAAATCATTGGGTCAGTATGGAGTTGAGGTCAAATAATAGCCATTTGTACTATCTTAGCGCTTTGAGCATTATAATTTCATCAGTGACTTCGAGTTACTTAGCAATCATTGTCGGTCAGTAACTCGAAACCCTCCCTGCAGGAAATTTGAACTTTCAAAATAAAAAAAGACGCGACCTATTTTGTCGCTTTCTCCCATTACCTTATTAATTCGAGATAATTAAGGTAATGAGAGAAAGCGATGTCTTGTATTTGTGAAGCTAAAAATTTAGAAACATTTTTGAAAGTAAAAACCAGAAGATTGTCCATTCTGGTGTTTTTAATAATTATTACTAGCTGGTTTTCAAGTTACGCCCAAAACAAAAAGATAGTAGAACTTGAAGCTACAGTGCAAAAGTTGAGTAGTTCAGTCGAAGCGGTCAAAAGTAAAAATAGCTAAGTTACGCTTAACCACGTAGCCAGGCTGTAAAGCATGCAACTCATACTTCGAAATTACTAAAGTGCGTGTTTTAAAGGCACTAATGTATAAATACATATTAGTGCGACGTAAAGAAATTAAATAATATTTTTCCCTTGTTCTGGATCGCGAGATTGCTCTGCTTGTTCACGTATTTCGTCAGTATCACTACTTACATCATCAAGCGTTTTAGTTTGCTCAACAGTTTCACTTTTTTCGCTTTGTATTTGCGATGGTTGTTTTTCCTCTAAGCTAGAAGCACTTTCATTAGGGTCGGTGAGTATAATTCTCTCTCGTGCGTCATCAGGCATGCTGATGTTTTGTTTTGTGAACTCATTGACTAATTCGCGCATAAGCTGGGAGGCTACTTTTAATGGACTGTGCTGCTCGCTATTAACCCAAAAATACAAAACGAAGTTAATAGTAGATGAGCCTAAGTTTTTTATTAAAACCTGCGCGGGTGGGTCGCTAAGTACTGCATTTTGTTGATTGGCAATATCGAGGGCGAGGGTTTGTGCGCTGCGTATATCGTTATCGTAGCCAATACCAATTTCTACTTTGCCGCGCATTTTTGGATTGGCAGTCAGGTTTTTAATGGTATTTTTATATACAGTCGCATTGGGTATTTGAATATGATTGCCATCGTAATCAACAAGCGTGGTTGCTCTTGCGGTTACTTTTTTAACAATACCTAATCGGCCATCCACTTCAATTACATCGTCAATTTTAAAAGGTCTTTGTACGCTCAGTAATAAACTAGCAATAAAGTTCTCTGCTATGTCTCTAAAAGCAAAGCCGAGTATTAAACCTATTAACCCAGTCCCACTCATAATAGCAACAGCAAACTGAGTAAGCCCTGCTAAACGTAAAAATAAATATACCCCAAATAAAATTATTAGGGTGCTTATGCTGCGCCTTATAACTAGGTGAACAAGCTTGCTGTCAGTCATATAGTCAATGGGTTTGATTAGTAATCTAGAAAGTGGTCCTGAAATTAAGTAACTGAGTACTAAAAGCATTATGCCGAGTAAAAGAGTGGGTAATATTTGCGCTGTTACGTGAAGTAATTGCACGCCTTGCTCATAAAAGAAATTCCACGAAAGTGTATCAACTTTGATCACGTCAGTTATTGGTGTTGTATTATTTAGCGCTACACTGCTTTTTAGGGTACCGAGCATGGCTTATCTTCCGTGTTAGAGTCATTTATAGATAAATATTAGCAAGTTTGGTACCAAATGCTTATAACTTGGCAAATATTTTGCTGTAGTAACGTAATACAAATATTGAGGTTTAGAATGAAAGAAGCTAAACGAGGACAGCAAGCAGAGCAGCCTGCACATATCCCTTTTATAGGTTGGTGGGATATTGTTAAACGTATTTTTAAGCAAATGAGTGAAGATAACTTATCTATAGTGGCAGCCGGTGTGGCATTTTATGCGTTACTTGCTATTTTTCCAGCCATTGCGGCGATGGTATCAGTGTATGCGTACTTTTCATCCCCAACAGATATAAGTGAGCACTTAAGTAAAATAGTTACTTTGCTTCCACCAAGCACCAGTGAACTGATTTTATCTCAGGTTTCTAGCCTTGCTAAAACCTCAAGTGCAAACTTGAGCTTAAGTGCAATTGGTACGCTCATACTTACTATTTGGAGTAGTTCAAAGGGCAGCCAAGCACTTATTACTGCATGTAATATTAGTTATCGTGAATATGAAAAACGTTCATTTTTTCAGGCTCAACTAGTGCGCTTTCTATTTTCGGTAGGAGCGATTGTAGTCGCAATTTTTGCGCTATTAATTATTGGTATTTTACCTATTGTACTTAATTTAGTGGGACTAAAAGAAAGTATAGATTTATTAATTAAACTCATTTCTTGGCCATTATTGGCTTTTACCTTTAATTTTGCATTGGTACTTTTATATCGTTATGCCCCACATCGTAAACCGGCTAAATGGCGTTGGATCACAATGGGGTCGTCTATTGCTACTGTGCTTTGGATTTTGGCATCTATAGGTTTTTCTTTTTATGTGTCGCGTTTTTCTAGTTATAACGAAACGTATGGCTCACTAGGTGGTGTAGTGATTATGCTGATGTGGTTGTATATTAGCGCTTATATAATCACATTAGGTGCTGTAATTAATGCAGCTACTGAGCAGCAAACAGGTAAAGATAGCACTGTAGGGCCGGCTAAAGAGCGTGGGCAACGAGGCGCCTATGTAGCAGATCACCTCGATGTAAAAAACGAATAGGTATTAATTAGCTAAATTAGTAAGTGCAGTAATTTGCTCTTTAAATTCTTGTGCTGCAGGACCAAGCCTGTCGTTGTCGTTGCACATTAAATATAAATTAAGAGTGCGGGTTGTACCTTGGTCTAAATTAAGTGCGATGAGGGTTTGATCTTCAATTAAGTGTGCAATTTGTGTTTTTGGCAGCCAAGCGTAACCTAAATTTTGACTAACCATATCAATAGAGTTACGTAAGTGGCTGACTGTCCAGCGCATATCAGCACCTAGCCAGCCTTCATTGTGACTGGTGTGGGTTGCTGAATCGCGCACTACTATTTGTCTATGTAGCTTTAAATCACGAAAGTTGAGTTGTTCAGTATGTTGGTGTAATACATGGTCTTTATGCGCAACCGCTATAAACTCTATATCGCATAATGTACTGCAGCTAATTCCATAAATAGGAATTGACGAAATAGCTAAATCAACCACTGAGTTATGCAGTAATTCGTTTGCACCTGTTAGCACGCTTTCTACTAAATCAATTTTTAAAAGAGGGTAAAGCTCACTCGTTTTAGCAAGTGCTTGGTATAAAATAGCGTGTGGAAAAACTTCATCAACAGCTATTTTTAACGTGCTTTCTACGCCTTCGCTTAGCGTACTTGCTACCGATTCTATTTTAGTCGCTTCTTCAATTAAAAACTCGGCTCTGCGTAAAATTAGCTTACCGCTATCGGTTAAAAATGCTTTACGGCCTTTTACTTCAAGCAACTTAATTTGCAAGGCGGCTTCAAGTTTTTGCACAGCATGGTGTACGGTTGACTGACTTTTATGTACAGCTGCGCTTGCGCCTGCAAACCCGCCATGATCCACAACCGCTTTAAACATTCGCCATTGCTCTAATGTTGCTTTTGCCATTTTTAAATCCTGTTACTACTTTATATCTGATTGCTTAACTTGACCGCGCAGACGCATTATTTATTGCGTAACAGTGATTTTTTGTCTATTTATTTTAACAAAGCTACTTTTTTATCAGCTAGAAGTGCCATAAAACTGCTTTTATTTAAAGGTCTTGAAAATAAATAACCTTGACCGTAATCGCATCCTGCTTCAAGTAGTAGCTGCATTTGTAATTTAGTTTCAATTCCTTCGGCGATTACTTTTAAGCCCAACTGATGCGCCATAACAATGATGGCTTCACACAATGCAAGTTCTTGGCTGCCTACTTGAATATTATCAACAAAACGTTTATCTATTTTTAAATAGTCGGTGTCCATTTCTTGTAAGTAAGCGAGCGACGAATACCCGGTACCAAAGTCATCAAGAGCAAGCTGCATACCTGATTTTACTATTTCTTTTAGGCGTCTTTGCGTAAGTGCTTCAGGGTTAACCATTAAGCCTTCAGTTATTTCTGCGACAATTGACGAAGCAGGTAGTTTTGCTGCTTTTAGCATATCGTACCATTCATCTATGCCACTCTCTGGCGTGGATAATTGCACTGGCGATACGTTTACACTTATTTGAAAAGTATCATCGGTTAGTGTTTTTATATCGTTAAGTGTTTGCAAAGCTTGGGCAAATACAAATTGACCAATTGCATTTATTTGCCTGGTTTCTTCAGCAAGTGGGATAAATGCGATAGGGCTAATTAGGCCTTTTTCGGGATGTTGCCAACGAATAAGCGCTTCAGCTTTATGAATATGTAAATCATTTAAAGCAACTATGGGCTGATAAAATAACTCAAACTGTTCAAGTTCTATGGCACTTCGTAAGTCTTTTAATAGCACCATGCGCGCGTGTGCATATTCGCGCATGTCAGCAGAGAAAAACTCGAAACAGTTACGACCATTACTTTTTGCTTTATACATAGCCTGATCGGCTGCCTTTAAAAGCTGTTCAGTATTTTCACCATCATTAGGAGCGCAAGCAATGCCTATGCTTGCACTAATAAATAACTCTTCGTTTTCAAGATGCAAAGCTGACGATAGACTAAGTAAAATATTACTCGCAATTTGATTAATATGGCGCGTACTTTTAATGTGACTAAATACAATAACAAACTCATCTCCCCCAATTCGTGCCACAAACTCAGCGTTTTTTGCCGACTGGACTATACGCTGAGATACGAGTTTTAATAAGTTATCGCCATAGTGATGGCCTAATGTGTCATTAATATCTTTAAAGTGATCAATATCTAAAAGCATGACAACCAATTGATTATCTGGAGTAACAACATTTGAAAATCGTTGATTTAATCGCTCCTTTAACTCTAAACGATTTGGTAAGTCAGTTAGGTGATCAAAATGAGCTTGTCGCCAAATGGTTTCATCAGCTTGTTTTTTTTCTGTGAGGTCTGTGAATATCGCGATACGACGAATAGGTGCGTTGTTTGTATCATAAATAGTATCGATTGTGAGCCACTCAGAGTAAAGCTGCCCGTTCTTTTTACGGTTAATAACCTCGCCTTGCCAGCGGCCTGTTTGCTGTAATTCAGACCACATTTTATTGTAAAAATTCTTATCATGTTTTCCTGATGAAAGAATTGAAGAGGACCGGCCAATAACTTCTTCTTTACTATATAAAGTCGTTTTACAAAACGCAGGATTTACATCAAATATAATGCCCGTTGGATCGGTGATTGCCATGCCTTCACTACTGTTGTTATACACTAGTGAGGCAAGGTGGAGTGCTTCTTCATTTACTTTTCGTTGTGTTATATCTCGTAGCACAACAACGTATTCATTTTTACTTTGCATTGCGCTAATACGTGCTTCAAAGCTGCGTTTAGGATCTGATTTTTCGAGTGTGAATTCTAAATTGCTCGAAACATCAAGTTTAGATAACTGCGATAACAAAAGCTGAACATTGCTGTGTGAAAGTATTGATGATAAATGAGGTACTACAGTGCTGTTAGGATTTACTTGAGGCTTAAACTGTCCTGTTATGTTGAGAATATCGCCATGGATGTTAATTCTAACGTAACTATCGGGCAGAGTATTAAGCAAGCTAGTAAGCTCATCATGCTTGTTTTTTAAATTAGCCTCAGCTGTTAACCGAGTTTGCGCCATTGATTTAAAACGCTGATAGAGAGTATTTAGCTCTGGATTATTGGGTTGTATTTTTTGTGCGGGCATCTCGCCCTTAGCCAATACGTTTGTTGCATTTGTTAGATTATTAATTGGGTCAATAATGCTGGTTTTAAGTAGTTTACGTGCAATTAAAGACAGTATCAGCAGCGATAAAATAAACACACCAATCGCTATAAAAAAATTATTATTTATTTGCTTTAAAGCATGTGTGACAGGAAGTGCGATATGTATATTTAAGCTGTTATTACTTGGATCGCTGTAAATAACAGAGTGGTGAAGCATTCGGGCTTCACCTTCAATAGATTTTATTTTTGTTGATGCCTCATTATCAATCGAAGAATCAGTTGCTAATAAAGTCTGTGCAATATTATCGCCAAGCGCGGCCGTTGTAGGTGGATAACGCGCTAAAATTTTTCCGTTAGAATCAGCAATTGCAGCAATAGAGCCTGGCGGAAGTTCAATGTCATTAAAAGCATTGTTCCACCAGTCAAGCGCAACAACGATAACTACAACGCCCTGAATTACATTTTTTTTATTAATAATAGGTAACGCAAAATTAAGGGTGTTTTTTTGCAGACTTCGGTCGTGCTGAAAATAACCTACCGACAATTGGTTACTTTTTAAGGCGTTTTGGAAATACGCCCGATCGGCAATATTAATTGTTTTGGCTAACCCGCTTGTTGTGCATATAACAATGCCATTTGGATCTATAATCCCGATATTGGCAACATGTGCGTAAATAGATCTAAATTGATTAAAATAATTAGGGCAGGTCGTTGCTAAATTTTCTTTCTTACTTTCCTCTTTAGCCAAATAACGCGCTAAACGGTCAATATCATCGACTAAGTGCTTTTGCTGTAAAATTAATTGCTTAGCAATATTTTCTACTTTTTTTTCACTTTGCTCAATAGAGTGATCGCGTTCAAGCAGCAGTGTAAAAATAATTACAGCGGTGCCCGGAATACTTAGCAATATAAGTAAACGATAAAGCTGATGTTTGAGAGAATAAGTAAAAATAACCATTCCTTAGTTTTGTATTTTGCAATAACAATTGTAGCCAAATTCACTCCAAATAACCATAGTAATTATAAGGTTGAAAATGTAACCAATGAATCATTATAGTTCTATTTTTTGGAATGTTAAGGTCGATTTAAAGACATAGTTGTTTTGTTTAATGGATGATTTAATAACCTCATAAACTTATTCTTTAGAGTGAATTAATAAATGAAAATATCAAAAATACTTACAGCTTATGCAACTCAAGATGGCGATGGTGTGAGTATTAGCCGTATACCTGGGTTTGATGGTAAATATTTAGATCCCTTTTTAATGATTGATGAACTTAAGTCAGACGACAAAAAAGATTATATGGGAGGCTTTCCTGAGCATCCGCACCGAGGTATTGAAACGTTTACTTATATTCTAAAAGGTGGCTTTGAACATCGTGACCAAATGGGTAACAGAGAAGCAATTAAAGCAGGCGATGTGCAATGGATGAGTACAGGGCGCGGCGTCATGCACAGTGAAATGCCACTCGCGGATGCTGTAGATGGACTGCATGGCTTTCAAATTTGGATCAACATGCCAAGCGCAGAAAAAATGCGTGATTCACGTTATCAAGATACTACTAAAAACCCAGCTCCGAGTTTTACAAATACGCAAGGTGTGACGTTAAAATCACTTGCGGGATCGTGGCAGTTCGAAAGTGAAACGCTTACAAGCGCTCTGCAAAGTTTAGCGGCTAATGCGGCGCTCGCTGATATTACATTACCCGCTGGTAAAAACATCTATTTAGAGCCTCTTAGCCAACAAAAAGTAATGCTTTATATTCATAGCGGCTCACTAATAATGAGCGACAATCAAACAATACCAGCGGGCAAGTTACTTATTTTGGAACCAGGCAGTGACATCAATATTAGCTCTGAGCACGGCGCTGGTGTTTTGGTTTTAGCAGGCGATCCACTTAATCAACCGATTGCTCATATGGGGCCGTTTGTAATGACGACGCAAGCAGAAGTACAGCAAGCAGTGCGTGATTATCAAAACGGTGAGTTTGGCAAAATTTAACGGTATTTTTAGGAGAGTTTTATGGGATTATTAGTTAACGGTCAATGGCAAGATAAATGGTACGACACAGATTCAAGTAACGGTAAGTTTGAACGCGAAACGGCGCAGTTACGTCACTGGATAACTGCAGATGGTAGCGCTGGAATAACGGGCGAGGCCGGTTTTAAAGCTCAAGCGAACAGGTATCATTTATATGTGTCACTTGCGTGTCCTTGGGCGCATCGAACGCTTATATTTAGAGCATTAAAAGGGTTACAAGACTTAATTACGGTGTCGGTTGTTAGTCCTGATATGCTTAATAGTGGTTGGGCTTTTGATACGCAAAACCACAGTACTGGTGATGCTTTATTTAATAGTAACTACTTACATCAAGTTTATACAAAAAATAATCCAAAGTACTCCGGGCGAGTAACCGTTCCCGTACTGTGGGATAAAAAGCTCAATAAAATTGTCAGTAATGAGTCTGCCGATATTATACGTATGTTCAATAGTGCGTTTAATGAGTTAACAGGTAATAACGATGACTACTACCCTGAGGCACTGCAACCAAAAATTGACGAATTAAATGCACTGATTTATCCAAATATAAATAATGGTGTTTATCGTACGGGGTTCGCAACAACTCAGGATGCGTATGAAGAGGCATTTAATGATGTATTTAAAGCACTCGATACAGTAGAGGGGATACTGAGCAAACAGCGGTATTTAACAGGGGATAACCTCACAGAGGCAGATTGGCGATTATTCACCACTCTCATTCGGTTTGATAGTGTGTACGTTGGTCATTTTAAATGTAATTTACGCACAATTGAAAGCTATCCTGCACTGAGCGGATACCTTAGAGAGCTATATCAGGTTAAGGGAGTAGCAGAGACAGTTGATTTTTATCATATTAAGCGTCATTACTACTTTAGTCACACAATGATCAACCCAACACAAGTTGTGCCAAGTGGTCCAAGTATTGATTACTTATCTGATCACGGTAGAAATGTTTAGCGTTTAAGCAAACAGCCTAACAAGCCAGCCGTATTTTCTTACCAAGCTGGTTTCGCCTTTCCCTGTTTGTACAGCTGCGCCGGCTAAAAAGGCACTTGTTAGTCCCACTTTAGTTGCGGCAAAACGCTTAAGTCTATATTGAAATGCCGCATGATGTTGGCGTTTCAACTCGCTGCGCGTATCCATTTGCTTACTCAGAGCATCAACGTTTTCATTAGGTGCTTTAATTAAGTAGTTAACCAACATATTAATTTCCTTATAAGTTAAACAGTTGTTTTAAGCTTTTAAGTGTTTTACTAAAGCCAATTTTATTGCTTAGGTAAACCGTATTTTTCCAAAGCCATGCTAAACAAGCAACTTGCAGCAAAGTAGCTGTTGCAATACTTAGCCATACTGACCCAAAAAGATCATATACACCGTATCCAACAGCACCTAATACTCCTGCCCACAACAAAACCAAACCACTGGCAAAACAGCCTAAAAATATAGTGATCAATGCAAGCGATCTAAGCGATAACCGCCATTCAGCTTTAGCAAGCTGATGGGTGATCTTTCCTTGAGTTTGGTAATCATCCTTGAGCTGCTTAGAGTACTCTAAAAGCTTTGCAATATGATCTTGCCAATCGTCCTTTTGGCTCTGCTGCTCAGTTGTTTGGTTTTGCGCTTCACCATCCTTGGCTGCGCTTGTTTGTGGGTTATTCATCACTGATTACTTACGACGAAATAGTGATGTAATCAGCATACCCGCAGCAAAAGCAATACCCGCGGTTGCTAATGGATTTTCAGAAGCAAATGCACGGGTTTTAGCTGTACATTCACTTAACTTTTCGCGTGCAATAAGTTGTTTTTCGCTTAGTGCTTCTGCTGAACTCGAAGCGCCTTTACGAACACTGCTTTCAGCTGTTGCTGCTTTGCTAGAAAGTGCATCTACCGCATCGTGCGCTGCTGATGTTGCTTTCTCTGTAAGAGGTGATTCAGTATTTGTTAGTTTAACGTCAGGCTTAACATCTGAAGTTGTGTTTGGTTTCGTATTTGTTGCAGTAGCCATAATCAATCCTTAATAAGTTAAAAATTTAAATAGTGATTTAGATGATGCAATGATTAAACCAAAACTGTTGTTTATTTTAAGTTGTTGAGTTTATTGGTTTTTATTGTTTATGTATAACTTTTCATATTTGGTGATTTAAAGTAAACCGTAACTATTACTACACGGTTAGGTAAATTTTACAAAGGGAGTAAAAATGCTTAAAAAGTTGTAAATATTCATTGGTTATTCAGTAAGCAAAGCGTGTAAACAGAAAGTTATAAAAAACAGAATAGATATTTTTTTCATCACAATCCCACTTTTTCCCACGTAATTCAAACGCTTCGCTTGAGCCCTTATTTTTTCTAGCTTTGGGACTTACTAAAGCTGGTCAGCTTACTTGACAAAATGGCTTGTCAAGCCCTAAACTGGAGCACTGTGGTAAAAAGTGGTTTTTAGTGGATCACACTGGATAAAAATAAACAAAAGTTGAATAAAACAATTTTAAAGTAGGTTTTTTATGTTTCGTGGCGCGAGTTCACTGAGTTTGGATGATAAGGGGCGTTTTGCGGTACCGACTAAGTACCGAGAATCTCTATTGTCTGAAGATCAGGGAACGGTTATTTGTACCGTCGCATTAAATGAGCCGTGTTTATGGTTGTATCCGCTGGCTGAGTGGCTAGAAATAGAAAGCCGTTTAGCTAAAATCTCCAATATGAACCCACGAGCCCGTCGAATGCAGCGTATGTTGCTCGGGAATGCTACAGAATATCAACTTGATAAAAATGGTCGAATTTTGCTTGCGCCGTCACTGAGGGCTCATGCATCACTTGGCAAAAAAATCATGCTAGTTGGTTTGATGAATAAATTTGAAATTTGGGATGAGGCGCGTTGGCACGAGCAAATGCAGCAAGATACTGAGCTTGAAAGGCTTGGCGATTTTGAACCTAACCAAGATTTAGATAATTTTACACTCTAACAGCACAAAAAAAGGCAAATAATAGCTAATGACAGCGCAATTTGAACACGTATCCGTATTAATGGACGAAACCATCGATGCCCTCGCAATTAAGCCAGACGGTATATACATGGATGGTACGTTTGGACGTGGCGGCCACTCTGGACAAATTTTAGCACGCCTTGGTGATGAAGGTCGCTTGCAAGCAATTGACCAAGATCCACAAGCGATACAATCAGCCGAAAAATTTGCTGATGATCCACGTTTTGCGATTGCACATACTCGTTTTTCAAATTTATACGAAGTAGCAGAGCAGAACGATCTCATTGGTAAAGTGGATGGCATTTTATTAGACATTGGTGTCTCGTCGCCACAACTGGATGACGCTGCGCGTGGTTTTAGTTTCATGAAAGATGGGCCACTTGATATGCGCATGGACCCAACAACAGGTCGCAGTGCTGCACAGTGGTTAGCAGAAGCCGAGTTAGATGATATTACCCACGTAATTAAAAAACTGGGCGAAGAAAAGTTTGGTAAACGTATTGCACACAAAGTACTCGAAGTTCGTGAGCACACGCCAATCACAACAACCAAGCAACTTGCTGACCTTGTTGATGAAGCAGTACCGGTAAAAGATAAGTTTAAGCACCCTGCAACACGTACTTTTCAGGCGATTCGTATTTATATTAATAGCGAGCTTGAAGAGATTCAAACAGCGCTACAGTCTGCAGTTAAAGTGCTAAAGCCAGGCGGACGTTTAGTGGTGATTTCGTTTCACTCACTAGAGGATCGTATTGTAAAACAGTTTATTAGAAAACAGAGTAGGGGAGAAGTGTTACCCAGAGGTCTGCCTTTAACTGATGCACAAATAAATAAAAACCTGACGTTAAAAGCAGTGGGTAAGGCTATTAAGCCAAGTACTGTTGAAGTAGAACGTAATCCACGTTCTCGTAGTTCTGTACTTAGGATTGCACAGAGGTTGGGATGAGTAAAAAAGCGAGCTATCGTCAACCCAATTTATTCTTTGAAATATTAAAAGGCCTAGGTGCTAACAAGCTAACCTCGGCCTTGTTGGTTGTGATATTCGCTTCTAGTTTAGCTGTTGTGCAAACAACACATTTAGCTCGTGGGCAACTTATAAAGCAAGATCAATTATTACAAGAACGTGATGAACTCGATTTAGAGTGGCGCTACTTACTTGTTGAAGAAGAATTTTATTCGCAACATGCACGCATTGAAGAAGTTGCTATATCACAATTAAAAATGAAACGACCTACGAGTCAAGATGAGCAGGTAATAATAGTACAATGAGAAATAGAGGCAAAAAACCAGTCACTAATTTAATCACATGGCGCTTTATGCTGGTGTGTACAGTTGTGTTTATGGTGTTTGTAACACTCGTATCTCGCGCTGCTTATTTACAAGTGATAGAACCTGATAAAGCACGTTCAGAAAGTGATAAACGTACGGTACGTGTTGAAAAACTGCATGTGCAACGCGGAATGATTTTTGACCGTAATGGTAAAGAATTAGCGGTAAGTGTGCCTGTGGTAAGTGTATATGCTGATCCTAAAGCATTACATAAATCGCTTGTATCTAAAGTAATCAAACAAGCACGCAAAAGCGGCGAAGATCACTTATCTTTAACTGAAAACACTGTTGAGCTTGATAAGCGTACTGCACTTTATTATAAAAACGATTTACGCTGGCGTGAGCTTGCAGATGTGCTGCGTATTGATCCTAAAAAGATTAATTCTCGACTTTTAAACGATCCTTCGCGTCGCTTTGTGTATTTAAAGCGCCAAGTTACTCCTGCTGTAGCAAATTATATTGGTGATTTACGCCTCCCTGGTATCCATTTACTAGATGAATCTAAACGCTACTACCCTGCAGGTGAAGTTACCGCGCATGTTATTGGTTTTACCAATATCGATGGTAAGGGCATTGAAGGCATTGAAAAGCTATACGAAAACGCTTTAACGGGCGAGGAAGGCCGCCGTACCATTCGTAAAGACGCACAAGGGCGTGAGGTAGAAGTACTTGACGAGCGTGAACGTGTAGAGCCAGAAAGTATAGAACTAAGTATTGATCAACGAATTCAAGCCATTGCGTACAAGGCCGTAAAATCAGCTGTACTGACTTATAAAGCCACATCGGGCTCAGCTATGGTAGTTGATGTTAAAACCGGTGAAGTACTGGCAATGGTAAATAGCCCTTCATTTAATCCAAACAACTTAAGCGATGCTGCACCTCATAAACGTCGTAACCGCGCAATTACAGATTTGTTTGAACCAGGCTCAACTGTTAAGCCTCTAGCCATTTTGGCTGGGCTAGACTACGGCGCCATTCAGGCAGATGACACGATTGATACCTACCCAGGTTGGATGCGTTTAGGTGGTAGTTTAGTGAGAGATACCCGTAATCACGGCGAACTAACACTGCGCGAAATACTAAAGTACTCCTCAAACATGGGAGTTGCGAAGGTTACTCAGTTAGTGCCTAAAGATTACCTTGTTGGTTTATACCAAAAAGTAGGCTTTGGTAGTGATACTGGAACAGGCATGGTCGGTGAAAGCAGCGGTTTGTTTTATCCAAATCGTCGTTGGTCTGACTTTGAAATTGCCACTTTATCATTTGGTTATGCGATTTCGGTAAGTACTGCGCAAATGGCGCGCTTTTATACCATGTTAGGCGCTGGTGGAGTTAATCGACCACTGACTATTTTAAAGCAAGACAATATACCTGAAGGCGAACGTATTTTTAAACAAAAAGACGTAGAAGCCGTAGTGCACATGATGGAAAGTGTATTTGAAAAAGACGGTACTGCTCGCAACATAAAAGTTGATGGGTATCGTGCAGCTGGTAAAACAGGTACATCTAAAAAAGCCGTAGCAGGTGGTTATGGTGATGAATATGTAGGTTATTTTGCAGGTGTAGCGCCGGCAAGTAATCCTCGTTTAGCCGTGGTAGTTATGATTAATGAACCAGGTGGTGATGTGTACTATGGAGGTGCCACCGCTGGCCCTGCATTTGCAGAAATCATCTCTAACGCATTAAGAATATTAAACGTAGCGCCTGACAAGGAAGAGGTTGCGTACGTACAAGGTAAAGATAACGATGCGTGATTTAAAGGATATTTTAAAATACATCGAAATAGATGCGCCCTCGCAACTGGTAAAACATTTACGCCTTGATAGCCGTGAAGTAACGCCAGGTGATGTATTTGTTGCTATTAAAGGCCATGCACTTGATGGCGGTCAATTTATTAATAAAGCAATTGAAAATGGCGCAACAGCTATTATTGCTGACAGATTATGTGAATTTGAAACAAGTTTTGAGCCACTATATTTAGTTTCGGAGCTTGATAAAAAGCTTCCAGAATTAGCAAGTCGCTTTTATAGCCAGCCAAGTCAGGCTCTTGATTTAATTGGTGTGACAGGTACAAACGGTAAATCGACAACCACAGCAATGATTGCCCACTTAGCGCAATTTTGCAGTACTGATTCGGCTATTATTGGCACTTTGGGTTATGGTCATCCTGATAACTTAATTCCACTGATTAATACCACACCTTCAACGGTTGATTTGCAGCATATTTTGAGCGATTTAAATTCGCAGCATAAAAAGCTGGTAGCCATGGAAGTGTCATCTCATGGATTAGTGCAGCAGCGTGTTGCTAAATGCGCGTTTAAAGCGGCTGTGTTTACTAATCTTTCGCGCGATCACTTAGATTACCATGTTGATATGGCAAGTTACGGTGATGCGAAACTAATGCTTTTCCGTGATTTTGAGCCGCAAGTTGTAGTGCTTAATCAAGATGATTCTCAAGCTGAGCAATGGCTTGAAAAGTATGATTTTAATAACCTAATCTGTTATGGCCGCAAAAACTTAGCCCCTAAGAATGCTCAGTACGTTTATTTTTCTGATGTTGAATATTCAAGTGAAGGTATTTCGGCGCAGTTATCGACTAGTTGGGGTGATATGTCGATTAAATCGCCTCTGTTTGGCGAATTTAATTTATATAACTTAACGGCCGCGATCGCTACATTACTAGGGCTTGGTTATCCGCTTGAGCAATTAGTTTCAGGTTGTGCGCAGTTACAGCCAGTAGCTGGGCGAATGCAAGCATTTAGCCAAGCAGGCATGCCGACGTGTGTTGTTGATTACGCACATACACCCGATGCACTTGCACTTGCATTACAAGCATTACAGCTGCATGTGCCAG
The DNA here is from genome assembly GCF_000238395.3 of Pseudoalteromonas arctica A 37-1-2. GTDB lineage: Bacteria > Pseudomonadota > Gammaproteobacteria > Enterobacterales > Alteromonadaceae > Pseudoalteromonas > Pseudoalteromonas arctica. The sequence goes on from NZ_CP011025.1 coordinate 724,397, forward strand.
GTGGTGTAAGTTGTGTATTTGGTTGCGGTGGCGACAGAGATAAAGGTAAGCGTGCATTGATGGCGCAAGCTGCAGAGCAAAACGCTAATAAAGTTATTATTACCAGTGATAACCCTCGCTCAGAAAACCCTGATGACATTATTGCAGATGTAGCTGGCGGTTTAACCCATCCTCAAAATGCACATTTAGAGGCTGATAGAGCAACTGCAATTCGTTTTGCTATAGAAAACGCTACAGCTGATGAGGTTATTTTGATTGCAGGTAAAGGCCACGAAGATTATCAAATTATAGGCGATAAGCGAATCGACTTTTGCGATCGCCGGTATGTACAAGAACAACTAAAAAAAGCAGTAAGAGGGATAACACAATGATCCCAATGGATTTTGATTGGTTAGCTAATGTGCTAACAACCGATTATCAAGGTGATAATCAACACGTGCTTAATATAAATACTGATACTCGTACAGTGTGCGATGGCGAAGTGTTTTTAGCACTGAAAGGGCCAAATTTTGATGGGCATAAATTTATAGCTGAGGCTAAACAAAAAGGCGCTATTGGCGTTATTGTTCAGCACAAAGTTGATGTAGATATTCCACAATTTATAGTAAGCGATACACGTATTGCACTAGGTGCAATTGGCACCGCTGTTATGGCCCAAGTGGCGCCTAAAACAATTGCAATCACAGGTAGTGTAGGCAAAACCACCATAAAAGAAATGTGTGCGGCAATTTTGTCGGTTCACGGTGATGTATTAGCTACTAAAGGTAATTTTAATAACGATATTGGCGTCCCACTTACTTTATTGCGCTTAGAGCCTCAACATCGTTTTGCAGTTATTGAACTGGGTGCAAATCACTTAGGTGAAATTGCCTACACCACTGCAATGACAAAACCAGATGTAGCCGTTGTATGTAATGTTGCAGCAGCCCACTTAGAAGGTTTTGGTAGTTTAATGGGCGTCGCAAAAGCTAAAGGTGAGATTTTTGATGGCCTTAAAGATGACGGCGTTGCAATTGTTAACTGCGATAGTGAATTTAGCCAATATTGGTTAGATAAGCTTGAAGGGCGTAATGTTAAACGTTTTTCTACAACCGAAAAACTCGATATTTGGGCAGAAGATATAACACTTGATGCCAACGCTCGCGCAAGCTTTACACTTTGTACTAAAGATAAGCAGGTCCCTGTTACTTTGGCACTTCCGGGTAAGCACAATATTAGTAATGCACTTATCGCTGCTGCACTGACCAGTGAATTTAATGTAACCCTTGAAGAAATAGCCAATGCACTTGCCACAATGGGGGATGTAAAAGGGCGCGTTAATTTAATTGAAGTGTCTGATTTACTCACCGTGGTTGATGATACCTATAATGCCAATGTTAAGTCGGTAAAGGCTGCGATTGACTTGTTAAGTGATATGCAAGGTCATCGCATTTTAGCACTCGGAGATATGGGTGAGCTAGGTGAAGATGCACGTAAGTACCATCAAGAAGTTGGCGAGTATGCACTTGAGCAAGGAATTGATGAGTTATTTACATTAGGCGTGTTAAGTAAATACGCAAGCGATGTGTTTGAACTCCCTAATCGCCACTTTTCGAGCCGCGAACAGATGCAGCAAAAAATTCAAGAAAGCATTAATAAAGTGAATAAAAAAACAACAATAGTAGTGAAAGGATCGCGCAGTTCTCGCATGGAATTATTAGTAACCGATTTAGTTAATGGCCAGCAACAAGCCATCAATGGAGTATCATAATGTTAGTTTGGCTGGCAGAGTATTTAACACAGTATTTTAGTGGTTTTCATGTTTTTTCGTATTTAACGCTACGTGCCATTTTAGGTATTTTAACTGCGCTAATTATGTCTCTTTATTTAGGGCCTAAGTTAATTCGTGGTTTGCAACGTATGCAAATAGGCCAAACAGTTCGAGACGATGGTCCGCAATCGCATTTGTCTAAGTCGGGTACGCCGACTATGGGCGGCTTACTTATTTTAGCGGCCATTTTTACCAGCACGCTACTTTGGGCCGATTTATCAAATAAATACGTATGGGCAACACTGTTTGTAATTGGCTCTTTAGGTATTGTTGGCTTTGTTGATGATTACCGTAAAGTTATTCGTAAAGATCCAAAAGGCTTAATTGCTAAGTGGAAGTACTTTTGGCAGTCGGTCATTGCATTAGTTGTAGCTACTGCTTTGTATTTTACCAGTGCACAAGCATCTGAAACATCACTTGTTGTTCCATTTTTTAAAGACGTGTTACCGCAATTAGGTTTGTTTTATATCGTGCTTACGTATTTTGCCATAGTAGGTACATCAAACGCGGTAAACCTGACCGATGGTTTAGATGGCTTGGCGATTGTGCCAATTATTTTAGTGGCTTCGGCATTGGCAATTATTGCTTACTTAACAGGTAATATTAACTTTTCGGCTTACTTACATATTCCACATTTACCGCTAGCGAGTGAGCTTGTGGTTGTGTGTACTGCCATTGTGGGCGCAGGGCTTGGCTTTTTATGGTTTAACACTTACCCAGCACAAGTATTTATGGGCGATGTTGGCTCATTAGCACTTGGTGGCGCATTAGGTATTATTGCTGTTTTAGTACGCCAAGAGTTACTGCTTATTATTATGGGCGGTGTATTTGTAATGGAAGCACTATCGGTGATATTACAAGTGGGGTCGTATAAATTACGCGGACAACGCATTTTTAGAATGGCGCCGATTCATCATCATTATGAATTAAAAGGTTGGCCAGAGCCTCGCGTTATTGTGCGCTTTTGGATTATTTCTGTTGTGCTAGTGCTTGCTGGCTTAGCTACTTTAAAGATTCGATAAATGCAGTATTTAAACGAGATAAAAAACAAACAAATAACAGTGCTCGGACTCGGTGTAACCGGTCTGGGCATTGTGCGTTTTCTATTATCTCATGGCCTCACACCAAAGGTCGTTGATAGCCGAGTAACCCCGCCGGGGATTGATTGGTTAAAAGAGCACGCGCCAACTCTAGATACCCACTGCGGTAATTTGGATGACGCAGAGCTTTGTTCAAGCGATATGATTATTATAAGCCCTGGGCTTAGCTTAAAAATACCAGCTGTTGCAAATGCAATTAACGCAGGTGTTGAAGTGATTGGCGACGTTGAGTTATTTGCACGTATTAATTCAAAACCTGTTGTTGCAGTAACGGGCTCTAACGGTAAATCAACCGTGGTTACGCTCGCTTATGAAGTGTTAAAAGAAGCCGGCTATAAAGTTGCTTTGGGTGGGAATATTGGCACAGCGGTACTTGATTTACTCAATGATGATTTTGATGTGTATGTGCTTGAGTTATCGAGTTTTCAGCTAGATACCACAACGAGTTTAAAACCAGTAAGTGCAACGGTATTAAATGTGTCTGAAGATCACCTTGACCGCTACGACAGTTACCAAGCTTATATAGACTCAAAGCTTAGTATTTATAATTTCGCAGAGCTTATTGTTGTCAATGCAGACGATAGTCAAACACATCCTGTTGAGCGTGGTACGGCTCCTCTAATTAGCTTTGGTGCTCAACAAGGTGATTACCATTTAGCGCAGCACAATGGCGAAACTCACTTTATGGTTAAAGGCGATGCCTTTTTACCTGTTGATACACTTGCGGTAGTGGGTAAGCACAATTATTTAAATACGCTTGCAGTAATGGCGCTCTTAAGTCCGTTTGAAGTAAGCAAAGAGCAATATAAAAATGCGTTAGGTCAATTTAATGGGTTGGCTCATCGCTGCCAATTTGTAGCTGAGCTTAACGGTGTAAAGTATTTTAACGATTCAAAGGCAACTAATGTTGGAGCGACCATTGCTGCAATAGATAGTTTAGCTAGTGACGGTGAAAATCTGATTGTTATTGCTGGTGGCGATGCCAAAGGCGCTGATTTAAATGCGCTTAAACCTTACATAGAACAGCATGTAAAAGCATTAATTTGTTTTGGTAAAGATGCAAGTGACTTAGCTGCGATTACCAATAAGAGTTATTTAACTAACAATATGGAAGAAGCCGTTACTTTGGCCAAAGTACTTAGTAGTACAGGCAATATTGTTTTATTAGCACCCGCATGTGCCAGTATTGATATGTATAACAACTATATGCAACGCGGTGATGACTTTGTTCAGTGTGTAATGGCAGGGGCGTTATGATTGCTTTTGCCGATATAAGAGACGCATTAACACCTAAGCCTTCGGCGCAGTTATACGATGTACCGCTATTGTACTGCGTAATAATGCTAATTGGTGTTGGTTTTATCATGGTGACCAGCGCATCAATGCCTACCGCAGAGCGGTTATTTGATGACCCGTACCATATTACCATTCGCCACAGCATGTTTTTGGCAATGGCGTTTGTGCTTTTTTGGATAAGCGTTTGTGTGCCAATGGAGTGGTGGAAACGATCAAACCCTTATCTATTAATACTAGGCATGGTGCTATTAATAGCGGTATTGATTATTGGGCGCGAAGTAAACGGCGCTAAACGATGGATACCTATTGGACCTGTTGGTTTTCAGGTGGCTGAGGCCGCTAAGTTGTACTTTTTTAGTTATATTGCGGGTTATTTGGTAAGAAAACGTGAAGAAGTACAAGAAAATATTAAAGGCTTTGCAAAGCCAATTGCTGTATTTGCAGTGTATGCACTGCTTATTCTGCTGCAGCCAGATTTAGGCACAGTGGTTGTTATGTTTGTAACAACGGTTGGTTTATTGTTTTTAGCTGGTGCTAAGTTATGGCAGTTTTTTGTACTTATTTTAACGGGCGTTGGTCTGGTTGTATTACTTATTATTGTTGAACCCTATCGTATGGCACGTGTTGTTGGCTTTTTAGACCCTTGGGATGATCCTTTTGGAAAGGGTTATCAGTTGGTGCAATCGCTAATGGCATATAGCCAGGGGGGTTGGTTTGGCCAAGGCTTAGGTAACAGTGTACAAAAGCTACAATATTTACCTGAAGCACATAACGATTTTATTTTTGCCGTTATAGGTGAAGAACTTGGCTTAATAGGCGTTGTAAGTATTTTAACTGTATTAGCTACTTTAGTATTTAGAGCCTTATTAATAGGCCAACAAGCCCTTAAGTGCGGCAAGGAATACGAAGGCTACTTTTCATTTGCCATTGGTATTTGGTTTGCATTTCAAACCATGGTGAATGTAGGTGCGAGCGCGGGTATTTTACCGACGAAGGGTTTAACCCTGCCGTTTATTTCTTATGGCGGCTCAAGCTTATTAATTATGACGATTGCCACGGGTATTTTATTACGCGTAGATTTTGAAACCAAAATGGCAACCAAACAAGCCACCTCACGCGGAGGTAAGCGATGAGTAAAAAATTAGTAGTAGTGGCTGGTGGAACTGGCGGACACATTTTTCCCGGTATTGCAGTAGCCGATTATTTAAAACAGCAGGGCTGGCAAGTTAGCTGGATCGGCACACCAGATCGAATGGAAGCGAGCGTTGTACCTAAGCACAATATAGATATTGATTTTATTAACGTTAAAGGTGTTCGTGGTAACGGATTAAAGCGTCTTATTAAAGCCCCATTCATGGTAATTAATGCAGTATTGCAGGCGCGTAAGGTATTGAAAGAACAGCGGCCTGATGTAGTACTTGCAATGGGCGGTTATGTTACGGGTCCAACGGGAATTGCCGCAAAAAGTTTAGGTATTCCGTTGGTTATTCACGAGCAAAACGCTGTAGCGGGTATGAGCAATAAACTGCTAGCTAAGGTGGCTACACGAGTATTAGCTGCATTTCCAAGTGCTTTTGCACAGGGTCAAGCCGAGCTAGTAGGTAACCCAGTTCGCCAAAGCGTTATGAATATAGCCAAACGCGATGTATCAAGCCCTATTAATATTTTAGTAGTGGGCGGCTCGCTTGGTGCACAAGTGCTTAATCAAACATTACCAGAAGCATTTAAAGTACTAAATAATACAGCTCCAATAAGTGTATGGCATCAAACAGGTAAGGGTCATTTAACTACCGTAGAAGCCGCTTATAAAATGCATGCTTTTACAGGCAGTAATGCAAAAATAGCTGAATTTATTGATGATATGGACGCAGCGTATAGCTGGGCCGACATTGTTGTTTGCCGTGCTGGTGCATTAACTGTTAGCGAAATTGCAGCGGCAGGTAAAATGGCCGTTTTTGTTCCGTTTCCACATGCCGTGGATGACCATCAAACAGCGAACGCACAATATTTAGTGATGGCTAATGGTGCATTATTAATGCCACAAGGGCAGTTTAATAAACAATCAATTGTTGAACTATTAAGCCCGTATTTAGCCCAACCTTCATTAATTACTGAAATGGCTACAAATGCAAAAAAACAAGCCATTTTAGATGCCACAGCAAGCGTAGCAACGCACTGTGAGCAAGTAACAAATAAGAGAAAATAAGTGAAAGAAACGTCAGTACAAGAAAAACACACACGCCCTGCAATGCGCCGAATAGAAACCATTCACTTTATTGGTATTGGTGGAGCAGGTATGGGCGGTATTGCTGAAGTACTCGCTTTTGAAGGCTACCGTATTACAGGTTCTGACATTGCCCACAGCGCTATGACAGATCGTTTAATTAAAGCCGGTGCAGAAGTATTTATAGGCCATCATGAAAATAACGTGAAAGATGCCAATGTAGTCGTTGTTTCAAGTGCGATTGATGAAACAAACCCTGAAATTATTGCAGCCAAAGCCGCAAGAGTTCCTGTTGTTCGCCGCGCAGAAATGTTGGCTGAATTAATGCGTTTTCGCCACGGTATAGCAATTGCGGGTACGCATGGTAAAACAACGACAACAAGCTTAATTGCGAGTATTTATGGACAAGCAGGGCTTGATCCAACCTTTATTATTGGTGGCTTGTTAAATAGCGCAGGTAGTAACGCAAAAGTAGGCAAAAGTGATTTTTTAATTGCAGAAGCTGATGAAAGCGACGCGTCGTTTTTACACTTACAGCCAATGGTATCGGTGATCACAAATATTGAAGAAGATCACATGGATACTTATGGCGGCAGTCTTGAAAAAATGAAAGACACGTACGTAGATTTCATCCATAACTTGCCGTTTTATGGTTTAGCTGTTGTATGTATTGATTCTGAAGTTGCTGCTGAACTTATCCCGCGTTTTGGTCGCCCAGTTATCACGTATGGCGAATCGAAGGATGCTGATTACCGCATGAGCGACTTTAGCCAATCAGCTAATACATGCACATTTACAGTAACTAACAAGCAAGGTGAGTGTTTAACTGCCACGTTGAATATGCCAGGTAGACACAACGCACTTAATGCAACCGCTGCGATTGCTGTGGCAAAAGATCAAAATATTGCGAATCATGCAATTTTAGAAGCGCTGCAGAAGTTTGAAGGTATTGGTCGTCGTTTTCAACACTATGGTGAATTTGAAAACGAGCGTGGCAATGTGATGTTAGTTGATGATTACGGGCATCATCCTTCAGAAGTTGCAGCAACAATTGCAGCAGTACGTGAAGGTTGGCCTGATAAGCGTTTAGTAATGGTATATCAACCTCATAGATTTTCCCGTACACGCGACTTATACGAAGATTTTGTAAAAGTACTTGCTGATGTAGATCAGTTGCTACTGCTTGATGTGTATAGCGCTGGTGAAGATCCTATTGTTGGCGCAGACAGCAAAAGCTTATGCCGTAGCCTTCGTCAACGTGGCAAAGAGCCGCTGCATGTAGCAACAAATGCAGAGCTTGCAGGCGTTTTGGCCGCAAATTTACAAAATAATGATTTAGTATTAACCCAAGGCGCTGGTAATATAGGTCAGTTAGTTAAAACATTAGCTGCGACGGGTATGTCGATAGAAAAACTTAAGCAAGGTGAAGTATGACTCAGGTAAACACACAATTTGGTAAAGTAGCGGTACTGCTAGGTGGTAACTCAGCAGAACGTGAAGTGTCTTTACGATCGGGTCAGGCTGTTTTAAATGCGCTGCAAAATAGTGGCATTGATGCAATTGCATTTGACCCGCAAAGTCGTTCTTTGTGGGAGTTAAAAGAATTAAATGTAGAGCGCGTTTTTATTGCTTTGCATGGTCGCGGTGGCGAAGACGGAACTGTACAAGGTGCGCTTGAATTTATGAACCTGCCTTACACGGGCAGTAATGTACTGGGTTCAGCACTTGCTATGGATAAAGTACGTTGTAAGCACTTATTTAAATCAGCGGGATTAAGCACCGCACCTTATGCCGTAGTTGATGCCAAAAAAGGCTTTGATGCTGCAGCTATTATGGGTGAGTTTAAAAAGGTAATGGTTAAGCCATCGCACGAAGGCTCAAGCATAGGTATGGCGCAAGCAAGTACAGCACAAGAACTTGAAGACGCACTAGCTAATGCATTTAAGTTTGATAATCAAGTGCTTGTAGAGCAGTGGATCACGGGACGTGAATTCACAGTTACAGTGCTTGGCGATGAAGTACAACCAGTCATTGAAATGACTACGCCAAATGGTTTTTACGATTACCAAGCTAAGTATCAATCAAATACAACGCAGTATCATTGCCCTGCAGATTTATCAGAGCAAGATACTAAGTACTTACAAGCTATATCGCTAGATGCATTTGATTTAGTGGGCGCAAGTGGTTGGGGCCGTGTTGATGCGATGCAAGACGAGCAAGGTAACTTTTACCTGCTTGAAGTAAATACAGTACCAGGCATGACTGAAAAGTCGTTAGTGCCAATGGCGGCAAAAGCGAATGGGGCAACTTTTGAACAATTAGTTGTTCGCATTTTAGAGCAAACGCTTTAATATGCATCCCCTTTTAGAAAAAGCTCAGGAAATCAAACTGAAACTTAATTGGTCTCTGATTTTTGGTGTGAGCTTTTTTCTGATAGTTGTAATTGGCTTAGTGCAAATTACAACAGGTGTATCGGATTGGTTAGTTGAAAACAAAGATGCTCAAATTAAGCACCTTACAGTGCAAGGGCAGCCTAAATACACAGATGAAACGGCAATTATAAAAGCGATTAAAAAAGCCGATTTAAGTAGTTTTTTTGAACTTGATGTTAAGCATGTGCAGCAGCTAGTTCAAGACTTACCCTGGGTTGCTACCGCTTCGGTGCGTAAACAATGGCCTGATACTATACAAGTATATGTTGTTGAACATGAAGTAGTAGCACATTGGAATAGCGACTTATTGCTCAACCAAAGTGGTCAAGCATTTCAAGCCAGCAGCGATAAGTTAGATGATGACTTACCGCAGTTATACGGCCCAGAAGGCAGCGAAGAAGAAGCGTGGATTGCTTTTAAGCAATTTGATGAAATGCTAAAAGTTAACGGCTTAACGTTAACAAGTTTGGCATTGTCGGAGCGCTTTTCGTGGCAACTATGGTTAGATAACGGAATACGTTTAAATTTAGGACGTAAAGATAAAGCCAAGCGTGTACAACGTTTTATAGACGTTTATCCACGAATGGAACAACGTGCAGATGCACAAGTAGATACAATAGATTTACGGTATGATACCGGCCTTGCAGTCAGCTTTAAGCCAGTGCAAGAAGAACAATTACAAAATAAGAGTAAGGCATGACTAAGTCAGCAGAAAGAAACCTAGTAATAGGGTTAGACGTTGGCACCTCGAAAGTGGTTGCCACGGTAGGTGAAATCACCGCAGATAACAAGCTCAGCATTGTTGGTGTGGGCAGCCAAGTATCTCATGGTATGGATAAAGGCGGCGTTAACGATTTAAACTTAGTGTCTGAGTCTATTCGCCGTGCGATTGACGAAGCCGAATTAATGGCCGATTGTCGAATTAGCTCAGTGTACTTGGGGATTTCTGGTAAACATATACAGTGTCAGAACGAAAGCGGTGTTGTTGCTATAAACAACACCGAAGTCACTGACGAAGACATTGAAAATGTAATTCATATTGCGCGCTCTGTGCCTATTTCGGCAGAGCGTAAAATGCTGCATGCATTGCCGCAAGAATACAGTATCGACATGCAAGAGGGCATTAAAAACCCACTGGGTATGAGTGGTGTTCGTATGGAAGCGCGTGCACACATTATTACGTGCTCAAACGATATGGCAAAAAATATCGAGAAATGCGTAGAGCGCTGTGGTCTTGAAGTTGATCAACTTATCTTTACTGCTTTAGCATCATGTTATTCAGTGCTTACGCCAGATGAAAAAGAGCTTGGTGTTGCAGTACTTGATATAGGGGGGGGTACTATGGATATCACCATTTATATTAATGGCGCACTTCGTCACTCTGCGGTTATTCCAGTGGCGGGTAACCAAGTTACTGGTGATATTGCAAAAATATTTCGCACACCTATATCACATGCCGAGTCACTCAAAGTACAATACGCATGTGCCAGTAGCCAAATGGCAAGTAGCGAAGACACAATTGAAGTACCAAGTGTAGGCGGACGACCAGCAAGGTTAATGTCGCGCCATACATTATCTGAGGTGGTAGAGCCTCGTTTTAGAGAATTATTTGAGCTTGCGATGGAAGAAATTCGTCGTTCAGGCCTAGAAGACCAAATTGCGGCAGGTCTCGTTATTACAGGCGGAACTGCTAAAATGACTGGCGCGATGGAAGTGGCAGAAGACATCTTCCAAATGCCAGTAAGAATAGGCAAACCAATCGGGATGGTTGGTTTGACAGACTATGTAGATGATCCTTCGTACGCAACCGCTGTTGGTTTGTTACAATACGGGCGTACCATGCAATCGATGAATGCACAAAAGTCGAAAGCAGAGGATAACAATAATTGGTGGAACCGCATTACTAAATGGTTCCAAGGCGAGTTTTAAGACTCAAGTCGGAGAGTAAACATGTTTGATATAATGGAACAACACAGCGAAGAAGCTGTAATAAAAGTAATCGGTGTGGGCGGTGGTGGCGGTAACGCTGTTGAGCACATGGTAAAACAACAAATAGAAGGCGTGCGTTTTATAGCCGCTAATACGGATGCGCAAGCATTACGTAACTCTGCTGCCGATATTACAGTTCAACTAGGCACGCAAATAACCTCTGGGTTGGGTGCGGGCGCAAACCCTGAAGTAGGCCGTAAGTCGGCTGAAGAAGATGCAGATACAATTCGTGCCAGCCTTGAAGGCGCCGATATGGTATTTATTGCAGCCGGTATGGGCGGTGGTACAGGTACTGGTGCAGCACCTGTAGTTGCTAAAATTGCTAAAGAGCTCGGTATTTTAACCGTTGCAGTTGTAACACGTCCTTTTGATTTTGAAGGTAAAAAACGTGCAGCAGCCGCTGAACAAGGCATTAATGAATTGTCAGAAATTGTAGATTCACTTATTACAATTCCTAACAATAAATTGCTTAAAGTTTTAGGAAAAGGGACTACACTTCTAGATGCCTTCGCTAAAGCTAATGACGTATTATTTGGTGCGGTACAAGGTATAGCAGAGCTAATTACACGTTCTGGTTTAATTAACGTGGATTTCGCCGATGTTAGAACTGTAATGTCTGCAATGGGTACTGCAATGATGGGAACGGCGTCTGCGTCAGGTCCTGATCGTGCACAAGAAGCAGCAGAAGCGGCTATCTCAAGCCCACTACTAGAAGACGTTGATTTAACAGGTGCTAAAGGTATCTTAGTTAATATCACCGCAGGTATGGACATTGCGATTGAAGAATTTGAAATTGTTGGTAATCACGTTAAAGCACTTGCGTCAGAAAACGCAACGGTTGTTGTTGGTGCGGTAATCGACCCAGAAATGACTGATGAGCTACGTGTAACGGTTGTTGCAACTGGCTTAGGCGGTGATCGTCGTCCACAGTTTGGTATTGTTGATAACGGCTTTAAAAAAGCATCAGGTTCTGATGTTGCAAGCACATCAAACCAAACGAGCAGTATGTACGTACCAAGCTTTGCAAGCCAAGATACAAACACTGAAGAAAATACAGCAAAAGCACAAGCTGAAAGCAAAGAAAAAGCGCCTTCAACTAGTTCAAGCAGTTCAAGTTCTTCAGCGCAAAACAGTAAAAAAGCGGATAAATCAGAAGGTGGTGATTATTTTGATATCCCCGCTTTTTTACGTAAGCAGGCAGATTAACATTTAATAATACTTTTGTTTGAAATACGTACAAATATTGAAAGGCAAAAGGATTTATGTTAAACTCCGCCATATAACTGTAACTGATTTAAAAGTGAGCATACCTATGATTAAACAGCGTACGATTGCAGAAGTAGTCAAAGCCATAGGAATTGGACTTCATAAAGGTGAGAAGGTCACAATAACTCTCCGACCTGCGAGCGCAAATACTGGGATTGTATTTCGTCGTGTCGACCTTGATCCGGTTGTTGATTTTGAAACAACACCTGAAGCCGTTGGTGATACACAGCTGTGTACCTGTTTAATTAACAAAGATGGTGTTCGCTTATCGACTACTGAGCATCTTATTGCAGCCGTTGCAGCAATGGGAATTGATAATCTAATTGTAGAATTAGATAGCTCAGAAGTGCCTATTATGGATGGTAGTGCATTACCATTCATATATCTGTTACAAAAAGGCGGAATTGAAGAGCAAAACGTTGCTAAACGCTTTATCCGTATTAAAGAAAAAGTACGCATTGAAGAAGATGGTAAGTGGGCTGAAGTTGAACCATATGATGGTTTTCATATCGACTTTGAGATTGAATTTAACCACCCAGCTATCAATGAAAGTCGCCAACGTATTGGGTTGGACATAACAACGCAAAGCTTTATTGAAGAAATTAGCCGTGCGCGTACTTTTGGATTTATGAAAGATATTGAATACATGCATGCAAACAACCTAGCGCTAGGTGGTAGCATGGATAGTGCTGTGGTACTTGATGAGTTCAAAGTTCTAAATCCTAACGGTTTACGTTATAGCGACGAGTTTGTTAAGCACAAGATATTAGACTGTGTTGGTGACATGTTTATGACAGGCCATAACCTTTTAGGTAAAGTAACTGCATTTAAATCGGGTCATGATTTAAATAATAAATTACTTCGTAAAATTATGGCTACAGAGTCAGCATGGGAGTGGGCAACATTTGAAACGCCTGTGACGATGCCTGCACCCGGTCTTGAGTTAGCTCCAGCCTAAAAGCAGTAAAAGAGCAGCTCGAAAAACAGTTATAAAAAATGACGCTATTTAGCGTCATTTTTTTGCGTGAAATTTAATAGCTCTATACTTTATTATAACTCCAAAAGAGCTTGTAACTGATTTAAACTAGCTACGGTATAGGTTGGCTTTATTCCGTCGGCTAATTGTTCACCAGGGTGTTGTAACCAGCAAGTATCAATACCTGCATTGTTGCCGCCAAGTATGTCACTTGCAGCAGTATCACCCACCATAAGTATCTCGCTTTTATCTGGGTTACCCATTAGCTCAAATGTGTGCTCGAAAATTGCTTTATTCGGTTTTGCTATACCTACAAGTTCAGATATAACTAACCATTCAAACATATCTTTTAAACCAGTATGCTCAAGGCGTACGGTTTGTAAGCGGGCAAATCCGTTAGTAATAATACCTAATCTAGCATTTGGCTTAAGTTTATTTAAAAGCTCAATAGCACCAGGTAATGGCTCGCAAATTTGCGCCATAGAATCTAAAAAAGCATCGTTTAGTTCTTTTGCTGGCACATTAAGTTTTGAAGCCCACTCATTAAAGCGTGTTACTTGTAAGTAATCCGCGCTAATAGTGCCATTTTGATAATCAACCCACAGCTGCTTATTGGTTTTTTGATAATGAATATAATCGTCTTGGCTAAAATCTACATTGTAAGCTTTAAACATGCGAGTCATGCCCGCTAAAATATCAAACCTAAATAAGGTTTCGTCTGCATCAAACAATACATAGTTGTACTTCATTAAACTTCCTAAATTAATTTGTTTGGCCGTATAGCTCAGGGTGTAAAAAAGGCGCCATAGCTAAAGTGAGTGCTTGTGTATAGGTACTTTCGCGCGTGGCATGATTGTTGGTAAGTAACCCAATAGCGCCCCCTTTTTGTTTAACGTTGGTGGTATTAAATGCTTTGTCCATTACATCGCCAAGTTCTTCACCTTTAAGTAATGCATTATAAAGTACTTGGGGTAGAGGAAGGTTGCTGTTACGCCCTACAACTTGATTTAAGGCATTATCAATAACAACGTAAGCAAAGGTTGCTGCACCATAGCTAAATTGCTCTGCACCGCCTTCCATTGCAACGTAATAGTGAGCTTGGTGGTGCTTTTTGCAATAATTAACACGGTTTTGCGCGCCAATACGTGTTTCGTCTTCGCCAATAGGCTGATCGGGCACGCCTGAGGGAGCATTCACACCTTCACAGTCAATGATACATTCTGGAAAATACATAGTAAAAATATGTTTAGCGGCATTTATTTTTACAGGATTTTTAGAACCGACAATAATTTTTAATTGTTGTGACATGCTGATCTCACCTTGAGCAAAATCAGCAGTGTACGTGAGTTAGCTTTAACAAAAAAGAGTCGGTAATCAAATAGGTAAATCGAGTGGTGCTAGGTTTTCCAGTGCACGCTTTTTCAAAATAATATCTTTAATTAATGGGGTAAGCACAAGTTCCATAGCTAAGCCCATTTTACCCCCCGGTACTACAAGTGTATTTATACGAGACATAAAACTGCCTTCGATCATCCGTAAATAATAAGGAAAATCAACATCATCAATTCCTCTAAAGCGAATAACTACAAAGCTTTCATCGAGTGATGGAATATCTTTGGCGCTAAATGGATTTGAGGTATCAACAGTAGGCACGCGCTGAAAATTAATATGGGTACGAGAAAACTGCGGGGTAATATGATTTATATAGTCATCCATACTGCGCACAATAGAGCCCATAACCGCTTCGCGAGAATGGCCTCGTTCGGATGTGTCGCGTATTAATTTTTGAATCCACTCAAGGTTAATAATTGGAACCATGCCTATTAATAAATCGACATGCTTTGCTACGTCTACATCTTGATCAACTACACCACCGTGTAACCCTTCATAAAACAAAATATCAGTATTACTATCAAGGTCTTGCCAAGGAGTAAATGTACCCGGTAATTGATTGTATGGGACGGCTTCATCAAAGGTGTGTAAGTATCGGCGTAACTTACCTTGGCCTGTTTCACTATAGTTTCCAAACAACGTTTTTAAAGCGCCAAAGTCATTGGCCTCTCGACCAAAGTAACTAATATGTTTACCTTCTTGTTGTGCTTCTCGTACTTTTTTATCCATTTCGGGGCGAGTGTAACGATGAAAGCTATCTCCTTCGACAAAAGCCGCTTGAATATTAAGGCTACGGAAAATATGTTTAATTGCATTGGTTGTGGTGGTTGTACCCGCACCAGATGAACCCGTAATCGCAATAATAGGATTTTTAGCTGACATGTTAATTCTCTTTTTTAGGACCAGGTTTTATAACCAGACTAAACTTAACATTATTTTAAGCCGTTTGGGTATCTTAAGAGTTGACTGATTTAGCTCAAGTGACGTCATCAGCAAATAACGTTATCATGAGGTGCTTAAAATTAAAACGAGAGAAAGCATGAAACTTATTAAACCATTACTTGGGGTATTTTCTATAGCAGCGCTTAGCCCAATTATGGCGCAGGCTAGCATGCCAAAAAGTCAAGTATTACTTGCTGATTTAAATACACCTTTCGGGGTACAAGTTAGTATAGTGAGTGATAAAAACAGTTATAACAACCAACCGCACTTAACAAGTACAGGTTTATACTTTACTCATGAGGTGATTGCAGATGAGCAAAGCCAAACCGATATTGCTTATTATGATTTAACATCAAAAAAAGTTATTAATATCAGTAACTCTCCCGTAAGCGAATATTCACCAACGGTTATGCCAAGTGGTGATGCAGTATCAGCGATTGTTGTAGAGGTAGATGGTAAGCAAAAACTGTGGCAATACCCACTCAAAAGCGAAGATGCGCCAAGTCGTATTTTTGATTGGATTGAACCTGTTGGGTACCATGCTTGGGGCGTTCAAAATGATTTAGTGATGTTTATTTTAGGAAAGCCTCATACTCTTCAATATACTTCTGTTGCACAGGCGAAGGGGAAAATAGCTGCCAGCAATATTGGCCGAACGCTTATTTATAACAACTCTACGGCTGCATTTTTATTTAGTTACACTAAAAACGAGCAACATATTTTAGCGAGTTTTAATCCACAAGATAAACAGGTTGAAGACCTACTAAGGTTACCTGCTCAAGTTCAAGATTTTATTTTGAAAGATGATGCAACTATCGCTTATGCTATTAAAAACCGCGTTTATCAGCGTAAACTTGATGGAAGTGATGAAGTATCGCAATGGCTTAATTTAAGCACCTACTGCGAAACAAATATAACAAGAATGAGTTACAACAATGAAAAACTCGCTTTTGCATGTGATATAACGCAGTAAAGCAGACAAATAAATTCAGATTTTATTGTGTGTATGCGTTAATCTAATACGCAAATTAACTAATAGGGATTACACGTGGCTTATAGTGCAGACGAGCTGGCAGAACAGCTCATTAAATTACAGTGTAGAAGTAATTTTAAGATTAAAAATATTGCAGAGTACATGTTAGTAAACTCTAAAGAAGCATTTTATACCCACAGCGAAAGCGGCAAGGGTAAAATAGTAATTCGCCCAGCATTTGAGGTGTTTAGCGATGACTTTAGTGATATTGATGGCGTAACTCGTGCGCAAGGCTACTTTCATAGCAGCGAGATGACACGCTTTCCTACACGTATTTTTAAAAGTGCTCAGCCTATTCACTACGGTGTGGCATTTAAAATAAACTCTGAGCAAGCAGCAAAAGACTTTATTGCTAAGCTAACGATGATTATTGGTAATTAATAAAGCAAAAATATAAACGTAAATATAAACGTAAAAAGCCGCTGAATTTATATTCAGCGGCTTTTGTGTTTTTATAGCTTAATAAACCTAAGGGTTACTTACTTTTTAAGAAGCTATTAACCGATTCTAGTTCACGTGTTTTAAGCGCGATACAATCGTTTGTGCTTTCTTCAAGCTTACTTAATGTACGAGCGTAACCGGCTACATCAGCTACTTTTTCGTTAAAAAAGGTCTTTGTTTTAGCTAAGCTTTCTGCATTACAACTCGCCGTTGTAAAGTACGGTAAGTTAGGAATAAAGAAAGGCGGTAAGCTTGCTGTTACTTTATCGTAGTTACTGTAAACCCAGTCAATAAATAACGCTTGGCGCTCATCTGTATAACTTTGACCTGACAAAATAGTACGCATGTCAGATGCAGTTACTTCATCCGTTAAGCTATAAGCTAATACCGCTTTTTGTAATTCAGGTTTGCCAAAAAAGCCCATTGCAGCAAGCATGTTAGTGCGTACTTGTGGATCTTTCGTTGTTTTAAACGTTGTCATGAATTGATCAAGCAGCGCTTTGTCACCATGAAAAGCAGCAAGAGTTAAGTACGTACCGGCTAAGTAAGGGTCTACTTTTTGTGGAGCATTTAAATAAACTTGTGTTTGTTCTTTCGCTTTACTGATTACGTTTTGATCTTCACCATCAAAACCTAAGCGTGATACAACGGCCGCACGAAGTTGTGCAATAGCTCCGTCTTCTCCCGCTTTAGCTTCTAAACCATATTTTTTAGCTGCAGGCGTTACTGCATTACGAATAAATTCAGGCCATAGGTCTTTATTGCTATCGTCTTTAAAAGTACGTTGTTGCGATACTAAGTAACCTAGCGCGGTATTTGCTACGCGAGGGTGGCTATCGCTTACGAACACTTCAAGTGTTTGCATTAACTTAGCAGCAGATATAACACCAGCGTCAAGTAGTGCATCAGTAGCCGATAACAACGCTAGGCGTTCACGGTCACTCAGTACGCTTGGCGCCTTTTTAACAAGTGCGCTAAATTGTGCGTCATCCATTACCCAGCGGTAGTAGCCTAGTGCACCTTGGTCAGGATAAATCCATTCTGGCTCAAAGTCTAAGTCTAGCGTTTGGCTTTGTTTATTAAGTAATACATTTGCTGTTTTTACTTTATCGCCAGCACCATATTTAATTGCAACCGGAACATTCCATAACTGCTCTGGCGCATCAACGCCTGCATTTACAAAGCGGCTTTGTGAAATAGTTACTTTGCTGTCTTGTTGAGTTACTTTAACTAGTGGGAAAGAAGACTGTTCAATAAACGATTTTAAAACACTCGCTACGTCTTTATTTGATGCTTTACCAAGTGCTTCCCATAAGTCGGCCGCTTCTGCGTTTTTATATGAAAACTCTTTTAAGTAGCTTTGAATACCTTTTTGAAATGCATCTTCGCCAATCCAGTTTTCAACCATAGCAAGTACTGAGCTGCCTTTACTGTAAGCAAGACCTAAACCGTCCATAATGTCGGCTTCGGTTTTAATTGGCTTACGAATAGGCTTGGTGCTTAGGCGTGCATCAAGTGCCATTACGTTGTTTTGTGGCAGGTCTAAGTGCGATTCAAACTCAGGGTTAAGCTGCTTAGTAATTTTTGCAGCCATCCAGCTAGCAAACGCTTCGTTTAACCATAAGTCGTTCCACCATTTCATGGTTACTAAGTTACCGTACCATTGGTGAGCAAGTTCGTGAGCAATAATTGATACATTACGTTGTTTTTTACTGCGTGTTGCGGCAGCTAAATCAACCAATAAAATATCTTCTCTGTAGGTCACTAAGCCTGAGTTTTCCATTGCGCCAAATGGAAATTCTGGTACAGCTACTGAGTCTAATTTTTTGTAAACGTAAGGAATACCAAAATACGCTTCAAGTGCGCCCAGTACTTTTGGCATGTTTTCTTTAGCGTATTGGGCTAAGTGGATTTTACCTTGTGGGGTAATTACACGACCAGGAATTGGCATGCCTTTAATTTCTAATTCTTCAAACGGGCCAACAGCCATCGCTACTAGGTATGAAGGGATTGGCGGTGTTTTATCAAAGTAGTGTGTGGTCATATCGCCATTAACGATTGCTTTAAGCTCTGGCGTATTTGAATATACTTTTTGTGATGTAGGCGCAGTAATCGTTAACTGAAATGGAATTTTGTAACTTGGCTCGTCAAAAACAGGAAATGCACGGCGTGCATCACTCATTTCAAATTGAGTAAATAAGTAAGGAGTGCCTTGGTCTAATGTTTTGTATAAACCAACACTTTGACGGTTATATGGCGCTGAAAAATCAACTTTAAGTGTGTATTTACCTGGTTGAATTTGCTCATCACAGCTAAATTTTACTTTACCTGTTTTAAGCATTTCATTGTTTAAATCACAGTTTTCATCACCAAGCAGTTGCGCCATTTTAACAGCGTAAGCTACGCCATTTAACTCAATGTATTTTGTTGGTTTTAGTACTTCTAGGGCAATCTCAGTCATCCCTGTGAATGTATCTTGGCTCGGGTCGAGTGTTAACGACACCTGTTGTGAACTTGGTTTTGCGAGTTTTTCAATAACGAATTCGTTAGCGTTTGCAGCACCCATTGCCAAAGCAACGCTCACTGTTAAGAGGCTTTTAAGAAACATAGTGATCCCTAGATTGTTGTTGTTAGAAACTACCCTAAATAGGCTTTTTTATGCTCATATAATTAGGGGGTTAGATATCCTAACAGTTTTTTTAAATAGAGTAATTGATTATAACGGTGACTTTAAGGGGAAATAGTAACAAAGTTTGTCAGTGGCTTTCGCGCGTTATAAAACGCTGCCAATGCAGGTGTGAGTTAATAATACGTATTTGTTGGACAACGGTATTTAATAAGTAGGTATCGCTAAACACATCGTGTGGATACTCGTTAAAACCCATCAAGTAATTAAAAGCGTCTTTAGAGTTAGCTTGTAGGGCGTATATACGCACTTGTTGCTCAAAGTTAAGACGAAGACTGCTTATTGCTGTTTTCATACCGAGTTGATCTACGTTTGGTATATCACATTTTTGCAGATAACCGGCTCGCTCACCTTCGCCTGAAAACCAAATGCGGACTTTTTCACTGTACCTGCCAGTTTTAGCGGGTAAGTCGAACATTAATCGGTGTTGGTTTTGCGATTTGATGAACGTTATATATTCATTAAATCCAGCATTTATAAGTGCTTGATGTACAGGAACTAAGCGAGGTTTTATTTTACCGTGGGTATGAAAATTAAAGCATAAGACGTTTTTTTCAAGGGACAGATCATCAAGCGTTAAATAACCAATCTCATCGCTATAAGCACCACTATAATATGCAATTAAAGGGAGCCAAAAATGCCAGTGTTTTGGTTGCTCTCGTGCAACTTTAAAATCACCGTATATATATCCATTATAAAGAGTGTGCAGTTCCATGGCTGAAAAGGGCCGGCGACCAAGATGGGTTTTCAACGTAATACCTTGAAAATAATGATGTGTTTTATTTTATACCCAACTAGCAGTAGATGCTAGTCGGGTTTTATCCGCTTTTAGAGTAAAGCGTATAAAGTATTATTCACTCAATGCGCGAGCTAAACCTGTAGGTTCAATTTCTGCACATACTTGGTCGTCATTCCAATTGATACCAACAAGTGCGTTATCTTCATTTAAGTCTTCAACCCATGCATCTAAAAATTCATCAAGGTTGATTTCTACTGGGCTGTAATCTTTCCACTCTTCTTTACACTGTGCTTTAGCTGCTGCTTCACTTTCCCAAAGCAGTAGTACGTCAGTTTCGTCAAATTGGTTAGAATCGCACACTACAAAGCCATTATCTTCTGCACCAAGTGCCCAAATTACTTCGCTAACACGTACTTTTTCTACGAAGTTAACTAGTTGTGATTCAATTTCGATATCGCTCATGTGTTTACCCTTTTAAATTAGTGACGAGGATTGGTGTCTATTGCTGCTTGGCGCTCATCATATTGCTTATGAAAAGCAACAAGCGCTGAATGCTGACTAAAGTCAGCTAATTCGCGAAAGCAAATCCAATCAAGCAGGCAGTATAAACTGATGTTGAGGTATTCACAGCTTTTAAATTCTTCATCGCTTGAATGGGTATTTAAAAAGCTTAATGTTTGTTCAATACGTTCGTTTTGCAGATTAAAAAATAATTTATCGCTTTTGGTGTCAAATCCAGAACGTTTACATAACACCATTTCTACTAACGAATCGTTACAGGCATTTATAGTCGTAAGTAAGTGCTCTTGAGGCCACGTTAGTTTTGGCTGACCTGTTTTTTCAAGTAAATAACGTAATATAGAATTAGAGTCACTAAGTGTTAAGTCGCCATCTACCAGGATTGGGATTTTTCGAGCTGGATTTTTACTAGCCATAGTAGGGCGATCTTGCTCAGAAAATATATCGAGACTTACAAGCTCTAGTTTGCAGCTGTTTTGTTGTGCCCAAATTCTAATGCGGCGCACGTAAGGTGAAGGTACAGAACCAATTAATTGCATAATTACTCCATAAAAAAGCCGCATAAGCGGCTTTTATCAAATGTTACTTACAGTACAGTTAAATTTATTCTGAACGGCTAGTAACTTCAAGTAAATGATAACCAAATTGAGTTTGCACAGGGCCTTGTACTTGATTAATTGGCGCAGAAAACACAACTTTATCAAACTCTGGAACCATCATACCAGGGCCAAACTCACCAAGAGCACCGCCATCCTGACCTGAAGGACAATTAGAATGTGCTTTTGCTAGTTCAGCAAAGTCTTCGCCTTGCTCAATTTTTGTTTTTAAGTCTAAGCATTGTGCTTCACTGTCTACAAGTATATGTCGTGCGCTTGCTACTGTCATAAAATCTCCCGAGTATAGTGTGGTGTTTTTTTAACCGAATTGAAATATCATTCTAGTTAGTTTCAACTAATTGTACCAGTATAAACTTATTTATCAGAAAACGCAGTTTCAATTGCAGTAATCATTTGCTCTGAATTAGGTGCCACTTTGCTGTTAAACCGTAAAACTGTTTTACGATCAGCAGACACTAAGTATTTATAAAAGTTCCAATTTGGAGAGCTAGTTTGCTCATTCAAATATTTAAAAATTGGATTTGCTTCGCTACCACGAACTTTGCTGGTGGCAAACATGGGAAAAGTTACACCATAATTTACAAAGCATACTTTCGCTGTTTCTTTTTCATTGTCTTCTTCTTGAAAAAAGTCATCAGAGGGGAACCCTAATACGACTAAACCTTGCTCTTTGTATTGTTGATATAGCGCTTCAAGGCCTTTAAATTGATATGTAAAACCACAATTACTTGCCGTGTTTACTATTAACAAAGGTTTATTTTTAAATTGGCACAAGTTAGTAGATTCTTTTGAGCGAAGCTTTCGTATATCTACATTGGTAAAATCTTGGCAGTCCTGTGTAGAGGTTTTATTTATGATTGATGGTGTTTGAGCTTGAAGGGGATCATTAATAAGTAAAGCCGTTAAACCTATTATAATTATTTTAAGCATTACATTACCTAAACTTTACGATTGTTTGATTGGATAATCATACGCTAATATGGAACAAATTGATCAACCCTCTAATGACCTATGACAATCCGTTTAGCAACTATTAATGATCTTAATGAAATTGTAGCCATTTACAACGAAACTATTGCAGGGCGAATGGTAACTGCAGATACGCAAGAAGTGAGCGTTGACGAAAAGCGAGACTGGTTTAATAGCCACAACGATAAAAGGCCTATTTACGTTTACTGCGAAAATAACCAAGTACTTGCTTGGGTAAGTTATAAATCGTTTTATGGGCGCCCAGCTTACGACGGCACAGTAGAAATGAGCATTTACATTACCAGTAAAGCGCAAGGTAAAGGGCTTGGTAAAAAGCTAATGATATTTGCTCAAACACAAGCTAAGCAATTAAATATTAAAGTATTACTCGGCTTTATTTTTAGTCATAACTTACCGAGTGTTAAATTGTTTAAGCATTTTGATTTTGCAATATGGGGTGAGTTGCCAAGCGTTGCCATAATGGATGATAAGGCGTATAGCCTTACTATTTTTGGAAAACATCTGGAATAAATTATTTTTCATAATGTTGTAATATTTTTTTACAAAATAAGACGAAGGGTTTATGCCAATTAAATAAAAATAGTCTACGCTATTAACATATTAAGTTTATTAATTTGAAGTGTAGCTTGATGATTCGAAAAATATTAATTGTTGATAGTAGCAGCGTCATCGCAATGCGTGTGAAAGTGCTTTTAGAATTAATAGGATGTGAAGTCGAATTAATTCATTTCAGCATGCTAGACATGTATACCAATATAGGCGACTACGACTTAGTTGTTGTTGCCCATGGTGTGCCTGTTGATTCTATAAAACCGCTTGTTAGCCAAGTAGCGCAAGAGCGTTTTATGCTGCTTGCTCCAAAAGCAGAAAGTGGTGAGCAACTAACTGCGTTTAGTGAGCTAAATCATGTTGCGCCTGACGCAACCGTGATCTACCCGTTTTTTTCTAATAAAGAAATTACTTCTCTTTTAGAGAGCTTACTAGAATTAGGCTCTAATCATATTTTGCAATTACCCGCTATTTTACTCGTCGATCATGTTCCTGAGCGCCTCGAAAAAATGAAAAACAGCTTGATCGGTGCTCATATCGAGACCCATACAGCAACCACCTCTGCAGAAGCTTTAGAAATTACGAAAGAAAAGCAAATCGATATACTGATAAGTGATTTTGTTTTAGATGACGGAACCGGTTTAGAAATTTTTTCAAACTTAAAAATAATGCAACCACATTGCCGTTGCTTATTATTTACCTCACGTCCCGATCAAGTTTCAATGATTGAAGCTATTCGTCAAGGTGTAGAAGACGTACTTATTAAGCCATTGAACGACAGCTCATTATTACAATCAATACATAAACTGTGGCAAACAGAGCTATTAAAACGCCATAACGCAGAACTCGTCGAAAGGCTACAAGATACAGTTGATGCCCTGATTGAAAAAGACAGCCTACTTCAGGTTATTTATAAGCATACGCCCGATGCAATTATGTTGTTTGAGAAATGCGGTAGAGTGATAGAAGCTAATGATGCTTGTTTAAAACTATTTAACTTACCGTTTAACGAACTAGAAGGTAAATCAGTATTTAGCTTTTTAGATGATGATTCAACGTTAGGTATTAAAAATAAAATTTCGACATTAAATAGTAATCGCCAATTTAGCTGCGACTTACGTTTATCTAAAACTGCAGGGGGCTATATACCGTTAGTGGGATCTTTTAATGAGATAGATCACCATGGCGAAATAGCACTTGCCGTAATATTTAAAAATGTAACTCACCTCAAGCAAAAAGAAGATTTACTACTTGAAGCAAAAGATATCCTTGAAGAGCAAGTAAGAGCGCGTACTTCACAACTCGAGCACGCTAAAAACGTCGCTGAGGCTGCAAACTTAAGTAAATCAGAATTTTTAGCAAACATGTCGCATGAACTTCGAACACCTATGCACTCTAT
The DNA here is from genome assembly GCF_000238395.3 of Pseudoalteromonas arctica A 37-1-2. Lineage (GTDB taxonomy): Bacteria > Pseudomonadota > Gammaproteobacteria > Enterobacterales > Alteromonadaceae > Pseudoalteromonas > Pseudoalteromonas arctica. The sequence continues at coordinate 748,797 of NZ_CP011025.1, forward strand.
TTTAAGCTTTTCACGTTTTGGTTTAAGCAAACTAGAAACTGGAGATTTTGCAAAAGAGAAACTCATTAAATACCTATCGCGAATAGAGAGTAGTGGTGAGCGTTTACTGTCGTTACTAAATAATTTACTCGACCTATCTAAGCTAGATGTGGGTAAGTTTCCATTTAATCCTCGTCCATATAATTTAGCGAACATTATAAAAACAAGTATTGATGATGTATCTGGTACGGCAATGGAAAAAGAAATTGAGGTTGTATTTACCGCGCAGCCATTACCTGTAATTGCGCAATGTGATGAAGAGCAAATAAATCAGTTACTTCGAAACGTATTAGGTAATGCACTTAAATTTAGCGAACCCAAAAGTAAAATACGGGTAAATTTAGAGTCAGATAATAAGCTTGCTACTATAGAGGTTACCGATAATGGGGTCGGTATACCAGAAGATGAGCTGGAACATATTTTTACTAAGTTTGTACAAAGCAGCAAAACAAATAGCGGTGCCGGTGGTACCGGATTGGGCCTTGCATTGTGTAGAGAGTTTGTGTCTTTACATCAAGGTGAGATCACTGCACGTAACAACGAAAATGGTGGTGCAACTATATCTATACAGGTGCCATTAGAAATAAATCTAGATGATCATTTGGCTGAAGATCAATTAATACAACACAGTAATTAATTGTTTTTTGGCAAGCCAAGTAACTTTTTTGAGAATTTGAATGGATGATAAATTATGGCCTTAACTAAAATACTTGCCGTTGATGACGAACCCTTTAACCTTGAAATTATTGAGGAAATTTTAGAGGAGCTTGATTTTGAATTACAAGTAGCAACGAGTGGTCCTGAGTGTTTAAACATGGTTGAAGGCTATATGCCTCAGGTTATATTGCTCGACGTAAGTATGCCGCAAATGAACGGCTATGAAGTATGTAAGGCACTTAAAGCAAACCCAAATACAGCACACATTATTGTTATGTTTGTGTCTGCTCGTGGCACAGTTGAAGAACGCATGGAAGGCTACTCAGTTGGTGCAGAAGACTATATTGTAAAACCCTTTGGCCATGATGAACTTAAGTCAAAGCTTAAAAATTTAAACCAAGTACTTGTTGAAAAACAAAGCCTTGAAAAGCAAGTTGAAGATGCTACATCAACTGCATTTAATGCCATGGCTAACAGCAGTGAAATGGGGCAGATAGTTAACTACGTTGAAAACATAGGCTTTATTAATGACCCTCAAGAGCTAGGTAAAGCGCTTATAGATTGCCTACAATCTTTTGATTTGCAAAGTAATATTGAGTTTAGAGAGAACGATGAAATTAGTCACTTTGCATTAAGTGGCGTGTGTTCACCTATTGTGGTGGAGCTATTTGAAATGCTTAAAAACAAAGGGCGTTTACATGAATTTTCGCATCGAATTTTAGTTAATTATGAATTGATTAGCTTACTTATTTTAAATATGCCCGATCATGACCCTGATAAGCATGGGCGTATACGCGACCACGTATGTTTTATTGTCAGTGTTACCGAGCAGCAGCTACGCGCCATCATGACTAAGAAAATGCTTGAATCACAACAAGCAAAACTTAATGCCGTAGCAAGTACAGTTCACAGTAAGTTTCATGGCTTAATTAGCTTATTGAATGACAACCGTCAAAACAACGAAAAAGTGTTTAAACAGTTACAAGAAGAGCTCGAAGAACGTATCCCATCAATGGGATTAGATGAAGATCAGGAGGTGTTTATTTATAAAAAAGTAGATGAAACTATCCAAAACTCAGTGGCCAGAGAGGAGTCTGTTAAAAAGGTAAAAGCAGCTTTTGCTGAAATTGAACAAGACCTGTCATTGCTTTTAAAGAGCTAAATATACTTAATTAAATAATGTTACTTTAAGGCTTACTCCAACTGCATTATGCATCTCTGGGTAAGCCTTTTTCTACGATTCTGATTAACCTAGCCGTTTTACGAATTTGTAATCGTTGTTTATCGTTTTGTTGAGCAAGCGCCCATTCAATATGTTCTAAAACAAGCTCGCTGCATATTTGGCTTTTATCTTGTAAGGCATGAATAATAGCCGGGCTAAACTCTGCATTACCTAAACCGACCGCTATATTACGTAACCAACGTTCGTGACCTATGCGGCGAATAGGGCTGCCTTCGGTATTTTTTAAAAATGTAGGCTCATCCCAAGCAAATAGCTCAAGTAAATCTTTATTTTTTAATTGAGTACGAGGATGAAAGTCATTTTCATCCGTTATTTGTCCATAACGATTCCAAGGGCATACCAACTGGCAATCATCACAACCATATATACGGTTGCCTAATAAAGTTCGGTATTGTTCGGGTATGGGTCCTTGGTGTTCTATCGTTAAGTACGATATGCATTTACGTGCATCAACGACGTAAGGCTCTACAATTGCACCTGTTGGGCAAAGAGTAATACAAGCAACACATTTACCGCAGCCTTCAAACGTATTCTCTACATCTATTGGTAGGGGTAAATCAATAAATAGCTCGCCTAAAAAAAACCACGATCCTGCTTCTTGATTAATTAATAACGAATGCTTACCACGCCACCCTAAACCGGCTTTTTCGGCAAGTTGACGCTCAAGTACCGGGGCTGAATCTACAAAGGGCCTAAAGCCATATTCGCCAATTTCTTGCTCTATTTTTTGGCCAAGTTTTTTTAAACGATTACGCATTAATTTATGGTAATCACGACCCAGTGCATAACGACTTATGTATGCTTTTTCTTTATTTTTTAAGGTTTTTGCAAAGCCAGCATCGGGAGGAAGATAATTCATTTTTACGGATATAACACGCTGTGTACCAGGTACTAATTCAGCAGGGCGAGCGCGTTTCATACCGTGAGCAGCCATATAATCCATCGAGCCGTGGTAGCCAGCATCAAGCCAGCGTTGCAATTGGGCTTCGTGCTTAGATAGGTCAATATCAGTAATACCTACTTCGCTAAAACCAAGCTCTTGCCCCCAGGTTTTTATTTGTAGGGCTAATTTTTCATAGTCTGGGGTAGGGTTGCTCACACACTTCACACACTTAAATTAATAGCTGCGTAATTTACCATATTTCTCTGAGCCCGAAAACGCTTCTTAGCGCACGAAGCGCTTTAACTGTTGTTGGGTCTGTAAGCTTAACTGTTGAGATTGCTCGCTATCGGCTAATGCCGTATCTATTTGCTGTTTAGCTTGCTCACCTAAAGCTACTATTTGCTCTACCGATTGGTGAGTATTAGTTTGAGTGCCCTCAAGCATATGTACAGCACTGGCTATTTGTTGTAGTTGCTGTTGGTTGTGCTCAAACTCACTAAGCATTTTTGTAAAACCCTCACAGGTTGCACTAATTGAGCTTTGTGCATTATTGGAGTGAGTCATTAATTGCTCTGACTCTTTATTTGTTTCATTTACTAGCTCATTCATTTGAGTAATAAAGTCGCTTATTTGCCTAGTTGCGCCACTTACCTTTATTGAAAGTGTGCGTACTTCGTCTGCAACTACGGCAAACCCTCTGCCAGCTTCACCCGCTCTAGCTGCTTCTATTGCGGCGTTAAGGGCTAACAAATTAGTTTGATCAGAAAACTCTTCAACCATTTTTAAAATACTACGAATGTTTTCACTGTTCTCTTTAAGTCCCGCAATTGTATTTGAAAAGCTACCTAGCATATTAGTAATAAGTTTAACCTGCTTTACTAAGGCAGCGAGCTCTGATGCAGATAGTTTTACAAAGTTAAGGTGTTCATTATTAACGTTATGCACGCTATCTGTATTATTTACTATGTTTTGTAAGCTTTGGGTTATTTGCATACTGGCATTAATAATACTGTGGCTTAACTGTATTTGTTGCTCACTTGATTGCTCAGTATTTTTCATCGATTCAGTGACTTGTATATTACTGTGTGCACTAGCTTGAGCACTGTTATATGTTGTGCTGAGTAACTCACTTAAATGGGCAGTAAATATATTATATTGTGTACTTAAATCTTTAAATTCGTCATACGAAAAGTGAGGAAGTTTTGCTGCTAAATTTGCATCTTGTTGGTTTATTTTTATCAAGGTATCGCGCATAGCGGTAACAGGGCGAACAATTAAAAAACGCATATAAAAAAGAGTAAAAATAAAACCAGATATAATAACAAGCGTAAGAAGCCAAAATAGCCCTGTACTTTGCTGTTGTTCGCTTAAGCTCTGATGCAGCCAAAATAACGTAATTGCTTGGAACAATAATACAAAACTCAAATTACCGACTATTTTACGCGTTAACGTAAAAAAGAATGTTTGCTCTATATAGTTATAAATTTTCATAAAACTACTCATTATGCTTAAGCCCTACGATTCTTATTTTAGTTAGGGAGGTGTAAGTTAGCTTTTTTGTAACGATAACAAGTAAGCTTTGGTTCGCGCTGGGTAATTTGTAAAAATTCCGTCTATGCCATACTCAAGCATTAGCGCTATATCTTGTTCTCTATCGACCGTATAAGCATAAATCTTTAAGCCTCTTTTTTTTGCATCATCGGCAAAAGCCTTATTTATAAAGGTTTTATCTGCATGTACGCTATAAGCGTTTAAATCACTTGCAAACTTTGCATAGTTAATTGGAATAGAAGAAGTAAGGGCGCCTATTTTAAGCCATGGTAGCTTGCTTTTAAGCCAATGTAGTTGATGATGATCAAACGATGATACTAAAATATTGGCTTTCGATATTTTGTTAGCTTCAATGTTTTGTTCTAGTTGAGCCACAAACCTTTCTAGTTCAAACGTATGTTTAAGCTCAATATTTAATAAAGATTTATTGTTATTCCAATCAAACAACTGTTGAAGAGTGGGAATTTTTTCACCCTTTCCAGCATCAAGTTTAGATAGTTCATGTGCCGTAAAGTTACTCACCCTACCTTTACCGCTGGTGGTTCTATCGAGCCATGAGTCGTGTATTACCATGTAATCATCTAAGGAACTTTGAATATCTACTTCAATACCATCAACACCTACTTTTAATGCTTCTAAAATAGCGCTTTTGGTGTTTTCAGGAAAATCCCCACTGGCACCACGGTGTGCAAATACTTTCATTGTCGAGCCTTTTTAGTGATTGACCACGTTTCAAAACAAGCGGCACTAACTATGAGTGCTCCACCAACTAACGTCATAACAGTAGGACGTTCATGAATAATTACTATAGCCAGTATGGTGCCATAAAGTGGTTGTAAGCAAGAAATTAACCCCGCAGTTGCCGCTGATAAATGCTTTAAACTTGCTGCAAATAACGAGTGCGGTGTAGCTGTAAAAATAACACCCGCTATGGCAATTAAAATTAGGTCGTGATGACTAACCTCATATACCGGCACTTCTATAAATGCGCACAGCATAATGCTTGCCACTAAGGTTTGATAAAACATAGTTTGCGGGCCACCATATTGGCTAAAGTAGCGCTTATGGGTAATGTTTCTGATTGAAAAAAACAATGCCGATATAACACCTGTTATTACACCTAAGGTCACATCGTCACCTAAATTTGCACTTGGTACTAACAGGTAAATACCTAAAACAACCACCGCCGCACTTATTATATCTTTTGCTTTTGGCCTGCTTTTATTAAATAAGGGTTCTAAAAACACCGTCATTACGGGATAGCTAAAAAATGCTAGCATTCCAATAGTTATACCGGCCATTTGCATACCAGCAAAATAGGTAACCCAGTGAATACCCACTGCAACACCTAAAAATAAAGCAATAAGGTAGTCTTTAGGCTTGTTGAGTTTAATTTGTTTTTTTTGAAAATACAGCATGGCTAAAATAGCCATTCCTGCAATTGCAGTTCTGTAAACGGTAATATCTAAAGCATTTAAACCAATAAGCTTGGCAAATAGAGCGGTTCCGCCAAAAAGTAATACCGCTATGTGCAAATAAATTAAACTTTGCTGCTGAGATTGCATTTAGTTTCCTTGTTGTACTTTTTGAATATATTAACATTGCTTAAAAATTCTTAAGATGAATTTTTTCCGCATGACAAATGTCATAAAAGTTGATGACACTTCACACTCTTATTATTTTTATACGCTGGCATAGTTACCTTACTCAACAGGGGATAATTATGAATTCTTTAATTTTAATCAGCTTAACTATTAATGAAGTGCTAGAGGCGTTAAGTTTTACGATTACGTACGCAGATTGCTTTATGCTGGCATGCATTTTTATGTTATTTATATTTATTAATAAAAATAGTCCTATAAGTAAAAATAATATGCCTGAGGTATTAGTATGAGCTCGCTTAACTCCTTTTCTCAACAAAGTGATAAAGGTTTTTGGAAATATGGGCATTTAATTTTTACAGGCTTTTATTTACTCCCACTAATAATTAATTTTGCGAGCTTTACTGCTAACCAAATAACGATGTCTTTAGCCTTTTATGTTGCTTTTATTCTTTTATATGTAAAAGCAATAAACTGCAAAAGTGCAGGGGTGACCAAGTTGTTTGTAGCCATGCTATTAATTTGTTTTTGCGCCACGTTTTACACCACAGGTACTCCTACTTTATTTGGCTTTGCAGCGTACGTAGCAGGCTATGCATACAGCTACCATCAAAGAATTTATGCTGCACTCGCGATTATATCTACGGTTTTATTAAGCGCATATATTGGTGATATAGGGAAGGTGCAATACTTTTTAGCCGTTGCTTTGATTTTATGTGCAGCCTTATTTAGTTATGGTATTGCAGCTAAAAGAGAGAGCCTGTACAAAAAACGTGAGCAAGAAAACGCTAACCAATTAGAGCAATTAGCAGCAATTGCTGAGCGTGAACGGATAGCCCGCGACTTGCACGATATTTTAGGTCACTCATTGTCATCTATTGCTTTAAAAGCTGAGCTTGCCAATAAATTAAACCAAGGTGAGCGTTACGCTCAAGCAAATAGCGAAATTGCACAAGTGGCCGATCTGGCAAGGCAGTTACTCAGTGATGTAAGAAGCGCCGTTAGTGATTTAAAACAGCTTAACCTTGTTAGCCAAGTAGCACAGTTAAAACAAAGATTAATAGAACAAGACTTTAACGTTTCATTTAATGTAGTTTTAAATACTCTACCCGCTAAAGTAGAGGGCATCGCCGGCCTTATAATTAAAGAAGCCGTTACCAACTTGCTACGCCATAGCAGCACAAAAAATTGCGAAATAAATATAGAACAAACAGCGCAGCAGCTACTCATTACCGTTATTGATCGAGCACCGTGCTCCACATTAAATTCGGGCAATGGCCTAAATGGTATTAAAGAGCGGGCAGAGCAACTCAATGGCAGTGCAACATTTACCTGTGGCGATATTTTTACTTTAAATGTAATGCTACCAATTTCAGCTAAGGATTTACAATGATCAGAGTGTATTTAGTGGAAGATCAAGCGCTTGTGCGCGACGCAGTAGCAGCATTGTTAGGACTCGATTTTAATATTGAGATTATTGGGCAAGCAAGTAACGGGCAAGATGCACTTAATGCAATTGAAGCGCTTGATAGTGATTTACATCCCGATATAATTTTAACCGATATAGAAATGCCAACCATGAATGGTATAGAGCTGAGTGAAAAAATAGCCGCTAAGTTTCCCGCTATAAAAATGGTTATTATGACCACATTTTCTCGTGCGGGTTATATTAGGCGAGCGCTTATAGCAGGTGTTAAAGGTTTTATTTTAAAAGAAGCACCCAGTGAAGAGCTAATAAATGCGCTTAAAAAAGTAATGCAGGGGCAAAAAGTGATAGACCCAGAGCTTGCTATTAATGCATTGGACGACGCAGATCCACTTACCGATAAAGAACGCAAAGCACTTAAACTTGCAAGCGACGGCCTTAAAACAAGCGACATAGCCAAGCAGTTATTTATAAGCGAAGGTACTACACGTAATTATTTATCAGACGCTATTGCTAAGCTAAACGCCACTAACCGTATAGATGCTGCGCGTATAGCTAAACAAAAAGGATGGCTTTAAATAGTGGGTTTATAAACTATAAGCAAAGTATTACTATGATATGTAAAAGTAACGAACAGCGCTTAAAGTTAGCTTAAAAAGCGTTAAAAGAGGGTTTAATGGCAAATATAATAGAACTAACAACTAAAAATAACACAGCTATACTCACCATGAATACCGCTGAAAACCGTCACAATCCAGCGTTTTTGGCCGAGTTTAATTTACACCTTGACCACATTGAAGCAGATCAAAATATTAAGTCAGTTATTTTAACGTCCTCGAGTGACAAAAACTGGTCATTAGGCATCGACCTTCAATGGATGTCTAATCCAAGTATTTTACCTGCTGCAATTTCTGACTTTATGATTCAAATAAGTGACTTGTTTAAGCGCATAGTTACTTTTCCTATGCCTATTATTGCTGCGTTAAACGGGCATACCTATGGCAATGGTTCGGTGCTTGCGTGTGCGTGCGATTTTAGATTTATGAAGTCAGATAAAGGCTTCTTTTGTTTTCCTGAAGTGGATGTAATGGTGCCGTTTGTACCGTCGATGTTTCCTATAATTAATAAAGCAATTTCGCAAACATTCTTTAATCGTTTAGCTATGTCAGGAGAGCGTGTTGGTGCACAGCAGTTGCTAGAGAACAAAGTAGTTGAAGCTGTGTTTGCAAATAACGATGAACTACAAGCAGGTGTACTTGAGTTTGCCCAGCAGTTTAACAAAAACCGCTGGATTTACGCTCAAAATAAATCACAAATGAATAAGCAAATTTTGCTTACAATGAAAGAAGAAGACCCAAGCTTTATTGATAATATAAGCAAACTGCTCTGGAAAAACCTGCAAAAAAAATAGTATAAGAAAAGGGTTTTAGCATTGCTACCAGATGACTAAATACTTTGCAGTTAAGGGGTCGTTAAGCCCCATTGCGCTAGATTTTTAAACTATACAGCAAGATAAACAGCAAGGTAAAAGTGCTTTCTTAAAAGTTTAATCGCTTTTACCTGTCTCATTATAACTATATGGGTTAAAATACCTACATAACCAACTAACAAGATAGTGAATGTCAAACCAAGATCCAAATCTCAGTCGAGAACAAGAAAAGTACGAAAACCCAGTCCCTAGTCGTGAGTTTATACTTACTCACCTTCAAGAGCGTTCAAAACCTGCTAACTACGCGCAATTATGTGAAGAACTAGCAGTAAACGATGACGAACGCCAAATAGCATTTAAACGCCGCCTTCGCGCTATGGAGCGTGACGGACAGCTGTATTTTAATAAATTTAAATGCTATGCCCTAATTGACGAAGCCGGTTTAACCAAAGGCAAAGTAATAGGCCACAGAGACGGTTTTGGCTTTTTAGAAGTTGAAGGCGAGAGTAAAGATTGGTTTATTGCTAAGCACCAAATGAATATGGTGTTACATGGCGACATTGTACTAGCTAAAGGCACTAAACGTGGCTCTGGCTCAAAATGCGATGCACGTATTATAAAAGTGCTTACTAACGAGCGCGCGCCAATTGTTGGCCGTTACTTTGTTGAGCATGGTGTTGCCGTTGTGGTAGCTGAAGACCCGCGCATAACGCAAGATATAATGATTTTACCAGGCAACGAAAACGGTGCCCGCCATAACCAAATGGTGCAGGTTAAAATCACTCAAAATCCAAGCCGTAACATGAACGCGGTAGGTAAAATTATTGATGTACTTGGTGAGCATTTAGCCCCAGGTATGGAAATTGAAGTCGCACTGCGCAATCACGATATTCCACATGTATGGCCAGAAGAAGTTGAAGCACAAGTTGCTCACCTAGGTGAATTTGTTGAAGACGCTGACAAAAAAGGCCGCGTAGATTTACGTGACTTACCACTTGTAACCATTGATGGCGAAGACGCTCGCGATTTTGATGACGCCGTATACTGTGAACCTAAAAAATCGGGTGGCTGGCGCTTATGGGTTGCCATTGCCGATGTATCGCATTACGTAGGAATGAACACGCCGCTTAACAAAGAAGCAATTTTGCGTGGTAACTCAGTGTATTTCCCTGAGCAAGTAATTCCGATGCTACCAAAAGTGCTTTCTAACGGATTATGTTCGCTTAATCCAAAAGTAGATCGCTTATGTATGGTTGCCGAAATGACCGTATCGAGCGCGGGTAAACTTTCGGGCTATAAGTTTTACGAAGCGATAATGAACTCGCATGCACGTTTAACTTACACCAAAGTAAATGCCATTTTACAAAACGACGAAAAACTACGCGAAGAATACTCAGCCGTAGTGCCACATTTAACTGACTTACAGCAAATGTATATGGCACTTAAAGCTGCACGCCAAGACCGTGGTGCCATTGAGTTTGAAACCCTAGAAACACGTTTTGTATTTAACGCTCAGCGTAAAATAGAATCAATAGTGCCTGTTATTCGTAACGACGCGCACAAACTGATTGAAGAATGTATGATTTTAGCCAACGTATCGGCGGCTAAAATTCTTGAAAAGCACGAAGCAAGCGCGCTTTATCGTGTGCATGACGAACCAGACAGCGAAAAACTAGGTAACTTTACTAAGTTTTTAGGCGAGTTAGGTATCGAAAGTACATTAAGCGACGAGCCAACGCCAAAAGAAATAACCCAAGTATTAGCGCGACTAGGTGACCGCCCAGAAGCCGAGCTTATTCAAACTATGCTACTGCGTTCAATGAAACAAGCTGTATATCAGCCAGATAACATTGGTCACTTTGGTTTAGCGTTATCGGCTTATGCGCATTTTACATCGCCAATACGTCGTTACCCAGATTTAGTAGTACATCGTGCTATTAAAGCAGTTATAAAAGCACAAGGTCAGCAAACGTCTGGCGAATACGCTTATACCGACGACGAAGTTGATCAACTTGGTGAGCAGTGTTCTACCACAGAGCGCCGCGCCGATGATGCAACTCGCGAAGTAGCGGATTGGCTTAAATGTGAGTTTATGCAAGATCACGTAGGTGACGAGTTTGACGGTGTTATTTCATCGGTCACTAACTTTGGTTTGTTTATTCGTTTAGACGATTTACAAATTGATGGGCTTATTCATGTTACTAATTTAGGCGATGAGTTTTTTGCGCATGATGCTGCAAAACACACCCTAATAGGTGAGCACTCTCACAAAGTTTATCGCCTTGGCGATAAAGTAACAGTAAAAGTTGCGTCGGTTAGTTTAGACGATCGCCGTATCAACTTAACGCTTAAAGGCGATGTTGCACAAGACAGATACTCACGTCGTCGTGCGCCAAAAAAAGGCTCAGGTAAATCTGAGCATGCGCCAGCAAGTGTGCGTTCGCAATTAAAAGCAGGCAAAGTACCGGGTAAAAAGTCGCACAGTGATGACAAACCAAAAGGTAAAAAAAAGCCAGCAAATAAAGATAAAGGCAAGCCTGCAAATAAGTCTGCAACTAAACCCGCAGATAAAAAAGCAGTAGACACTGCCGTAAAGAAAAAGCCGAAGAAGAAGGCTGTTAAAAAGCCTAAAAGAGCTGGCAAAAATGCCCGTAAAAGTACTAGCCCAGGAGCAGATAATACGTGAGTAATGAATTAATTTTTGGCTTTCACTCTGTTGAAGCAATTTTAGAAAGCGAGCCAGAGCGCTTTGTAGAAATTTACGCCCTTAAAGGTCGTGACGACAAACGCTCAACTCCGATTATTGATGAAGCACGTAAGTTTGGTATTTCAGTACAGTTTATGCAGCGTAAAGCCCTTGATAGCAAATCAAAGGGTGAGCAGCATCAAGGTATTATTGCCAACGTAAAAGCAGCGCCAACGTTTAACGAAAAAGATCTTGATGCAATAATTGCTCGTGAAGACACACCGTTTTTACTTGTGCTTGATGGTATTACCGATCCGCATAACTTAGGCGCATGTCTACGTAGTGCAGATGCTGCTGGTGTTCACGCTATAATTGTACCTAAAGATCGCTCTGCCAAGCTTAACGGCACAGCACGTAAAGTAGCTTGTGGCGCAGCCGAAACAGTACCGCTAATTCAAGTGACTAACCTTGCACGTACGCTTCGCGAAATTAAAGATGCAGGCGTATGGGTTGTAGGCACTGCTGGCGAAACTGATAACCACGTATTTGATGCAAGCTTAACGGGGCCAATGGCTATTGTTATGGGCGCAGAAGGCGAGGGCATGCGACGCTTAACGCGTGAGCATTGCGATATGCTCGTTAAAATCCCAATGGCGGGTACTGTTTCAAGCTTAAACGTATCGGTAGCCACGGGTATTTGTTTGTTTGAAGTATTACGCCAACGTAACGCAAATAACTAATATATAAAACGATAAGTTTTATGTATTAAAAAGCCGAGATTGAAATTCAATCTCGGCTTTTTTGTATCTGTAATTTGCGCTTTAACTTTGCACCAATTGTATTGAATTGGTGCACTATTATAGCGATAGGGAAATAGCTCTATAGCAAGGCAAAAATAACGAAATATAGTTGTTCTTATATCAGTTATTTTTAACGCAGCTGGTGAACCGTTTATCCTATGCAAAGCGCAGGTAAACGGTTTAATAACAAGGCAATAATTTAGATGTGTAGTGTTCTTACATAAAAAATTATCAACGCTGTTAGTGAACCGTTTATCTCATACAAAGCGCAGGTAAACGGTTTAATAACAAGGCAATAATTTAGATGTGTAGTGTTCTTACATAAAAAATTATTAACGCTGTTAGTGAACCGTTTAACCAGCTTTCAATTTAGAATGAGTAAGTGTAGCCCATCTGTACAGTACGCGGCTTACCTGGTTGAATGCCACCGTTTGAACGGTTAGCAACGTATGTTTTATCAAACAAGTTATCAACGCTTAGGTATACTTTTTGATTTTCATCGATTAAGTATTTAGCAGCTAAATCCCATACTACGCGGCTATCAATTGCGTTTAAGCCCGACTGCGTTAAGTTAGCATGCGCATCAGATACGTAACGTATTTGGCTGTTAACTACAAACGCAGAAAACTCAGCACCTAACGATAACGCTACTTGGTTTTCTGGTACGTAAGGCATTGCATCGCCTTTTTCTACCGTGCCCCAAATTTCTGAATCAAAATCGTTTTTAAACTCAGAGTCTGTGTAGGTATACGTTAATTTAACTGGGAACATAGCTGTATCAGTTGCAAACGTACGTGCTGCACTAAATTCAAAGCCCGCTACTTCTACTTCACCGTAGTTGTATTGGTCGCCAATGTTGTCGTCGCTACAACCAACCGCTGCAGTACAGTTACCGTGCATGTTGCTGTAGTCAGAGTAAAACGCAATTACTTCACCGCTAAAGCCATCCATATTAAAGCGAGAGCCAAACTCAATGTTTACACTTTCTTCTTCTTCTTGGTCAGCATTACCAGGTGCTGCTGGTGCATAACCTTTTTGAATGCCCGCAAGTAGCGTTACGTTTTCGTTAAGCGTGTAAGTAGCACCTAGTGACGGAACTAAAATTTCAGTGTCGTTCGACACATCTTTAGTTAAACCGTTGCTGCGTGTTGGATCTGATTTAGACCACTCTTCACGCGTAATAGTAATGTCTTCATAACGAAGACCTGCACTTACTACTAATGCATCAATTGTCCACTCGTCTTGAATAAACAATGTACTTGCTTCTGCGCTATCTACACGGTTGCTGTCAGAGCCCGGAACGCCTTGCTCTGTAAGCGTTAAGCTTAGGTCTTGATTAAGTGTGTATTTGTCTTCCCATTGAAAACGATCCATTTCGTCTTCGTGGTAACGTACGCCAACAGTCACATAGTGATCGCCTGCAGGAATATGTAATTCAGACTGAATACCTTTAGCTTGGTAATCGCGGTTATTAGCTTTAATACCAATACCTTCAATACCTTCGCTTGTCGGGTTTGCTTCAAATTCACTGTATTGCTCAAGGTAGCTTTCGCTTACTTTGCTGGCTTTATACCAGTTACGATGAAAATCGTTTAAGTAAGCCGTAGCTAAAAACTCATAGCCATCACCAAAACGGTACGCGTAGTTAAGTTGGTATGCGTTGTGGCGAGTATTCATTTCATCGTTTTGCGATGCAGCATAACGACGGTAAGGACTTTCTTGATAGTCTTCGTCAGTTAAGCCCATGTATGTTTCGTCTGATGTTTCGTCAGAGTACTTAATTTTTAGCTCAAGATTATGCGCATCGTTTTGACCAAACGTATGGCCAAACTTTAATAGTAAATCTGTTTTTTCAAAGCCGGTGTTGTCATTACCTACTGGCAGCTCTTTAAAGCCGTCTGCGCCGTAAGTAAATACTTCAATTAAGCCTGCTGTGTTGTTTTTTTCTTTACCGAAGTAAGCGTGACCTTTGTAGTAACCATCACCACCAAGGGCTGCATCTACCATACCTTTTGAGCTATTTGGCTCAGTAGGTAAGCTGCGCGAAAGTAAGTTTAAAACACCGCCCGTAGTACGCGGGCCGTACTTAACTGATGCCGCGCCTTTTAATACTTCAATAGACTCCATACGACCCGTAGTAGGGAAGTAGTAAGCAGATGGTGCTGAATATGGTGCTGGTGCAACTAATACACCGTCTTCCATTACTGATATTTTATCGTTACGGCCAGTACCTGTGCCGCGCATACCAATATTAGGACGAAGGCCGTAGCCGTCTTCTTCTTGCACGTACACGCCCGGAACAGACGCTAAAACGCGAGAAATATCAGTAAATTTGAATTTTTGAAGTTCTTCATCAGAAATAAACGTAGCCGAACCAGGAATATCGTTAATTGCTTGTTCTGAGCCAATAACGGTAATTTGTTCAAAGCGTTGTTCTTTATTGCTGGTGTCTTTTGCTATTGCAGTAGCACTAAAAGACAAAGCAACCGCAGCTGCCAGGGTAGATACTAAAAACTTAGGGTTCATTGTGTTCCTAATCATGTCAATTATCTTAATTGGCGTAATTTGAACACGTTAACGAATACGAATCAATGTTATTAAGTGTTTAATTATTCAGTTTAATAGAACTAAAAGCACCTACTTATGCAACTTTGTTAACTAAATTGTTTCTTTTGTATTAGTTTGTAATTGCTTTACTCGTTATAAAGTTTTGATTAGCTATAACCTAAACGTAGCGCTATAAACTCCGCGAGTTTGTCTACTGCATGGTCAGATTCACCCGAACTTTTAATTAAACTAATACCAATATTACCAAGCGTGGGTAAATGTTTGGTTTGAACTTGATAGTTAAGCTCACTCGGTACTGTGCTTTTAGCAAGTACGGTAATACCTAAGCCTTCTTTTAATGCAGCAATAAGGCCGGTTAAATCGGCGTTGCTATATACAATTCGGTATTTTATGCCCGCACTTTTTAATGCATCAATTGCACGGCGACGATAAATACACCCCTCTGGTGCGGTAACTAGCGTAACCACGTCGTTTTGCGCAAGTGACAGGTCGCCCACCCACACCAGCTCGTCTTGCATAAAAATAGGAAACTTATCAGAGTTGAGTCGCTCATTTAGCGCAAGTACTAAATCGAACTGATCTTGGCGAGAAGCCGAAAGTAAATGTTTACTTAAACGCGACTTAACTTCTAACGACACCTCAGGGTAGAGCGCCACAAAGTCACCAATAATAGAAGGTAAAATACGCGCTGCAAATTCGCTCGGAATACCCAAGCGCACTTTACCTGCAATGTTTTCTGATGTGAACTGCTGCAAAATAGCATCGTTGTGTTGCATCATTTGTTTTGCCATAGGCAATAATAGCTCGCCGTACTGGTTTAATACTTGGCGCTGTCCTTGTTTTTTAAATAGTTTATATCCGAGCACGTCTTCTAAGCGCTTTATTTGCAAACTTACAGCAGGTTGCGACAGGCCAAGTAAATCGCCTGCTTTAGCAAAGCCACCTATTTCAACTACCATTACAAAAGTACGTAAACCGTCTGTTGATATGTTTTTCATATTTAAAATTACAATTTATATAGCTATATATATAAGTATTATTTATCAATTGATAAAAAATTACAATTTGTTGTTGGTAGGCGTGGGCAATATACTTTTGTAATCGAAAATACACAGGTGTTTGTTATGACTTTTAACCCAATAATGTTTGCCCGCCACAGCAACGCAAGTAGTGCGGTTACTAACGCTTTGCAAACTAACAACAATCACGTTGTAATGGATTTTAGCGGCACCGAGACCAGTGTATTTTTAAGCACTATTTTAGGCCTTGATTTAACTAAGCTTACCGCAAGCGGTTTAGGCTTAAAAGGCACGCTTGATGGCGACTATAATTCTGACTTCAGCTTTGCTGTTTATTACTTTAGCGAAACCGCCTTTAGATTCGTACTGCCACACAACGCAAGCCTTCAACTACAAGCACTTATAAACGAGCAACAACTACGTTTTGATATTGATTATGTAGTACGCACCGACCTAGCAAGCTTTATTTTAAGTGGCGACAACGCGTTTGATACTCTAGTAAATGCTTTTAAATTAACACCCGGTTTGCGCCTTTCTGACGCGCAACTATGCTACGGTGCGCAAAGTGGTGATGTATTTATTACCGCCATTGATAAAAACGACGAACAACACTTTGTATTAGTCGCTAAACAACAAGAATTACAAAAATGGCAAAGCTACATGCAAGCGCAAGGTTTTGCACTTATGCATAGTGAAGCCGCATAACGAATACAAACAACAGGTGAACGTAACAATGTTTACCTGTTTTTAATTGCGATTAAGCAATTAAAGTCTATTTAAGCCACGCCCTAAACAGGGTTAATTTAAACGTGAAGGAATGTTATGACTTCTAAAACTGTACTACATGCTAAGCACCTAGAAGCGGGCGCTAAAATGGTTGATTTTCATGGCTGGGAAATGCCAATCAACTACGGCTCACAAATAGAAGAACACAATAGCGTGCGTACCGACGCAGGTATGTTTGACGTATCACACATGACTATTGTTGATATTGAAGGGCCTCAAGCACAAGCATTTTTACGTAAGCTAGTAGCTAACGACGTTGCAAAATTAACCGTACCAGGTAAAGCGCTTTACACAGGCATGCTTAACGAGCAAGGCGGTGTAATAGACGACTTAATTATTTATTTCTTTAGCGAAACCTTTTACCGCCTAGTTGTTAACTCAGCAACGCGCGAAAAAGACCTAGCTCATTTAGCTAACGTATCGAGCGACTTTGACGTAACGGTTACAGAGCGCCCTGAGTTTGCAATGATTGCAGTACAAGGCCCTAACGCTAAAGCAAAAACAGCCACTCTTTTAAATGCTGAGCAACAAGCAGCTGTTGAAGGTATGAAGCCGTTTTTTGGTGTTCAAGTAGGTGATTTATTTATTGCCACAACGGGTTATACTGGCGAAGACGGTTACGAAATAGTAGTACCGAACGACCAAGCAGCCGATTTATGGCAACAACTGCTAGACGCAGGTGTTAAGCCTGCTGGTTTAGGTGCACGCGACACGCTACGTTTAGAAGCAGGTATGAACCTTTACGGCCTAGATATGGACGAAAGCGTATCACCACTTGCAGCTAACATGGCATGGACCATTGCATGGGAACCAGAAGATCGCGACTTTATTGGCCGTGACGTACTTGTTAAGCAACGCGCAGAAAAAAGCACTGACAAACTAGTTGGCTTAGTGTTTGAAGAAAAAGGCGTTTTGCGTAGCGGTTCTAAAGTAATTGTTGACGGTGGGATAGGGGTTATTACCTCAGGTACTTTTTCACCAACACTTGGTTTTAGTGTAGCCCTTGCACGTGTACCACGTTCAACAGGCGATACAGCTCAAGTAGAAATGCGTAAAAAATTAGTAAACGTTAAAGTAGTAAAGCCTAGCTTTGTACGTAACGGTAAATCAATAATTTAAATAATTTGGTTATACCAATCACAATAATTATTGCGATTGGTATCCTCCCAATATAAACCAAAGGACAAATAAAATGAGCAACATTCCTAGCGAGTTAAAATACGCACCTTCACACGAGTGGGTTCGCAATGAAGGCGACGGTACATTTACTGTTGGTATTTCTGAGCATGCACAAGAACTTCTTGGCGACATGGTATTTGTTGAATTACCAGAAGTTGGCGACGAAGTAGACGCTGGCGAAGACTGTGCAGTAGCAGAGTCGGTTAAAGCAGCATCAGACATTTACGCACCAATTAGTGGCGAAATTGTTGCTATTAACGAAGAACTTGAAGATTCACCTGAAACAGTAAACAACGACGCTTACGGCGACGGTTGGTTATTCCGTATTAAAGCATCTGACGAGTCTGAGCTAGACAACTTATTAGACGCTGAAGGTTACTCGCACACTATCGACGAAGAATAATCATTTTTTGAAGATAACTAAAAGCCCCGTTTAATGTATAAAAATGGGGCTTTTATGATTTTACAGCTCACCACCCCATACTGAGTGAACTGTTAAATCGTCAAATATTTTAATTAATGCTAGTTACCCATTAGCATTTAGGATCATAGGAATCTGGATTCATGTCAAACGCCAAATCTCTTGAAGAACTAGAGCAAAAGCAAGATTTTATTCGCCGCCATATTGGGCCAAGCCCAGCACAAGTAAGCGATATGCTAAGTGCTTTAGAAGTATCGAGTGTGCAAGAGCTCATTGACCAAACTGTACCGGCTAGCATTCGTCTAGAACAGCCGCTAACAGTTGGCGAAAGCCGTACTGAAGTTGAAACACTAAGCTACCTAAAATCAGTAGCAAGCAAAAATAAAGTTTTCAAATCGTACATTGGCCAAGGCTACCACCCAACTAACGTACCGCACGTAATTTTACGTAACGTACTAGAAAATCCAGGTTGGTATACAGCGTACACACCGTATCAGCCAGAGATTGCTCAAGGGCGTTTAGAATCATTATTAAACTTCCAAACTATGACCCTAGATTTAACCGGACTTGATTTAGCAAGCGCATCACTACTTGACGAATCAACAGCCGCTGCAGAGGCTATGGGCCTTGCAAAACGTGTATCAAAAGCTAAAAAAGCCAATGCCTTTTTTATTGCCGACGACGTACACACACAAACAATCGACGTAGTAACAACACGTGCCGAGCAGTTTGGTTTTGAAATAATTGTAGGTAAAGCAGAAGATGCCGTTAACCACGACATTTTTGGCGCATTGTTCCAATATCCAACTACATCAGGCGAAGTGGTAGACATAACAGACCTAATTGCTGGCGTACAAAGCAAAAAGGCCATTGCCTGTGTTGCTGCCGACATAATGAGTTTATTACTGTTAAAAGCACCGGGTAAACTAGGCGCAGACGTAGTACTTGGTTCGGCTCAACGTTTTGGCGTACCTATGGGTTACGGCGGCCCACACGCAGCATTTTTTGCAACACGGGACGCATACAAACGTTCATTACCAGGTCGTATTATTGGTGTATCTAAAGACCGTTTAGGTAACGACGCACTACGTATGGCAATGCAAACGCGCGAACAACACATTCGCCGCGACAAAGCCAACTCAAACATTTGTACAGCGCAAGTATTACTTGCCAACATGGCAGCGTTTTACGCGGTGTACCACGGCCCACAAGGCTTAAAAACTATCGCGCAGCGTATACATCGCTTTGCTGATATTTTAGCAACAGGCCTTAAAGCTAAAGGCATCGCACTTAAGCACAGTACTTGGTTTGATACGCTAACAGTAGTAAGCGACAGCAAAGACGACGTAACAGCACGTGCAATTGCAAAAGGCGTAAACTTTGCAACAAATCACGAAGGCGAGTACTCAATTTCGGTATCAGAGACAACAACACGCGCCGATATTACTGAGTTATTCGATATTATTTTAGGCGAAGGCCATGGCCTAAGTGTTGACGCTATTGCAGCCGACGTTGAAGCAAATGGCAGCGAGTCAATTCCTGCAAGTTTAGTACGTGATGACGAAGTACTAACGCATCCAAACTTTAACAGCTACCACAGCGAAACAGACATGCTTCGCTACATTAAGCGACTAGAAAGCAAAGACTTATCGCTTAATCACTCAATGATCTCGTTAGGCTCATGTACCATGAAACTAAACGCGACCGCCGAGATGATCCCAATTACGTGGCCTGAGTTTGCAAACCTTCACCCATTCTGCCCGCTAGACCAAGCAGAAGGTTACCAAATAATGATTGGCGAGCTACACGACTGGCTAGTAAACATTACCGGTTACGATGCAGTATCACTACAGCCAAACTCTGGCGCACAAGGTGAATACGCAGGCTTAATCGCGATTCGTAAATACCACGAGTCACGCGGCGATGCACACCGTAATGTATGTTTAATCCCAAGCTCTGCGCACGGTACTAACCCTGCATCAGCGCAAATGGCGAGCATGAAAATTGTGGTAGTTAACTGCGACAAAAACGGTAACGTAGACATGGTTGACCTTAAAGCGAAAGCTGAGGAAGTGTCTGAAAACTTATCGTGTATTATGATCACATACCCGTCTACGCACGGCGTATACGAAGAAACAATTCGCGAAATTTGTGACATTATTCATGAGCACGGCGGCCAAGTTTACATGGACGGCGCAAACATGAACGCGCAAGTTGGCGTAACAAGCCCAGGCTTTATTGGCTCAGACGTATCGCACTTAAACTTGCATAAAACATTTTGTATTCCACACGGTGGCGGTGGTCCAGGTGTTGGTCCAATTGGTGTTAAATCACACCTTGCGCCGTTTATGCCAAACCACAGCGTAATTAACGTACCAGGTACTAACATCGGTAACGGTGCAGTATCAGCAGCGCCTTACGGCTCAGCCGCTATTTTACCTATTTCATGGGCTTACATTACCATGATGGGTTCAGAGGGCTTAAAACAAGCTACTGAAATGGCTATCGTTAATGCTAACTACTTAACGCATGAGCTAAGCAAGCACTTCCCAATTTTATACCGTGGTCGTAACAACCGTGTTGCTCACGAATGTATTGTTGACTTACGCCCACTTAAAGAGCTATCAGGCATTACTGAAATGGACGTAGCTAAGCGCCTGCAAGACTATGGCTTCCATTCACCAACTATGTCGTTCCCAGTAGCTGGCACATTAATGATTGAGCCAACTGAGTCTGAATCAAAAGGTGAGATTGACCGCTTTATCGAAGCAATGGTGTCAATTAAAGGCGAAATTGAAAAAGTAATCTCTGGCGAATGGTCAATCGAAAACAATCCGCTAGTGTTTGCACCGCATACACAAGGCGACGTATTAGGTAACGAATGGGACCGCGCGTACGACCGTTTTTACGCTGCATTCCCAGTACCTGCAGTAGCTAAAAACAAGTTTTGGCCAACCGTTACACGTATTGATGACGTATACGGCGACCGTAACTTAGTATGTTCATGCCCTGCGGTTGAGACTTATCGCGACTAAGAGCAGAGACTAATTTTTGAACTTTAATGGGTAGTAAGTTCCATTATAGTTTGGGAATTTATCAAAATTATAAAAGCCGTTGCAGCAATGCAACGGCTTTTTTTTGTGTGGTGATTCGCCATAAATAATATGGCGTAGGTTGGGAAGAGTGCAACGAAACCCAACAAATCACAAATATACTTACTCGCTCAAAAGCCAAGAGTATGTGTTATTTATTGTAGGCGTTTAGCTTGCTGACGCGCGGGCGGCAGCCTTAAAGTTATAAATAACATTGTGCGATCGTAGCCTTTAGGCTACATTTGTTCAGCAAGTTGAATAAATAGGAGTAATTACTATGGCGCTACAAACATCAGATTTTAACCCGTTTGACTATATGGAAACACAGCAAGAAATTAATACATTTTTAGAAGAGTGTTTAGCTGATGATGACCCAAATACCTTTATTGACGCACTCGGTTTATTAGTTAAAAAACATGGTGTGAGTGATATTGCGAAAGCAACGGGGTTAAACCGTGAAAGCTTATATAAAGCAGTTAACGGTAAAACCAAGCCACGTTGGGAAACTATTTTTAAAGTGATGAAAGCACTTAACTTTCGCCTTACAACACAAGTAGCGTAAGTTAGGCAAAGTGAAACGAAACCCAACAAATCACAAATATACATACTCGCTCAAAAGCCAAGAGTATGTGTTATTTATTGTAGGCGTTTAGCTTGCTGACGCGCGGGCGATAGCCCGAATAAGTATTTGAATAGGTGTTTAAGGTTATCATCACCGATAATGTGAATACGTTTCGTACTTTTAAATATTAGAAACCTTATTCAAGGTTTTGTCGCGCTGGCGACGGCAGCCAAAGAGGGGCTATAGATTTTCAAACTTAACGCTGCTGCAAGTAATTCATCCATGAAGCTGGGTTACTGTCGGCATCCATGCCTTCACTTCCTCATACTGCGAAGCTGCGCTTCGGTTATTCGTCACCTCTCAGCGCACCCGAGCATCACGCTTAATCCTTCAATGCAAAATTGATGTGAACGTAACCGCCATGAAAGCACATCCATGTGCAAGCATGGCTTTCATTTCATCCATGAAATGCATTACTCATCAATTGCTTATTTTCAGGGCGTGATGACGGGGGAGGGTGTTAAACGTGAGATTAGTGTTTGGTCTTAGGGGAAAACAAAGGTTAGTACCTTGGCTTTCAACAAAAGACTGTTTACTTGTTTAATCTGAATGGTTAATTTAGATGTATCTAGAAAATATAATTCATAAAATAATAACTATTTAGTGATTTTCTATAAAAAGGACTTTGTGTGTATATATCAAAAATCAATATTAATAATTTCAGAAACTTTTCGAATTCAACATTTGAATTTACAGAAGGTACGAATGTTATTATTGGGCATAATAATGCAGGGAAAACTAATTTAATTAAGGCTATACAATTAGTCCTTGATTCAAGGAAATCAAAATCTAAATTAACAGTTGATGACTTCTGTAAACAATATTCCGACTTTTCTACTCCACCAGAAATAACTATTTCAATAACGTTAAGCGAACAAACTGATGAGCCGGCCGATGATAAAGTCGTAGTTTACGATTGGATCACCGGTTTCAATCCTAAGTATGAAGCACAATTGACCTTTTCATTTTTTCTTCCGCAGGGAGATGATTACGATGATTATTGTAACCAGATTGAACATTTCAAAATAGGTGGCAATTATGAGTCAGAAAAAGTATGGCGATTTATAAAAAAATATTTCTTTTCCAAATATGTAGCCAGAGTTTATGGGGGCGATATTGATAAAAAAGAGAGTGCTGATTATGAAATGCTTCAAAAGTTCGATTTTCAATTTTTAGACGCTATTAGAGATGCTGAAAAACAAATGTTTTTTGGAAATAATACAATTCTAAAAGAAGTTCTCAATTACTTTCTTGATTTTGATATTACTGACGGGAAAAAGTTAAAAGATTTACCTACGCAAATTAAAGACAAACTTCGAGATAAAGAGAATAATTTTGAAGACGATTCAAATAAGTTATTTAATCAGTTGAAAACTCGAATTTCAAAAAATGAAATATTAAAATATGCAAAAGAAACAGGGGCAAGTAAAGGTGGAATACCTGATCTTGATGCTCATCTAAATGAGGATGATTTATTATTCGCTTTACGGTTAATTATTGAAATTGATGGAATGAAAATTCCCATTAGTAATAATGGTCTTGGTTACAATAACTTACTGTATACAGCTTTAGTTTTAGCGAAAATGCAAATAGAAAGTCAAAGTAGCTATTATGGAGAAAATGCAAAAGTATTTCCTATACTGGCTATTGAAGAACCAGAAGCACATCTCCATCCATCAATGCAATTTAAGTTTCTAAAGTTTTTGAGTCAAAATATTAATTCGAAAGGTAAGGTTAGACAATTATTTGTCACGACACATTCGACACATATTACTTCTGCTGCTGAGTTAGACGATGTGATTTGCTTATATAAAGGTATTAATGGAAATACCAAAGTTGGCTATCCGGGTAAAGCTTTTGGCAAAGATGAAGATTCTAAAAATTATGTAAAAAGGTTTTTAAATGCAACGAAATCTAACATGCTTTTTGCTGATAAGGTTATTCTGGTGGAAGGGTTAGCAGAGCAGTTATTATTGCCATGTTTAGCTGCATATGAATGTTACGACGCTAAAAATAAGATTACCAACGAAGATGAGTTAATTAATCAACATGTTTGTACTGTGTCTGTTGATAGTCGTACTTTTAGCCATTTTTTACGTCTGTTCAGTTATGATGAAACCAATAAAAATGCTATTGAAAAGCTAGTGGTTTGTATTACTGATGCAGATCCTGAGTCGAAAGGAAATGATGGGAAATGGAGAGGGTGTTTTCCATTTGAATTAAAAGATAGTGATAAATTTAATGCATTAGCTAGTCATGTAAAAAGTTTGAAAAATGATTTTGAAAAACCTTATCGGAATATATCAATATTTCATCCAGAAGAAAAAAAAGGTAAGACCTTAGAGCATGAATTTATTCGTTATAACCCTGGAAGCGAATTAGTCATCACTAAATCTTTTCCTTCACAGAACAGCCCACATACAATTGAACATTTTAAAGCTTTGCAAAAAGTATTTAATGATAACAATGAAGATTTTTTAGGAATAATTTCTGCTTATGAAAAGACACTAACAACCGATAAGCAAAAAGAAAAATTTGAAAAGTTGAAAACTAGCATTAATGTATGTACGTTTTCGAATAAAGATAAGTCTATCGCTGTGCTTTCTGCTATTTATTACAACATTGTAAAGTCCCTAAAAGGGGAGCATGCACTTTATTTGGAAGAGTGCCTTCGTAAAGACTTAGATGAAAGCGTGCCCGAATTTATTATTCCCACTTATGTTAAAGATGCACTCAAAAAAATATTAGGTTAAAGGTATGGATACAATTAAAGAACTACCTAAAGTTTTAAGTGATATTAATGTTCCATTTAAAATATCAGCAGGTCCTGGTGCAGGAAAAACGACATGGTTAGTCGAGCATGTTAAAAATGTACTGGAAAATTCAGATAAGCTAAATAAAACACAAAAAGTTGCGTGTATCACTTATACAAGAATAGGGGCTGATACGGTAAATAAAAAAATAAAAAACTTCACCGATACTAATAGGTTAGATATTGGAACAATACATAGCTTTCTTTATCGCAATGTAATTAAACCATTCGTTTATTTAATTGAAGAAGATTCAGACAAAAACAAGTTGTTTAATATACATGAACTGACTGGACATGTTGAACACCGGCCAAGCTATGACAGAATTAGTAGTTGGATTCATAGTATTGGAAGCCGCTATAGTTATCTATATGATCAAAAAAAGTCAGATGAAAATGGTCAAACTAACCTTGATAAAACTCGAACTATTTTAAAAAATTTTGAATGGCAATTTTCTGGAAATAAATTGGAAGGAAAGCTTAGTAAAGTTTATTTTAGCGACTTAAGATTTCCTTCTATGTAGTGGTACAGTGATTTTGGCCACCCATTAAGAAAGAAATGTTATGCTATTTGCATACAAATTTGGGTGAAAAAAATGACAAAATTAAACCGTGCAACGTACTCCGCTGCAATCAAATTAGAAACGGCTCAACTTGTAGTTGACCAAGGTTATACACAAGAAGAAGCAGCCAAAGCGATGGGTGTTGGTAAATCAACCGTAAGTAAATGGGTTGCTCAATTAAAGCAAGAACGTAATGGCCAGTCACCATTGGCTTCACCAATGACACCCGAACAAATTGAAATCCGTGAACTTAAAAAGCAAATCCAACGCATTGAATTAGAAAAGGATATATTAAAAAAGGCTACCGCTCTCTTGATGTCCGACTCCCTGAACAATTCTCGTTAATTGAGAAATTAAATCAACGAGAGCGTTACCCAATTAGTGTGCTATGTAGTGTATTTAATGTGCATCGTAGCAGCTATAAATACTGGGCTATACGGGATACGACACCGACACCAGAGCAAGTAAGGTTAGAGGCTGAAGTTAAAGCCATACATACAATGAGTGGGGGCTCAGCAGGTGCGAGGACAATCGCGGCAATCGCAACGAATAACGATTTTGAATTAAGCCGTTATCGTGCTGCTAAGCTAATGATTAAATTAAAGCTAGAAAGCTGCCAAGTACCTCAACATTCATATAAACGCGGCGGTAATGAACATCTTGAAATCCCAAACCTGCTTGATAGGCAGTTCGATGTTGTTGAACCGAATACCGTGTGGTGCGGTGATGTTACATATATTTGGATAGGCAATCGCTGGGCTTATTTAGCGGTCGTTATTGATTTATTTGCGCGTAAAGTTGTGGGTTGGGCAATGTCATTGTCGCCGGATTCTAACTTAACGCTAAAAGCGCTTGAGTTAGCCTACGAAAGCAGAGGCAGACCAAGTGGGTTGATGTTTCACTCAGACCAAGGAAGCCATTATACGAGCTTGAAGTACCGCCAACGTTTATGGCGCTATAAAATCACACAAAGCATGAGTCGACGCGGAAATTGTTGGGATAATGCGCCAATGGAGCGATTTTTTAGAAGCTTTAAAACAGAATGGATGCCAAAGGTTGGATATGGGAATTTTATAGACGCTAAATATAGTGTGAGTGATTATATCAACGGATATTACAACAACGTTAGACCGCATCATTATAATGCTGGTTTAGCGCCAAATGAATCTGAGATTAGATACAAAGACTCTAAAACTGTGGCCAAATTTTATTGACCACTACACTACAAGGTTATATGAATATAAATTGTCGTGCTGGAGTAAAGGGGTAATGCATCATGAAGATGTTTTATTTTTTACACACTTTATTTTTGAGAAAGAACCGAGAGTTATTGAGTTAATAAGTAACAAATTTCCTTATCTTTTTTTAGATGAGTTTCAAGATACTAATCCATTACAGACATGGATTATAAAGAAAATATCTGATCAAGCTACGGTAATAGGAGTTATTGGTGACCCTGCACAATCAATCTTTAAATTTGCAGGAGCAAACCGTAAAGATTTTATTGATTTTACCTTACCTAAAATTGTTAATTTCAAAAAATCACAAAATTATAGAAGCTCAAAAAAAATTATTGATTTTTTAAAGCAACTAA
Organism: Pseudoalteromonas arctica A 37-1-2; assembly: GCF_000238395.3. Lineage (GTDB taxonomy): Bacteria > Pseudomonadota > Gammaproteobacteria > Enterobacterales > Alteromonadaceae > Pseudoalteromonas > Pseudoalteromonas arctica. The sequence continues at coordinate 775,765 of NZ_CP011025.1, forward strand.
GAAGTGACATTGAACAAATTCCTGAAAAAGACACTATAGATGGGGAACAAGTTGTAATGTTGGTAGGTAAAGAAAATAATGCGATAAAATATATAAATAACTTAGGAGAAAATGATTTTTCAGTATTATGTCGGTGGAACAAAGATGTGAACGACATAAATAATAAATTTAAAACGACTAAGCGTGAAAATTTAATTGACCTCCTTTATATAGAAGATAGTGATAAAAAAAGACCCCGATTTATACATTCATTAATTAAAGCATATGATTTAAACAAGAGTGGTGAGTATAAAGAGTCAATTCTAGAATTGAAAAAACATTTGATTGGAATAAATTTATACGGTATTGAGAAACGTAAGATACTAATTGAAATGCTAAATTATATAAAAGATAACCATGAATCCCCCATTGTTGATATTTATAATTATTTGCAATGTTTTCTAAAAAAACACTCTGTTTCTTTCACTGGGTTAAGAAAAACAAAAGGGGATTACAAAGAAATTCATAAGACTAAATTTATTGATCTAATTCCTTTTCTTGCTAAGGAATCAAAATTTAAAAATAAAATAAAGACAATTCATCAAGCAAAGGGAGATGAGTATAATTTTGTTTTGTTATGTTTGTTTGATAAAACGGATAAAAATGGAAAAACAACAAAAAAAATAGAAACCATTTTAAAAAATTATATATTTGATTCTAAAAAAAATATTACTCTTGATTCTGAAGTAGGAGAAGAAACTAGGCTTATTTATGTTGCTTGTAGTAGAGCCAAAAAAAAGCTTTTTATTAATGTGCCAACTTTATCAGAAAGTGATCAATTGAAAGTAGAAAATCTAGGTGTATTTGTTGATAGGGAATCAGCGGGGTTATGTACTCTATAATTATAGGATTTAGTATCTCAAATATGAATGCAACTTAAAATTAAGCTGCTAATTAAATTTATATTAATGACTAAAGCCGAGAACGTTTTGAATTATTTAGCAAAATCAGCAGGGGCAGGGCTTTCTTTTTGCCTTTTGTGATTAAAAAATGCAAAACCTGCCCCTAGTAATCCCGTCTAAATAAAGGGCAATATTATTGCCCTTTTTTACGCGCTTAAATTTGTTTTTATAAACTATAGCGCGACTAAGCTTTGCTCTAGCATTGCCTTTATTTGTTTTACTATTTTAGCTTCTGTTTCAGGTTCGAATTGTTGTATACGTGGGGTATGAATATGCCCTGTAGGTATACTTGAATTAAGCGCATCGCGCAGGCGAATACTTCGGTACGATATTTCATTAGATAAGTAACCACCGCCGCCGCCATTTACCGCAATACTATTTTTAAGCTCGCCGTACGAACCCGCTTTATAGGTTTTTTCAAGCGTGGTGACTTCATGATTGTCGATAACTTTATAAGGGCCTTTGGCTTGTTGCATGTAACTTACAGGTAAGCTAAATTTTACAAACTCGTTGCCCGGGAGTGGTCGGCCATTAAGCTTTGGTATTACTGGGCTTGTTTGCGTTCCGCCATACACAATATTGGCATTATCTGGGGCGGTTACACTACGGCGTTTGCCCGGGAAGTGCTCTAAATCAAATTCTGTTCTGCCCATACTTACAGTTACTACCATGTCTACATTATTAAGTGCGTAGTAGGGGGCAAGTAGTGACTCTATTATGCCTTGATCAAAATCTTCGTAGCGTACAGGCACCATAACGGTGTTAATTTCTGCGCTTATGCCGTTGTAATTAATAACTTGGCCGTCGAGTAATAACGCCGCAACACCTGAAGGATTACTTTGGTTTATGTTTTTATCGAGTAAAAATGGGTCAAAGCCAGTTAGTAATATTTTTTTAGTGCTGCCTGATGAAAAAGCAAGGTCGGTACGGCCTCTGCTGCCGTCCTCAAGCATTGTTAGTAAAGTATTTAGTTGAGCCTGCGTAATTGAAAATTTAGGTGACGTTGTGCGTATTACTTTGCTTGAAAGCAGGCGTGCCCAGTAAAGCTCTCGGTCGTCGTAGTTATTGGTTTTTAGTATGCGTTGTTTTGCGTTTTCCCACAGTTCAAAGCTAAAGTTTTGCACTAAAATTTTTGCACTTTTAAAGTCGTTTAATTCTTTAAATTGTTGTTCAAAATTTGATACTTGTGGGGTAAATGCATTTAAAACATTTGGCATTGCTGATTGTGCTTTGCTGATACGCTGTTCTTCAACAGTTAAAGGATTACTTAAAGCAGCGAATGAAGAGGCAATTAAGCTGGTCGCTAATAATACTTTGATCATAATACTCCTAAGATAAAGCTATTGTTTTATGTGTAATTTACTATCCTACTATTGCTAACTTAGGGCAACCAATTAACGTTGAATCGACTGATATTTGCTTTTGCCGTGCATTAGTATTGTTTAACGGCCAATTAGTATCACCGGCTAATAAAAAATCCCTGAGTCAAAAATTGATCTTTATAGGTTCTACTTTAAGCTCTAATAAAAGTAAAAAGCCGTTACAGCAATGCAGCGGCTTTTCATTATAGTTTTATGTGCTTTGGCAATACGAGCATAAGGCTCTATACCCCTTTAAAACCCTCTATTAATCGTCAGGTCCTTTTAAGGTAAACACTAAATGTTTACGCATATCTTTTAAAATAACGCCTTTTTTAAGCATTGCGCCGCTTAGGCGTTTTTGCCATTTTAATAAATCTGGCTCTGCGGCGGCTAAGGCTTGCTCGTTTTCAAACTGAAAGCACAGCAGTAGTGTACTTGGAAATAAGTGGTATTCCACATCAAACCAGCATTGCAGCATGCCTGGGAGCTCAGCGCGGCCTTGTTCTTCTAATTTTTCAGCTGTATTAAGTACAAGTGCTTGCTGTTTTATTTGCACTGCAGAGAGTTTTTTCATTATTAAAATCCAAGTTAGCGGCTAAAAAATGCAGCCGGAATACGGGCATTATACGCAAGCTTGTAGGCAGGCAACAACTTTGAAAGGGAGTTAATGTCCAATAGAGTGTATCTGTTTAAAATCTAGGGGTCTTGTTGGAAGGCGCCTTTGGCTTTTTCAACCTACGTAGGTTGGATAAGCGGCGCAGCCGTGCCATCCGACATTTTAAATTTCATCACAGAACACCAATTTGAATATTAATATTCAAATTAATGTGTTTTTTTAACTCAATAGTTAGATAACCTTAACTAGGCTTTAGCAAAGTTGCTTGCGACAACTGGGGATTGGTTGTCGCAAGCCGCCTTTAGAGCCTCACCGCATTACGATTAATACTTATAAGAGGTATCAATCGGGTCGGTTTATTTGGATCGGCGCTTGTCTAGCACATAACGTACGGCCATTCTTGCAACACCCGCACCAATACCTGAGACCACTGCCCATGTAACGGCCTCTTTAAGATCTGTTTCTTCGCTTGGTCTATCTTTTGGTGCTGGTTCGTTGGTAACCTTTTCCCACGATTTTTGTAAAGTTTTCCTTGTTAACATACCTGCAGATGCAGCGGCCAGACCTATACCTATCGTCGTAATTAGTTGTTTATTACTCATATTACCCTCGATTATTTAGTTGTAGCGTGAGTTATCAATATGTAACTCTTTAAGTAAGAACAGTAGTACCAGCAATTTACATACCGATAGGTTGAGGAGCTTTTAAATTAGGGCGTTTTGTATTTGTGCAAATTAGTCGTTTAAAACCACGCTCACACCACGCTTACACACAAGATAAATAACCAATGTAGAGCGTGCACAACTCTACTTGAAATATTTTTTTAGATATTAATCCTGCAATTTAACTTACCTTCTAGCCGGCTTATCGCACTCATTGTTGTACAGATAGTAAACACTTTTATCCTATGCTTTAATATTAAAAACAAGGGAGGGCGTTATGAGTAAAAATAGATTTTTATTTAATAAATACGTTGCGGTAATGGCTGTGTCGGGCACTTTGGCTGCACCGCTACCAGTGCTGAGCAACGATAGGGGGCCGCTAGTTGAGCAGCTTTGTGCTAGTTGCCATAGTTTAACTAACCTTGAGCGCAGCGCGGGGTATAGTCAGCAGGACTGGCAAACATTAATAAGCTATATGGTTGATACGGGCGAGGGTACTGCGCTTAGTAAAGATATAAGCGCTTATTTAGCTGAGCATTATCCTGTTAATACCAAGCGCGAATCTAAGGTTGTTACGGGCGATTTAAAGCTTAGCTTTAAGTACTGGCAAGTGCCTACGCTTGGGCAGCGCGCTCGCGATCCGGTACAAGGTAAAAACGGACTTATTTGGTGGGTTGGCCAGTGGGGTAATATTTTAGGTAGGTTAGACCCTAAAACCGGCGATATGAAAGAGTACACACTGCCAAGTGGCACCTATGCGCACAGTGTGTCGCTTGATAAAAATCAAACCCCTTGGTTTTTAGGCAATAAAAATGGCACGGTTGGATATTTAGACTTAAAAACCGAAAAATTTAAAGTGTATAAAATGCCCGATAAAAATGCCCGCGACCCGCATACCGGTGTATTTGATGAAGCCGGTATATTTTGGTTTACCCTGCAACACAGTAATATGATTGGCAAGCTAGACCCTACAACTGGCGATATTCAATTAGCTACTTTACCGACTAAAGGCTCACGGCCATATGGTATTAAGCTTGATTCAAACGGGTCACCGTGGGTCTCGTGTAATGGTAGTAACTGTTTGGTTAAAGTTGATAAAAGCTCTATGGAGCTTAGTGAGATTAAACTCCCAGGCGCTAAAACGCATGCAAGGCGACTTGCCATTACGCCTGACGATATGGTTTTTTATGTGAACTCTGGCATGGGTAAACTTGGCCGCTATAACCCAAAAACCAAGAAGATCACCCAGTGGGATAATCCCAGCGGTGAAAACAGCCACCCGTATGCAATTGAATATGCAGATAACGCTATTTGGTTTAACGAGTCAGCTAAACGCCCTGAAACCTTAGTACGGTTCGACCTTAATACCGAAACCATGCAAAGCTGGCAAATTCCGAGCAAAGAGGGTGTTTACTCTGGCTTAATTAGGCATATGCGCATGGGGAATAATGGGCTGATTATTCACCAAACAGCGACTAACCAATTAGCTGAAATTACATGGTCTAAGTAATAATTTTAATTAATATATTTATATTAAAAACGGCATACCGCTTGTTAGTAAGTTTGTTTATGTAGATAGGAGTTTTTTACAAAATTTAGCAATTTTTACTCTAATAATAAGAGTGTTAGTACGGGGTTTTTCTTTATGTTGTTGATTTTAAATTATAATTTAATTGGTTTGAGTTTTGCTTGGTAGTAAGTGTATTTTCTTAAATAAATAAAGGAGTTATTATGAGTACCGTTATTACTGGGTTATTCGAAAGTGCATCACAAGCAACACTCGCAATTTATAGACTAGAAGCTTTAGGTATTAATGAAGCTGATATTAGTATTGTAGCCAACGACTCATACGCAAAGGAAGATTTTGCTGTAGACGAAGGTACTAAAGCTTCTGAAGGTGGCCTTATTGGCGCGGCTTCGGGTGGTATTCTTGCTGCAATTATTGGTGGATTTACTGCTGTAGGGACTGTAGCAACAGGTGGTACAGGCTTATTAGTTGCCGGACCATTAGTCGCTGCATTTGCCGCTGGTGGCGCAGGCGCTGCAGTAGGTGGTACTTTAGGTGCTGCAATTGGTGCGTTTATCCCTGAGCACGAAATTAAGTATTATGAAGATGCCATTGAAAAAGGCTCTATATTAATTGGTATTAAGTACAATAGTGACAACAAAAATGCTATTGAAGAAATACTTAACAATGCAGGCGCAAGTAACGTTTCTACAGCGTAACGCTAGCTAATTAATTAAAAAGGTGAAACTTTGTTTCACCTTTTTTTGTGCTCGCCTTTTAGTGCCAAGCAATAATACTTAATCAATTTGAGGGATTAAATCTTACGCTAACTGCGTTAAAAACTTCTGATATAGAACAACTAAATAACGTAATTTTTGTCATTAAATGGACCCATATATAAGCGGGTTTTTTTAAACATGCTTTGATTATAAAAATAAATACCCTTATAGATATAATGCGTGAAGAGTATCTTAGAAGGCTTATTTAGATTGGCCCTTCTTAAGTTCATAACGTACGGCCATTCAACCAGCACCAACACTCGAGACTACCGCCTAAGTAATAACAGCCTCTTTAATATCGTCTTTTTCACTTGGGTTGTCTTTTTTGGTAGGGACGTTGGTAATCTTTTCTCACGAGCTTTGTAAATATGCCTCGGTTTTTACTTAATCTTTGAGTAAAAGTTAGCTCATTAATTAAATGGCTATTTAGTTAAAGTTATTTTAATCAATAAATTGCGACTAAAAAATACATAAATGTATGTTTGAACATAGGACTGGTATAGACATTGAAACTACTTATTTAATAGTCGCTTAATTTAGCGATATTGTTTTATTAATTTGATACTAAATCAGGAGATGATGATGAATTGTTTACAGTTTGATTCAAAAGCTAAAAGAAGTTTAAACCGCGTTTTAAAACCTGCTTTTGCAATATTATTTGCCAGCGTGTTACTACAAAATAGTGCACTGGCTAATGTAAACGTTGAAATGCACCAAGTTACTAAGTCGGGCCAGGGGCAATTACTAGGCACTATTACACTAACAGAAAATGATCACGGCGTTGTTTTTTCACCAAACTTAAAAGGTTTAACGCCGGGGCAGCACGGCTTTCATGTTCATCAATTTGCTAGTTGTGAACCCAAGAAAAAAGGCGATAAGGTAGTGCCAGGTGGTGCCGCTGGTGGGCATTTCGATCCAAAAGCTAGCGAGCATCATGATTCTCCTTGGGCTAACGGTCATTTAGGCGATTTACCGGCGTTGTATGTAAATGAAAGTGGCCAAGCTAAATCGCCTGTTTTAGCGCCAAGGCTCACGCTTGAACAACTTAAACAACACGCAGTGATGATTCACGAAGGAAGTGATAACTATGCAGATGAACCAAAGCCATTAGGTGGCGGTGGTAGCCGTGTTGCTTGTGGCGTAATTAAGTAAATATAAGGAGAAAGTTATGCCATATAAAAACCGTGACGAACTACCTGAGTCGGTAAAAAGTAACTTACCTAAACATGCTCAAGAGATATATCAAGAGGCGTTTAATAGTGCATGGGATACCTACAAGGACCCAAGTGATAGAAAAAACGACAACGACCGCGAAACCACTGCGCACAAAGTGGCTTGGTCTGCGGTTAAAAACAGTTATAGCAAAAATGACAATGGAAATTGGGTAAAGTCGAGTAATTAGTTTTGATCAAACTAACAACAAGGCTGAAGTATTAAAAAGCCGCTACAGCTTATTGTAGTGGCTTTTTTATAGAGCCCAGTGATTAATCGTTTTTCTATTTACCTGTTTAAACAATACTTTGCGGCGTGTTTGAGTAAAATTGGTAAGCAAAACCATAAGTACTGCTTTAAACACGAATGTGAGTTTAGTTTAAATCTGCGTTATTATTTGTTTGTATTAGCCAATCAGAGAACACTTTGAATTATTTAGCTCATCTTTATTTAGCGCAGCCCACAGCCGATTCTCACTTTGGGAACTTGTTGGGCGACTTTGGTGGAAAAAGGCATATAGAGCACTTACCAAATACGGTTAAAAATGGGCTCGATAACCACTATTTAGTCGATAAATTTACCGACTCCCACCGCGCAGTTAAACACGCCAAGCAGTACTTTTCACCTGAGCGTAAACGTTTTGCTGGTGTGGCTATTGATGTGGTGTTTGATCATTTTTTAATTGTGCATTGGCAGCGATTTAGCAAGCAACCTTTAAGTGATTTTAAGTACACCAGCTATCAGCTTTTAAACAACCGCATACCTGTTATGCCAACGCGTATGCAGCATGTTGTAACAAGTATGACTAAAAACGATTGGTTTAAAGAGTACGAAACCGTTGAGGGAATAGGAGTAGCACTTGATAATATTGCTAACCGCATCCGTTTTACTAATAACTTTGCGGGGGCGGCTGATGATATAACGCGTAACTACGACGAATTAGAAGCCGTGTTTTTAGCGTTCTTCCCGGAGCTAATTAAGCATGTAAGTGAGTTTGACCTTGAGAGCACTCCAAAAAATGACATAAAGCGCATTATTTAAAGTTTTCATCAATTGTTAACCTTTTGTGATAATTTAAGGTGAAAAAAACGCTACTCTAATACAAATTAATTTTTGAGTGTTTTTAATGAATCGCAATTACTTGGTTATTGTGAGCTTTGCCGTTTTAGCGGCATTTCAATCTGGTGCTGTATTGGCTTTCGATTTTGACTTAAAGTCGATACGCACCACTATTTCAAACCCTAACACTAGTCACGCGTTAATATACGATGACTTGGCTGGGAGTAATCAAAAAACACTGTTTTCGTTAGAGCCCATAAACAATCAACGTGTGGGTGTGTTTTTTGATATTAACGACATTGAAATTGGTTATTCAGCCGATATTTTCGAAGATGATGTTGAAACAAAAACACAAGATATACTGCTTTCGTATAGAAAATTTAAAAATTCTAAAATCACATTTAACTATCAAACGCTTGAAGGGCTGCAAAGCACGGCTAGCAATTTAAGCGGCAATCAAACGGATCAAATTTTCTCGCAAAATACACGTTCAACCAAGTTTGAGCTATCTGGCCAACACAACTTTTATACCTTCAATAATAAAGAGTCTTTGTTTGAGCACTTTTTTCTTAATAGGCCAAAGCTAAGCAGCAAATTTGATTTGTCGTTAAGTATTGTTGGCGCGTGGTCTTTTAAGCATGTATCTCTTGAGAATAAAGATAATATTGTGTTTCAAGCTGATTTTTTAAATTCATCTGCACCACCGGTCACTAAGTTAATTTCTAATTCGTACGGGGCGAGTATTGGCTCGCTTTTATCATTTTCGTTACCGCATAATGTTCACGTATTTGCTGAATACAAAGTAGGTAAGGGAAATATTCGAAATACAGACCCTGGGCTGGGGTTAAAAGATTCGGGCGGCGAAAAAGTGGCAGCATACGGCGGTGGAATTTCTTGGACTTCCGACAATAAAAAACTTATGGTTGTACTACGTGCATGGGAGCAAACAGGCCGGCATATAGATACTTCTTTTGGTGATTTGTCAGTAATTAAGTTTTTTTAGTATTGAGCACCGAAATAGTGAATTTACCAGGAATATTATGAGTAAGAATAACGATGTACCTCAGGCTTATGTTAAGCAAGAGGAAGGTTATAGAATAAAGGCCTTAAGATTATATCCTTGGGTATGCGGGCGTTGTGCTCGTGAGTTTGAATACTCAAATTTACGTGAGTTAACGGTGCACCATGTTGATCATAACCACAGTAATAATCCTGAAGACGGAAGTAACTGGGAGTTATTGTGTATTTATTGCCACGACAATGAGCACAATAAATACCACGAGCATATTATGTATGGCGGGTCGACTACAGATCGCAAAGTTGAGGCTGCGACGCATTCTCCATTTGCCGATTTAAAAGCGATGCTTAATAAATCAAAGTAATATTAGTTAAATTAAGAGCTTAAGCCTAAAATTTTATTAATTTAAATGGCATTTTGAGGGTGAACGGTTATAAACCGAAGCAACCTCAAAAATTAACTTTAAATTGGTTTTATTAAAGCTCTTTTGCTGTTTTGTCTTTTATGTCAAACCAGTTTGAATCGGCTGAAGTAATAAAGCCTGGTACGTCTTTTAGCCATTGTTTTTGAACCGATTTATCAAGATTTAAATAAAGTTTGTTTTCAACAATTTTGAAAGCTTCAGGATCTACGTCAAACTTTTTCTCCATTGATACACCAAACGCACAAAAGCCACCAAATTGTGGTGCGTACTTTTCTGGGTTAGCTCTAAATAAGTCGCGGTGCTTAGCTGAGCTGAACTTATAAATGGCATTTTTATGTGTTGCAGTATATTCAGAGCTGCCTGTTACCGCTTTGTTTTGGGTAAAGTAAGCAACGGTATCATAACCACTAATTGCAATGTCGTTAACGTCGGCATTTGCGTCTATGTCTGCTGCAAAGCTTAATGAACTTGCAAGTACCGATGCTGCAAAAAAAGCTGATTTAGTGAGTGTCGAAAATTTCATGTGTATCTCCAAAGAAAAATTAAATAGGTTTGTTTGTTTAAAACTCAACTGTACTTTATCGTTATTATTTGGTTAATATGCGTCTATTAGTCTGTATTTTCATACCAATAATCCAAAGGAGCGTTTATGGACGTACTTTCGAGTGTGTTGAGTCATTTTTCACTTAATGCGAATGTGTTTTTTAGCGGCAATATGTGTGGTACGAGCGATTTTAGTGAGGATCAAGGTGTTGGGCATTTACATTTATTACGTTCTGGTACGTTAAAGGTGCGTAGTAATAGTGGCTTTGAAGTAGCTTTGTCTAAGCCTTCGGTTATCTTTTTTCCTCACTCTACAGGGCACTGTTTGTTTTCGGATAAAAGCGACGGTGCTGATTTAGTGTGCGCACAAATTAGCTATCAAAGCGGTGGGCATAGCCCTTTATTACAGGCTCTCCCTTTTTGTTTAAATTATGAATTAACAGGGGATGGATTGTTAGAGCAAAGCGCTTTTTGGATTTTTGAAGAGGCATTTAAAGACGCCAGCGGTAAGCATTTAATTATAGACCGCTTATGCGATGTGTTTTTAATTAGTGTGCTGCGAAAAGTACTAGAAGAGGGCGCAATTAAAAGTGGGATGATGGCTGGGCTTACTCATCCTCAGTTGGCTAAAGTATTAATAAAAATACACCAAACCCCAGAACAAAATTGGTCGCTCAGCACTATGGCTGAGGAGTGTGGTATGTCGCGTTCTAAATTTGCCGATACGTTTAAGCGAGTAATTGAGCAAACACCGGCTGACTATTTGGCTGATTGGCGTTTATCGGTTGCTAAAAAGCTTATTTTAAAAAATCAAAATATGGATTTAGTGGCTAATCAGGTTGGGTACGAAAATGGCTCTGCACTCGCCCGTGTATTTAGAAAAAAAACAGGGCAAGCGCCAAAAGAGTGGTTATTGAGTCAGCAGTAAGCTTTATTTTTTGTGTGCTAACTACTATTCGTTTTTAATTAAGTAATTTGAATCGAGCGACCAAAAGTTGTTTTCGAGCTTTTGTAGAGGTCGTTTTTTAGAGCCTGGCGATGCTTTATGTAATATCAAATTAATAAGATCAGAACTTACCGCAGGATCACTATGAAAGTAGTCATGGCCGATTAGGCTGCCAGATTTAGGTACTTTAATTAGGCTTACGTTACCTACAGAAGTGAATATGTCTTGCTCGTTTATGTTTACATCTTTGGTGTTTAGCCGACCAAAGCTCAAGCTGTTTGTTAGCCACTGTGAAATACCCAATGCGCTATCTTCTTGAGAGGTGTAAATGGTGATTTGTCCAAATGCAGGTCCAAATTGCTCTGCCATTAGTCTTTGTTTAATAATACCAAAATCGAGATCAGGGGCTGCTAAAATTAAGTTTTCAATACGCAGGTCTTCGCGGGGATTTCCGCCACTGGCTCTGTTCTCAATTATAAGCTCTCTAAGTGTTGTGGTTACTACATCGGTGCCACGGCTATGCGCAATAATATGAATGTTTTCTATTTCAGGATTTTTGAAAAGCAGTCGCAAAGTTTCTTTTAAATGAAAAATAGTAAATTGACCAGACTCTTTATCTTCAAAATAGCCGGTTAATCCTGTGGCGGCGGCAGGCCAAGAGTAAACAATAGGTACGCCTTGTCGGTTCAAAAAATGCCATATACCGGCAAGGGTAAATACCGATTCGTTAAAGGTATTATTAAAGCCATGCACAAACAAAATAACGTCTTTATTATTACTGTTTTTTAAACGCTGATTAATGTTTTTGTTTAACTGGGTTTCGTGAAAAATCTTTCGTTCTAAAATATCTTCGTCAATTTGGAGTTTGTTTTTTACGCGTCTAAATTTATAAGGCGATAAAGGAAAGCGACCTAATTCATCGGCTTTCTCCATTACGTAAGTCAAATTTGCGGAGCGATTTTTAAGACTACTTTGCTTTAATAGCTCACTCCACTGCAACGACCTATCGCCAAAATTTACTTTTGCTACACCGTACGCAATTGATGGCGAGCGACTTGCGTTATACATAACCCCCTCTTTTTCAGAAATTGCTCGGTCTGTAACATAGAGCAATTCCATACTTGTTGTATGTAGGTTTTTAGGTACTTGGGCTTCTGAATAAGGCGTACTTACAAATAAATTGGGTGTAGGCATTAAAGCTGGGTTTGAAGTACAAGCAGATAGCAAAATAATGAGCAAAGGGGCGAAAATATAGGATTTACCGTGAGGGTGAAAAAGCATGCTTATTCCTTATTTTCGGTTTATAAATTATTTTAAAGGGGTTAAGTATAAAATTAGCATATAAAAAGTAACATATTTATTACCTTTCACACATCACATACTAATTTTATAATGTATTGTTGCGTTAACGAGGATTCAAAATAAAAATACCCGAGCTTATAAGTAGCGAAAGCTGCGGGCATTGTTTTTTTGGGAGGGGGTTATAAAGCTAAATCTTAATCGCCTCAGTAGGCGTTGTTGATAATCCACTAAAATACTTCATTACCAATTGGCCTTGGCTGTTTTTTTCTATTACTAAGTAATTGTTTGAATTAGGGTAGTAAAAGCTATTTTTAGACATTGTAATAAGTTTTGTTTTATTGCCACCGGTGCGCTTGGAATACAAAACGTCGTTTTCAAAAATTAGGCTGCGTAAGGTGTTTTCATCAATCCGGTAATCACCCAATACGGGGGCTAATTGCTGCGCTGTTACATCTGCTTTTTTAAACTCGGGGAGTGCAATACCCAGTGCGCTGGCTGTGAGTTTTTCGTTGATAAAAATAGGATTTATGTGGTTTGAATTAGCCAGTACTGCTACATATAGCTTTTGCTCTGGTATGTAACGTGCGTGTGCCAAAAAGCCATTTATTCCGCCAGTGTGTTTAATTACGGTGTATTCATTCAAAGGCTTAATAATTAATCCGTAACCGTAGGATGAAAAGCTGCCGTCATTGAGTTTAAAAGGGCTTACCATCTTCTCATAACCTGCTTTACTAATAAGCTTGCCAGACGATAACGCACTAAACCAAATACTTAGGTCAGTTGGAGTAGATATAAGCGCACCTGCGGCATATGGCCAATCCATATTAATGTAGCTGGTGTTGATAAATCCTTGCTCTGTTTGCTCATAGCCAGATGCGCGATGGGTAACAAGTTCTTGCCCTTCATAACTACTCTGATTCATTTTTAGTTTTTTAAATATGTGTTGTTCAATAAAGTCTTTGTAAGACTGGCCACTTGCTACTTCAATTATTTTCCCAAGCAGTGAATAACCGGTATTTGAATAAGCCATCGCTTCGCCGGGTTTAAACACCATTGGGTGTTTGGCAAATCGCGCTAGTGCATCGTCAACGCTGGTGGGTACTTGTATTTCTTTATCGAATAAGTCGTCGTCATCTGTGTAGTTGGCGATGCCTGAGGTGTGGGTTAATAAGTTTTCGATTGTGACGAGGTTGCCCTCTGTTGGAAAGCTTGCAACATACTTATGAATATCATCGGTAACCGCTAGCTTACCTTGCTCTTGCAGCATCATAATTGCAGCTGCAGTAAATTGTTTTGAAATAGAACCTAAACGCAAAACGCTTTGCTCATTAAGTGCAATGTTATGTTCAAGGTTGGCAAGCCCGCGCGTTCCTTTAAAAAGTACTTTGCCATTTTTACTTATAATTACCGATACCCCAGGCTCGTTTTCAGCAAGGTTATCGTTAAGAATTTCCTGATACTGCGAGGCCGTCGGGTTTGCTTTTACAAGGCTGGGTGTTAATAGCGAGAGGGCTAACAAACAGCTAGCGTAAAATGACTTAATCATATTCATCCTTTTTAGTTTTTATACCAAACCTCTAGATAGGCTTAGCGATCCTTGTGCTTCATTTAAGCGGTTATTTACTTTAATTTATAAGTATTATTTTTAGTTTATAGCCAGTTAATATTGCACAACTAAAAAGTAAACTCAACGCTGCGCTTTAGTTACCCATATACATTCAAATTTTTTGTTAAATCAATAAACGCGCATAACCTTGGTAGCATATGCCGCTTAGTTAAATAGTTTAAGTAATTAGGCACTCCTCACATTTTATATATATTAAGTAGCTACGATGATTTCAGCCGCTTGGATAAAAACAAGGTTGTTACATCAGCTACTTTAATAAGTGACAGTTTATCTGCATGGCTCCATGAAATTTTTGAGCCAACACTTTCACAACAAATAACACCTAGTGGCTTGTTATCAATAAAGTAGATGTAATCAAGCAAGGAGTAAATGTTTGATGGTTCAAAATAAACTTTGGTGAAGTTTTTAGTGATTTCGTGGTTTCTCGCATCTGATGCGTCTAATACTTTATGATCTAAAATATAGTCAAAGTATGCAGGAAAGTCTTCAGCTTTTAAAACTGCATTACTTACTATTTCATTTTTTTCATCAAGGCAAATTAAGCTATTAATGGCAGTATAGTCGTGATTAAACAACCAGAGACTGACTCTGTCGGCATTTGGAATTAACTTTTTTAGCTCATTGCATATCTGTTTTAGCTTACGTTCACTCGTAATGTTTGGGTTACTAACTTTAACTGCTAAATTTTTGAGGTTTGAGTTTTTTGGATTATAGACATTGAGCAAGCTGTTTAAATGCTCTTTATTAAATGGCTTCGTTAAATAGCCATCCATACCAATATCTAAATAGTGTTCAATATCTTGTTTCATGGTGTTGGCTGTCATGGCAATAATTGGCGTTGTTTTACCTGTTTGTTGCGCTCTAATTATTTTAGTGGCTTGCACTCCATCCATCACTGGCATTTGAATGTCCATAAAAATCAAATCAACATGGTTGGCAAAAAAGTAATCAACGCATTCTTTGCCATTTTCGGTAAATATTACTTTCGCATTATGGGCTTGTAGCATTTTACTTACGATAACTTGATTTACTTTATTGTCTTCGGCAACCAAAATAGTACACCCTTGTAAATCGGTTATTTCTTTATTTGGTTTTAATAATTCATCGAGTTCTGATGTTTCAAAGCTTTGTTGGTAAGTAAATACAGAACCTTTATCTTCTTTACTCGTGAAGTTGATTTTGCCATTCATTAAATCACTTAGCTTGGTGCAAATGGAGAGGCCAAGGCCCGTGCCCCCGTACTTTCTAGATGTAGATGAATCAGCCTGATGAAACTCTTTAAATAAATTTTGCTGTGCAGCTTTACTAATACCAATACCTGTATCGATTATTTCAAATACAATATTTTGCGTGTTTAAGGAGTTCTCTTTTACAGTGACTTTAAACTCTACCTGGCCTTGTTGTGTAAATTTAATCGCATTTGAGCATAAGTTATTTAAAATTTGTGAAATTCTGACAGGATCGCCTTTTAAGGTTGTAGCGATATTTTTATCTATAGATGGAATAAATTTTATTCCTTTATCTGTGGCTTGTTTCGTTAGTGGATTAATTACATTGTTAATGACTTCGCTCAGGTTAAAGTTAATATTCTCAATATTTAATTTACCCGCTTCAATTTTTGAAAAGTCTAAAATGTCATTTACAATATTTGAGAGTATATTCGCGGAGCTTAAAATACTTTTTAAGGCGTTATCTTTTTCTATATTTGAAGTCTCTGCCAGTCCAAACTCAGCTAAATTTAAAATGCCGTGCAGCGGAGTTCTTAGCTCGTGCGACATATTTGCTAAAAATCGACCTTTTAGAGTGTTAGCTGTATCAGCTTCTTTTTTTAGTTCTTCAAGATTTTTATTATGTATTTGTTGTTGTTTTAATGCAGTGGCCAGCTTTCTGTTGTTTAACCTGAGCTCAAGTTGTGCGATAACTTCTTTGCCAAGTATTTTCAGTGCGTTAATTTGTGTTTGAGTTAGCTTTTTTGGCTGGTCGCTGATAACACATAATGTACCAATTGTGCTGCCACTAGGTGTAACTAGCGGTGTGCCCGCATAAAACCGAATGTTTGGATCGCTGGTTACTAGAGGGTTATCATAAAAACGTTCATCAAGTAGAGCGTTTTGTATTTCAAATACTTGGTCTTGCAGTATTGTATGAGAGCAAAATGCGATATCTCTTTCGGTGGAGTCTACATCGATACCATACTTTGATTTAAACCACTGCCTTTGTGGATCAACTAAGCTTATAAGTGATATGGGGGCTTCACAAATATCAGAAGCAAGTTGAGTTAAATCATCAAATACTTTTTCGGCTTCAGTATCTAATATTTCATACTCATACAGGGCTTTTAATCTAGATTCTTCGTCTACTGGTATTTGTGCTTTTATCATAGTATTGCTCAATATTTATATAGATTCACTATAAGAGTAATTTAGTGATAATGACAACTTTAACATGTAAATCAGGCTAATAAATAGATTCTGTATTTTGTTACTCTCTTATTATTTTTTTGAAGTGTTTTTTATAAAACCAGCGAAAGTAAAAAGGATCTTTCCATACTGAACACTCTCAGTAATTAACATCGGAATTAATAGGGATTAAACCAGTCTATAGTTTTACATCATCTGTAAATTTTGAAACTCAGCAGCTCTGCTGGTGGGCAAATTCTGCAACCTTGTGAATCATAAATTTCTAAAAGCATGTGATGGCTCGAAAAGGCTGATATTTTCCTTGGCATAAGTGATATTCACTAATGAAGTATCACGAAATACTCACAATTAAATCACGTTTTAACTGTATATTTTACTTGGTTAAAACTTAATTTGAACACCCGCTCAAGTTGTGCTTTAATCGTTGCTCAATTATTGAGGAACTTTACATGATTAAATTTTATTTTCACCATACTCCTAACCCAATGAAGGTTGCACTCTTTTTAGAAGAAACAGGCTTACCGTTTGAACTTGTTCCTCTTGATACTTTAAAAGGTGAGCAACATACACCTGAATTTAAAGCAATTAATCCAAATGCTAAAGCACCTGCAATAGTTGATGGTGAAACTCGTGTATTCGATTCGAACGCTATTTTAATGTACCTTTCTGAAAAATATGGAAAGCTAGAAGGCAAGGGCGATGACCGCGCTGAAATGCTGTCGTGGTTAATGTTTATCGCATCGGGTTTAGGTCCGTATTCAGGGCAAAGTGTACACTTTAGACACATGGCGCCAGAAGGGCTTGATTACGCGGCTAATCGTTATTTACGTGAAGCGCAGCGCCATTACGAAGTACTTGATACGCATCTTGAGGGCCGCGACTTTATTGTGGGTGATACGTATACCATTGCTGATGTATCTGCATGGGGCTGGATTGATAAAGCACCGGTTGTACTAGGTGAAGAGGGCTTAGCGCCGTACCCAAATCTTAAGCGTTGGTTTGAAAGCATTGATAGCCGACCAGCGGTTGCGCGTGCACGCGTAATTGGTACTGATATAGCATTTAAAAAAGAGTTTGATGAAGATGCTAAAAAAGCGTTTTTCCCTTCAAATTACCCTAAAGTATAAAAAGTACTTAATACAATAAGCAGATCAGCTAGCTGATCTGCTGTTTAGTATTTCATGGCTGTGTTAGCACCTCTTTATTTTCATCTGCCACGAATAAATTAACTTCCTCTGTGTGCTGGCTTACGCTATTTCTTTTTAGGGCGATGTATAGGTCTGAGTGAATATATATACCTTCTTTTCCTGACTTCATTCCTGCAATTTCAAACCACGAAAGTAGTTGGCGTTTTCTACCTGCAAGTTCAAGCCTTATATCGCGCTTTTTAAATATAACATCTAGATCGGCAAGCATTGCCATTACGCTTAAATCTAAGTGAGTAAAGCAGGGCACAGCGTCAATTATTACACAGTGGGTGTCGTCTTTTTGCCTTGCGTATTGCTCAAGTAATCTGCGTTTAAAGTAGCTGGCATTAAAGTAAGTTAAAGGTGAATTAAAGCGATAGATAAACACGCCTTGCACTGCTTTTGCTTTATCTGTGGCGTCTAAACTTCTTACTACACCGTTAACATCTACGCCGAGTATATTGTCAGTTGGGCGCATAACAGTGCGAATAAATTGAAATAACCCCAGTAATACAGCAAGTGTGATCCCTGGTATAACGCCAATAAATAACACCGCAAGTAAGGTGGCTGAGGCGAGATAAAATGCCTGTTTATCTTTTCGTTTTAATTGCCAAACCGCTTTTAAATCGAGTAAATGAACAGAGGCAATAATGAGTACAACACCTAGCGCTGCGCTTGGAATAAATTCAAGTGGCGCAGTTAAAAATACGGCTATGACCGCAATAATGGCCGCTGCTATTATTGATACTAACTGCGTTTTACCACCCGTTGCATCGTTAACAGCGGTGCGTGAGTCGGCGCCACTGACTGCAAAACCTTGCGAAAGAGCCGACGCAATATTGGCAATACCTAACGCTCTAAATTCTTTATCGGCGTCTATGTCGTAGCCATTTTTAGCAGCAAAGCTACGCGCAGTTAGCATCATACTAACAAAGCTCACGATGGCTAAGTTAAGTGCGGGTACCACTAGCTCACGAATAATCCCTAAATCAAAAACAGGGGTATTAAAAACGGGAAGCCCGCCAGTTACGGTGCCAATAGTTTTTATATCAAGTTGTTTTAAATCAAAAATCCATACCAAAAGCGCACCAAAAGCTATGGCAAACATAGATGCAGGCCACGTGGGTCTTATGCGCTTCATGGCAAAGTAAACCGCCAGTGTAAACAAAGCCATTAGTAAGGTTGGAACATGTGTTTGCGCTAGGTATGTGGGTACACCGCCTAGGCGTTCAAGTAAGTAGCGCTCATCAAAGGTAAAACCGAATACTTTAGAAAATTGACCCACAATAATAGTGATAGCTACGCCGTTTAGTAATCCCATTAAAATAGGTTTAGATAAAAAGTCGGCTAATACACCTAACTTAAATTTACTGGCTATAAAGCACCAAAAGCCGGTCATGGCGGTCATGGTGACAACAAGTTGCCAATGCTTAAAGCTGTCACCTGCAGCAAGAGGTGTTACTACTGCTGCAATAACGGCGCAGGTGGCGGCATCAGGGCCGACTATTAATTGTTTAGAAGTGCCAAAAAGAGCATATAGCATCATTGGCAGTATGCAAGAATATAACCCTACGGCGGCGTTAACACCGGTTAGTTGTGCATAGGCTATGGCAACAGGTAAAGCTACCGCAGCTACCGATAGCGCCGCTCTTACATCATCAGCAAACCATTGTCGCTCGTAGTGCAGCAATGTATCTAAACCCGGCATAAAATTATATAAACGCGACAGCACTTCAGTATCCTTGCTAATAGTTACAACGTTTTGATAGTAAATTTAATATTCAAATAAGTATAGCTAGGAGGGAGTGTTTTTTACGTAATATAAAGCCACTTTTTTATAGACGTAAAAAAGCCTGCATAAAAGCAGGCTTTAGTTTCCAGGGAAAATTAAAATTTAGCGCGAATACCAAAGCTGTAACGGCGATCCGCTTCAGTGTACTTCCAAGCACCACCTAGTTCAGATAGGTAGATTGAAGGCTCACCCGTTAAGTTGGTCGCATTACCTACTAAGGTCACGTTTTCGTTAATATCCCAGCTTGCAGAGAAATCTAACTGGCCTCTGTCGTCACGGTAGTTATTACCGTAAACAGTGCCTTCTGCTGAAATGCTGCCGTCTGAGTTAATATTTTCTACGCGTTTCTCGTTTTCTGTATCTAAGAAACTGTCACGGTAGTTATAAGCGATACGAGTAGAGAACCCTTCGTATTCCCAAAATACTTGTAAGTTGTACGTATTTTTAGAAATATCTAATAATGGGTTGCCGTTTGGTTGTTCGCTGTCTGCATACGTGTAGTTTGCATTAACACCTAAGCCAGAAAATGCACCAGGTAAGCTTGTGAAGAACTGTTGGTAACCAACTTCAAAACCTTGTACTGAGCCGTTTTCACCGTTTACATTTTTAACTGTATCAATACCCGTTAGTCCTGCGTCACGCAAGCCTGCAACATGGTTAAAGCCATCTATATCTACAGGGTAGTCAGTCGCATCTGAGTAAACTAGGTTGTCTTGAGATACACCTGCAACGTCAAGCTGACATACTTGGTTCCACTGAGTTACGTTTTGACCTGTTGAAGTACTTGATGCAGCTACACAGCTACTTTCGTTACTTAAGAAAGACTCAACATCTTTATAAAATACTGCGAAAGATAGTACGTTACCTTCATCAAAGTAATGCTCTACAGATAAGTCGTATTGCGTTGCACGGTATGGTTCTAAATCAATAGAGCCTTGCGTTGCACCTGTAATGTCATTATTAACGTCAAATGCAGGGCTTAGCTCGCTAAAGTCAGCGCGGCGCATAACTTTTGCAGCAGCAAAGCGGAATAATGTTTCGTCTGAGTAGTTATACGTAACGTTTAAGCTTGGTAAAAAGTCGCTGTAATCATTGTCGCCAGTTACTTTTTCGCCATTAAGAAATACGCTAGATTCTAAATCTGTAGTCACATAACGACCACCCACAATCGCAGTGATGTTATCAAAGTCTAAGTACGCTGATATGTACACAGCAGCTGTATCTTCAACTACGTTACGGTATGCGCTTTCTTGGAACTCTTGGTTATCTGAAAGACTCCCTGTTGACGCTAGGTTAGTACCTGCAAGTAACTGCTGAAGTTGAGCGTAAGTATTTGCAGGGTTAGATAAACCGTTGTAGCTTAAAAACGTTAGTAGGTCATTTTGTCCCGAATGACCTAATTGGTCAAAAGAGTTGTCGTGGCTAACTGTTGTGAAGCTATTTGAAAAAGCAGCATTGTAGTCATCAACCCATAAAGTAGCTAATGAACCATCTGAGTCGTTAAATGCATTTTTGTAAATGTCTTTAATTTCTACTTTGTATTGCTCATATTCGTAATCGCGGTTAGTAACACGAACACCTGCTTTTACTTTAGACACCCAGCTTAAGCTGCTGAGTGGCTCAAACATTTCAACATCAAAACGAACGGCGGTTTCTTCGTTGTCTGTTCTTCTATCTTCACTTTTGAACGTACGTAGTGCTAAGTTTTGTGGGTCAGTAAATGCATTTGGATCTGAGTGTATGATGCTTGGTAATTTATTACCGTCTTGCGAAAACGCACCATCATATAAATGATTTACTAAATCAACGCCGCCACTTGCTTCGAATGTTGATTTTTCGATTGGGCGTAAAGTAAATTCAGAATCAGGTCTTACGCTTTCTGATGATGCTACCGCAATTTCACCAGAGATTTTTATACTGTCAGTAAGGTTCCACTCTGCACCAAGTGCATTTGAAAACGAGTCAGTTTCACGAAAGTCACTGTATGTTTTAGGGATACCAAATTCGTTTGTTAGCGTGTAATTATTTACGCCGTTAGCATCTTGAGTTGTATTTGCATCTGTTGATAGTGAACCTGCAACACCTAATATAGAGTTACCACTTTGCTCACCAGAGCGTTTAGTGCCACTTAAATCAAGATACACCATGCCATTACCAGATTGCGGTGCCCACTGAAGTGATAAATTTACAGCAGTACGTTTACGTTGTTCTACATATTGTTCAACACTGTGCTCGTCTCGTACGATAGCGTTGCCACTTGGTGTATTACCTTCTTGGCCATTAATATCAATGTCTTGAGGTTTAACACGGCTAGACGTTTCATCTTGACGAATTTCACGATCTTGATACGAAAACATAGCAATGGCACCAAAGGTACCCATTTCGTCAAAGTCCCAGTTGTTACCAAGTGAACCACTAAAAATAGGCGCTACTTTTTCTGTTTTATCTGCATATTCACCATCTAATGAAACTGCGCCAGTTAGTTTATCTAACTCTAATGGGCGAACTGTTTTTAAGCTAACTGTTCCGCCTAATGCGCCTTCAATCATATCGGCAGTAGGAGACTTAACTACTTCTACTGTTTTTAAGAAACTTGATGGGTAATCTTGTAAGCTAATACCGTCACGAGAGTCACCAATAGTAGAACGACCGTTTAATTCAACACGGTTTTGAGGTAAGCCACGAATCGAAACACTGTCACCCACACCAAAATCGGTATTAATAGATACACCAGTAATACGTTGCAGTGCTTCTGCAATATTATTATCAGGTAACTTACCAATGTCTTCAGCAACAATCGCATCTACAATACGTCCGTCAGTACGCTTAAGCATAGCGGCGGCTTTCATACTACCTAGCATGCCTTTTACTTCAATAACTTCAATATCTGCAGCTGCCGTTTCTGAAGCTGCCGGAGCCTCTTGCGCTGCAATAGTAGAAGAAGCCATTAATAAAAGGGCTGCTGCACTGATTGTTGTAGAGCTACTTCTTTTATGTTTATTAATTAATGTTGAAGTAATTTGATTGAGTTTCATGTATCTCTCCCGTTTGGGTACGACTTACGTCATTGTGTGTGTTGTTACCTGGCTTGGTTAACCAATTTAACTGCTATTTCCCTGTAGTGTGTCATACAGGTGGTATGGTTGAAATTAGTCCAATTCAGCTTTTATTACAACCTTTGTTTACCAAAAATTCACAAACTGTATTACAAAGTGTTCGTTTTTTTTGTTTATATTTAATAAATTTAATGGCTTATGATGTGTTTTTATTTTTTATATTTTGAATGAATTTTATTAAAGTATGTTTACCAAAGGCGTTTTTTTATATCATTTGTACTATTTAACGCAGATTTAGATGCTATTTTGAGCTTTTGTGATGTAATTTTATACGTGTTTAGTTTGCTTTTTAAGTGATGTTAAAATAATGAGGTATTCATTAAAGGTTGGGTATGGCTTATAACTTTTCGAAATAGTGAGGTGTGTAAAGTCATTCATTTTTATTTTGGTTATTTGTTTTGGTAATACCAATTTTCTATTGTTTTTATATGAATTTTGTATTAGAGCTTACTGATTCATATCTATATATGATTATAAATAAATGGATTTTTACGCAAAAAAAAGCCCAGCATATTAATGCTGGGCTTTCTTAAATTAAATATATTAGCTTTTTAGCTCGCCTGTAGATGATTCTAAATGGGCTCTAATAAACCACTGAAATTGCTCTAGGTCAGCTAGTTGGCTGGTGATCATATCTTCAGACACCGGATCTAGTTCAGAGAGAGTCTCGATTGCTTTGCGGTGATCGCCATTAACGCCGTTGTATACTTTATCAAGTGCGGCTAAATGCTCGGTTACTAACCCTTTACCTACTGAGTATTCGTTCCATGTACGACGATCTACAATTGATTTAGGCGTACCAACGGGCACTCCACCAAGAGTCGCAATTCGCTCTGCAATTGTATCTGTCATTTCGCGCACAATGTCTACTTGTGGGTCTATCATTTCGTGTACGCCAATAAAGTTAGGTCCTACTACGTTCCAGTGAATATGCTTTAAAGTAAGCTGTAAATCTATCAATGCAACCATGCGGTTATCTAGCGTAGCTATTGTTTTTTGAGCTGATTCGTCACTCATACCTGGCGCGGTAAATTTAGTTGTTTTGTTTGATTCGTTATTGTTACTCATAATTTCTCCTACTTAAGTAATGTGTTGCTCATATAATATGTTGCGTTATGAGCATGACTTAAACCTAATGAAGCAACTGTTATGCCGTAAGCTGATTGTTTTTAAAAGTGATTTAAAAACATGTGGTTATGTTTTTATTTAAGATTTTAGAGGCTGGAGGGGGGATTGAATTTTTGAAAAGCCTGCATACATTTGTAAAATCTGCAGACTTTAATTTAATAACGCTTAAGTGTATTTAAACTTTGGCTATATATTCGTGCGCTTTTAAAACATCGAGCGACACTATTTCTAATGATTTTTTATTTGTAGCTTCAAGTACCACTGGTGGCGCAACGTTTGCTGAAATAGCATGAAGCCATCTTAGCGCACACAAGCACCATTTATCACCGGCTTTTAAACCTTCAAAATCGTAAAGAGGGTTTGGGCTTATTAAGTCGTTACCTTGTGATTTTGAAAATTTTAAAAACTCGTCAGTCATAATTGCACACACACTGTGATTGCCAAGATCTGATTCTGGTACATAACAAAATCCTTCACGTGTGTAGCCACCATTACCGCAACATAGTTTTAAACGTGTGCCAAGTACATTAAATTGATTCGCCATGAAATACCTTAGTTTGTGGTGTTTAATAAATTTACTCTATCAGGAGTAACTCGCTTGAGATAGCTATAAAACTTAAAAGAAGGAAGGTCTACACAAACTTAAGCCCGCAGCAAAATTGCGGGCTTAGTATTATTTATTTAATACGCAACGCCATACAATCGCTATGGCCGTTTATGATCATGCTTTTATCAACACGCACGCCACCACCAGAGTATTTACCGGCGGCTGTAAAACTACATATTTGTACAAAGTAATCATCTACTTTAGGCAGTGCAAATAGCTGTTGATATATTTGGTCTTGCTCGGCAAAGTGCCCCATTGTTTTTTCAATAACTTGCTGCTGTTCATCAACAAGTTGAATATTAGCGCCACAGCGTCCTACTATTGGTTTAACTACATAACCGGTTTGTAATAACTCGTCGTTAAGCTCAAACGCGGTATTAAGTAAATATTTATGATTAGGGAATAAGCTCCACAGTATTGGCAAAATAGCTTTGTTACTTGGAATTAATGTCCACAGCGGTTCAAACACCATCACGTTTTTACGCAGTAATACATCGACTAAGCGTGGCGTTTCACCAGCTTTGAATTGTGGTTCAAAGTTATCACCTAATGATTGGTCGGCTTCGCATTCTTCACGAATTTGATCAAGTGCGGTTTCCCACGACCACGTTTTCCACACGTAACTCAGTTGTGCGCCGTCTTCATCTACTATGTTGCCTGATTCATTCCAGCGAAGTGTGCTTAAGCCAATTACTAACTTACACTCAAAGCCCGCGGCTTCAATGGCTTCTTTCATAAATAATGCGTGGTAATGCTCTTCTGGTTCATCATCTTGAAGAATATGAACAAGACCTTTTACTTCACTTTTACGCCATGCTTTTACGAGATCTTTAAATAAATTTTGGCCTGCATCTACACCTGTTTTAACACCAAAGTGTTTTGCCCATTTACCCTGAACTTTGCCGCTTTCCATGTAACACGATGCCGAATCGCAATTGTATTCGTAAACTTTTAAACCTGCTGCTGTTAAAGCAAAGTCAAACCGACTGGTAATTAATTGGTTTAAGCGGTTATCCCACGATTGGCGAATTTTATTAATCACAACATCGGGTAAATTAAACTTTTTTAATAACTCAGGGTGCTGCAGTACATAGTCGGTTGCATGCATAAATAAGCCATGCAGCTCATTTGTTGCATGCTCAATGCTTTGCTGCGCCGTTTGAGATATCGCAAAGTAATTATGTTGATCCTCAGCTACTGATGTAAGTTTATGGCCTTGCATCATTTCTACGTAGGCAGCTTCATCGTCATTCGCAATATTTAACCATGACTTGTTTGCTTGGCCTGTATCTACTGCTTTATGGGCTTTTATAATAAATAAATCAGTGTTTAGCTCAGACGTTGGCTCAGCATATTCTGTTTCATCAGTTTGTGTCATCCAGCCTAAAATAGTGGCGTCGCTGTAAGAGCACTCAATCCAATAGTCGCCATCTTTGGTTACTTTTGCTTTTAGCTCACGACACCAGCTTTGATCTTTTGGCCATATTTGATGTCCTACATTTTGCTCAGCAAGGCGTATTTTATCTTCGTGCACTTCAACAACGACAGCAACATGGCCTGTTTCTTCAAACTCGCCGCCTTCCTCCCAAATAAGTAAACTACCTACTTGAGGATGATATTTAGCACCATTTTTAAACGCGTTTAGTGGCAATCTGTTTTGGCTATTTACATCGCGCACAGAACGCAGCTCAAAAATATCGTAAGCCATAGCAATATCATCAAAAATATAGCTATGGTTGAGATACATCCATCGACGTGCAAACTCAACGCATTGCCATTTATAGCCCATGTAAATGCCATCAAGGTAACTACGATAGGCGCTACGATTAGGATAAATACTTTCGTCAGCCGTATCATAATCAGATGAGTAAACAGCAACATTACCAGGTGCATAACCTAATAAGGTACCAAAATCACTAGCAGGAGCAGAAGATTTCATAAACAAAGATGTTCAAAATAAAGGTGTGATAATTTGCTGACTATATGAGCGAAACTGCGTTATAGCAAGATATAACTGGGTTTAATTTTTAATTAAATATTGGCGCTAAATAGGGCTTAAAATTATATTTTATCAATCCATAGTTTTAAAAGCAGTAGTTAAAAAATCCCTCCTTCAAAGCGCTTATACATGTAAAACTGAACCTATATTCGTACTTTAGTTAATTTTTTGTTAAACTGTTGCGCTTGGTATAGTTGAAACTAGTTAAAACTAATTAAAAGTTTTTAAAACAGGAAAAACAATGGAAGACATAATAAACAACATTGATATTAATCAATATTTACCCGCTGCAATTACGTGGGCAACCAACATATTACTAGCGATTGCAATTTTGCTTGCGGGCTTATGGTTAGCGGGCAAAGTACGCAATTTAATTATTGGCTTATGCCATAAATACACTCATCTTGATGACACGCTTTTTCGCTTTTTAGGCAGCATGGCTCGATACATCATATTAGCGTTCGTTATTATTGCTGTGTTAAATCGCTTTGGTGTACAAACAGCCTCTATTATTGCTTTGCTAGGTGCTGCGGGACTTGCTATAGGCTTGGCGTTACAAGGTGCAATGTCGAACCTTGCAGCAGGCGTTATGCTACTAGTTTTCAGACCTTATAAAGTGAATGACTTTATTGAGGCAGCAGGGCGTTTTGGTAAAGTAACAGAAGTAGATATGTTTACTACTATTTTACAAACGTTCGATAACCAACAGGTTATTATTCCAAATAGTCAAATTTGGGGCGCGCAAATTATAAACCATTCACATCATCCAATTCGTGGTGTGGATATGCATTTTGGTGTTGCTTACGGTGAAGATACAACGGCTGTACGTAAAGTTATAGATGCCGTACTTGCAGCGCACCCACACATACTAAAAGATCCAGCTCCTTTTGTTGAAGTAGAAACTCTTAACAACAGCTCAGTAGACTTTTTAGTAAGACCTTTTTGTAAGGGCGAGCATTACTTCGATATTCTTTATACGGTGCCAGAGTTAATTAAAAAAGCACTGGATGAAAACAACATCGAAATACCTTTCCCACATCGTAAAGTTATTTTAGTTAACGAAAGCAAAGATTAACTAAATTTAAAACGATTTAAACCTAAGGGCACTTTTAAGTGCTCTTTTTTTGTGTGAAAAAGTTACATACCTGTGTAACCTTTTCTTTTATAAACCACTTCAAATACTACATTGTTATCTGTACAGCCCTTTTTTACTAGGTTGGATGGCTGGTCTTTATTTTGCATTTGCATAGTCGCTTTTAGCTTTAAAGCTCATAAAAACTATTGACCCATTAAATCAAACTGTATGAAGGACTAAACATGGCTGAATCATTTAAATACGCAGGTAATAAAGGGCATGGCGGTGAATTGCATCAAAAAGCGTCGGATGAACACCCTACCATGACCACCGCGCAGGGCTGCCCTGTAAGTGACGATCAAAATTCATTACGTGCTGGAAAGCGTGGCCCAGGATTATTAGAAGATCACATAATGCGCGAGAAGATCTTTCACTTTGATCACGAACGCATTCCTGAGCGAGTAGTGCATGCACGAGGTTACGGGGCACATGGGTACTTTGAAACTTACGACACGCTTGAAGATTTAACCTGTGCAGATATTTTTCAGCGAAAAGGTGAAAAAACCCCAGTATTTACTCGTTTCTCTACAGTTGCAGGTAATAAAGGGTCTCCAGATTTAGCACGTGATGTACGTGGTTTTGCGGTAAAATTTTATACCCAAGAAGGAAACTGGGATTTAGTGGGAAACAATATACCGGTATTCTTTATTCAAGATGCGATGAAGTTTCCAGATTTAGTTCATTCAGCTAAAGCCGAGCCAGATCGTGGTTTTCCGCAAGCGCAAACAGCACATGATAACTTTTGGGATTTTGTGAGCTTATCGCCTGAGTCAATGCACATGGTTATGTGGGCAATGTCTGATAGAGCTATTCCGCGCTCTTTACGCTTTATGGAAGGTTTTGGCGTTCATACCTTTAAATTTATTAATGCCAAAGGTGAAGAGAAATTTGTTAAATTTCATTGGAAACCAAAAGGCGGCATGCAATCAGTTGTGTGGAACGAGGCGCTTAAATTAAACGGCGCGGACCCTGATTTTCATCGCAGAGATATGTGGGAATCTATTGGTAATGGCGACTTCCCTGAGTGGGAGCTAGGTGTACAGGTGTTTGATCAGCAATTTGCTGATGAATTTGAATTTGATGTTTTTGATGCCACTAAGCTTATACCTGAAGAGCAAGTACCAGTGCAAATTGTTGGCCGTATGGTGCTTGACCGTGTTGTAGACAACTTTTTTGCAGAAACAGAGCAAGTAGCATTTTGTACTCAAAACATTGTACCGGGGCTCGACTTTACACCCGACCCGCTACTGCAAGGTCGTAACTTTTCATACTTAGATACTCAAACTAAGCGTTTAGGTGGTCCTAACTTTACGCATATTCCGGTTAATGCGCCTAAGTGCCCAATGAGGCATTTTCAGCAAGATGGGCACATGGCGATGCAAAATCCTAAAGGACGTGTTAACTATGAGCCAAACTCATGGAGCGCAGGCGAAAATAATCCTCGTGAATGCCCTGTGCACGGGTTTAAAAGCTCATCAGAGCAAATGAGTGGGGATAAGCTACGTTATCGTTCAGACACATTCAGCGATCATTACAGTCAAGCTCGTCAGTTTTACTTAAGCCAAACAGAGGTAGAGCAGGCGCATATTCAATCTGCGTACGTGTTTGAGCTGTCTAAAGTTGAGCATCTGCCAATACGAGAACGTTTGGTATCGCACTTGTTAAATATTGACGAAACCCTCGCAAATAAAGTTGCCGAAGGACTTGGCTTGCAAGAAATGCCAGACCCAGCTGAAGCTGCTATGCCAACACGTAAAGACTTACCTGTATCTGATGCGTTAAGTATTTTGAAAAATGCGCCCAACACCTTCAAAGGCCGTAAATTAGGTGTTTTAGTAAGTGATGGCTTTAATGTAGACATTTTTGAATCGGTTATCAATGCACTTAAAAGTGAAGGTGCAAACTTTGAAATTATTGCCCCACAAGTTGGCGGTGCTAAATGTAGTAAGGGTAAGCACTTTGAAGCCGATCAGGTTATTAATGGTGGTCCGTCGGTTTTATACGATGCAGTATTTGTACTCACCACTGAAGAGGGAGCCGAAAAACTAGCAGCTATTGCAGAAGCTAAAGACTTTGTAAGTGATGCGTATGCACATATGAAATACATAGGTTTTACAAGTGAGGCTAAGCCTTTATTTAAAGCGGCTGGCCTTGATGAAAAAGCAGATGATGGTTGGATAGATTTAGAGGCACATTCAGCCGATAAATTTATAAATACATTGCGTAATTTAAGATATTGGAAACGCTAGTAAGCTCAATAATTAAAAAACCACAGCATGTAATTGTTGTGGTTTTTTTTAGCTCACCTAGTTAAGGTATTAGTTCAAGCCAACAATAAAAAAATTGGATATATTATGAAGCTTAATGGGGCTTGTCACTGTGGCAAAGTGGTATTTACGGTCAACTCAAAACACCCTTATCCTTACAATTTATGTTACTGCTCTATATGCCGTAAAACCGCAGGGAGCGGCGGGTTTGTTATTAATTTAAACGCGCAATTCAGCACGCTTGAGGTTACAGGGCGTGAACACATAACTATTTATCATGCAAAAATAGGCGATAAAATCAGCCCTGCAGAGCGTCATTTTTGTAAGCATTGTAGTGCTAACTTGTGGTTATACGATGCACGTTGGCCTGAGCAAGTTCACCCCTTTGCTGGTGCAATAGATAGTGAGTTACCCATACCGCCAGAGCGCACTCATTTAATGCTTGGTAGTAAAGCAAATTGGGTAAATGCGCCCATTAATGAAGGTGACAAGCAATTTGAAGAATACCCTGATGAAAGTATTGCTGCTTGGCATAAGCGTTTAAACCTCGAAAAGTAACGCAATTTTTTGTATGAGCTAAGCTTAAATTTAGGGGCAATTAAACGCATATTTAGTTTATTAAATATTAAAAATCACCGCGTAAGTAAAGGAGAATATTATGGCAGTCTCAGCAATACCAAAAGGGTTTCATTCAGTTACACCTTATTTAATTATGAATGACGCACAAAAAGCGATAGATTTTTATTGTGATGCATTTAGTGCTGAACACGTAATGCAAATGCCTTTACCTGATGGTGGAATAGCCCATGCAGAAATAATAATTGGTGATTCGCATATTATGCTTTCAGATAATGGTTCTGAAGAGCATTTAAAAAGCCCAAAAGAGCTCGGTGGTACAGCGCTAAGCCTTATGCTTTATGTTGAAGATGTTGATACCGTATTTAAAAAAGCAATTGAGCTTGGTGCAACAGAAATAAGACCCGTACATGACCAGTTTTATGGTGATAGGACCGGTACGCTACAAGACCCATTTGGTCATATATGGATCATTGGTACACACAAAGAAGATGTTAGTGACGAAGAGTTAAATAATCGAATCGGGAATATAACAAATCAAGAGCAAGACGCATAACTAGCATGCTAATTAGATTTATGTACCTTCCTAATTACGTTGACGGCTTTAATGAAAGGCTTGTAGCTTTTGCTTCAGCTTAACTAGGTTTTACCTTGTTATCGACATGGTTTTCTTACCTAAACGTAGCTCACTTAGTAAAGCGAATTAGTATAAATTACTAGTTAAATTTTAGGCATAAAAAAACCTCAGCCAATAATTAGCTGAGGTTCAAAAAGTGGTACCAGCGGCCGGACTCGAACCGGCACTCCTTTCGGAAGGGGATTTTGAATCCCCCATGTCTACCAATTTCATCACGCTGGCATAATTTTTCTTTAATCTTTTAAGCAT
This sequence comes from Pseudoalteromonas arctica A 37-1-2, assembly GCF_000238395.3. Lineage (GTDB taxonomy): Bacteria > Pseudomonadota > Gammaproteobacteria > Enterobacterales > Alteromonadaceae > Pseudoalteromonas > Pseudoalteromonas arctica. Next base: position 806,875 of record NZ_CP011025.1, read on the forward strand.
AAAAAGATAAAGAAAAACCACTTAAAATAAAAAGGATACTTATATACCTCTTATTCTGTATCCGCATTATACAAACAATAGAGTATGCAGCAAGCATTTTCTTTTGTTTGTAATAACAACTGATTGATAATTAATCGTTTTTGGTTGCGGTTAAGGCATCAAACACTAAACTAGTTTTTATAATGGAAAAACGTATCGATTATGTACTTCAAACTTTAACCTGCCCTAATACTTTATGTTATTAGTTTTTTAAGTTTTATATATCAAAACGTATACCCGCAAATACCCGCAAACTCTTGTTAAAATTAATTATACCGGTAACAAAATAGTTGCTACAGCACCTAAGTCATTACTTTTGTTTACTAAACTTAAACTGCCGTTATGTTGTTCAATCACGTTACGGCAAAAACTGAGACCAATGCCCTGGCCTTGTTGTTTAGTAGTGTAAAACGGCACAAATATATTATCTGGGTTTGCAAGGCCATGTCCGTGGTCAGAGATGGTAATGCAGTTCACCGAGTTTTGAGTGCTGATTTTCAATGCTATTTTAACCGGGCTGGAGCTGGCTTCTATGGCGTTTTTTATCAGGTTAATAATTACTTGATTTAAAAATGTACGATCGGCATTAAAAGTTGAGCAGTTAATGCTACGAGCAAACTCAACATCAGGGTAAATAGCGCACACTTGATTAAAAAAAACCTTACTATCTATAGTAACAATGTTGAGTGAAAGGGCTTTATTTATATCACCGTAGCGGGTTACAAACTCATTTAGGTGATTACAACGCTCACTTATTACGTTTAACGCTTGTGCCTGACGTGGCTCGGTAAGCTTTACCGCGAGGTTTTCGGCCATACCAATCACCGGAGTAAGCGAATTACGAATTTCGTGGCCGAGTACGCGAATTATTTGCTGCCATGCTTGTAGTTGGTTTTCGCGAAGAGCAGAGGTGATATTAATCATTACAATAAGTTGATGGCAACTGCCTTGCTCTATAAATTCACTGTGGCGTATTTGCCATTGTTGCGCAGTAATCGCATCGCTAAGTTGCCAATGAGCATCATGCTTTATAAGCCCTAATGTCTCTGCGCTTGAGTAGCGCATAGTTTGCCATGGTGTATTTTTAAATTCGCTATATGCGTTGTTGGCATAGCTCAGCTTATTGCTTTGATCGAGCACCATTATTGGTACATTAAAGTGCTCAATTAGCTGATATACCAAAAATACATGCTGATCATAACGTGATTTCTTTTTAAATAACTCTTCACTTAAAGTAATTAAGCTTTGCTGCAATCGGTTGATGCTTCCGCCTTGGTAGCTCGGTTTAACGAGTTGGTTGTAGTCCTCATTCAAAATAGCATCTAGGTGAGCATGGTTACGATTAAAGCTACTTATAACTTTGTTATAAGTACTCATAAATAACTTAAAATAAATAACTAAAAATAGCACTGCAATTGCGACTGAAGTTGCGGTCGACAAGGTAAAGTATTGGCTAATGAAGTAGCAACCAATTGCAGATAAACAGCCGCTTAATACGGCAAAGCTTACTAAACTGCGCTCTAGTGAAGAACTAAAAAGCCAGCGTGCTTTCATATCGTAATACCATATTTCTCAAGACGACGGTACATAGATGATTTACCCAGACCTAATAACTTCGCAGCGTTAGGAATGTGGCCTTGAGTTTGTTTTAATGCTAAATCAATAAGTTGGCGTTCAGCGCTTTCTAGGGTCATTAACGGTAGCGTATTATTAGCTTGATTATTATTTAGGTTAAGGTGACTTGCACTTAAGGTATCTGTTGTTGCTAATAAAACAGCACGTTCAATAATGTGGCTTAACTCACGTACATTGCCTGGCCAAGAGTAGTGTAATAATGCAAGTTTGGCACAATCAGTAAGCTTTATTAAATTATGGTTATACTTTTTGGCGTGATGACTTATAAAGTGCTCACATAGCGGGATTATATCCTCTACACGTTCTCGCAATGGCGGAATAACAAATTCAAGCGTATTTAATCGATAATATAAATCCTCCCTAAATGTGCTACTAGCGATGAGTTTACTAAAATCCCCATTGGTAGCACTTATCAGCCTAACATTAGCTTTTTTAGTGTAACTTGCACCCACCATTTCATAATCTTGACTTTCAAGCACTCGCAGTAATTTAGCTTGTTGAGGTAGCGGAATATTAGCAATTTCATCTAGAAATAAACTTCCATTCTCAGCTAGTTCAAAGCGACCAATACGTTCACTTTTAGCATCTGTAAACGCCCCTTTTTTATGCCCAAACATTTCACTTTCAAATAACGATTCTACAATTGCGCCCATATTTACTGCAATAAAAGGCTGAGTTTTACGAGCTGATTGTTGATGTATCCATTGGGCTAACTGACTTTTACCTGTGCCATTTTCTCCGGTTAGTAATATATTAGCATCAGTTTTGGCTACTTTTTCTAGTTGCCCAATCAGTTGTTGCATTGCTATTGAGTTATAAATAAAAGGCTGCGAGGGATGATCGTTTAATTGCTGCTGTAACTTTTTATTTTTTTTAGTGAGATCATTAAGAGTTAGCTGTTGCTGAAGTAACTTTAATAGTCGCTGATTTTGCCAAGGCTTTTCAATAAAGTCGCATGCCCCTTGTTGCATTGCGCGTACAGCTAAGTCAACGCTTGACCAAGCTGTCATTGCTATAACAGGAATGGTTAATTGTTTTTTTTGTAAGTACTTTAAAAAAGCCATTCCTTCATTACCAGACGTTGTATCGCGCGAGAAATTCATATCGAGCAAAATTAGATTCACAGCTTGGCCTGTTTCAAGTAATGCTTGTGCCTCAAAAGGATCGCTGCTTTCAAGCACCAGATAACCACTATCTTCTAAAATAAATCGCGCGCTTAGACGAATTTCGGGGCTATCTTCGATGATCAAAATAGTGGCAGGCATAAACTTCCAAGTAAAAGGGGGAAACTAATTTATTGTAGCGTAAAGCGATTTCTATGCCAGAGATTTTATTTATTGAATTTCAAACGGTTAATAACTGAGTAGCACTAAATACTAATATGTTAGTCCGAAATCGGACTGTGATGGTTCGGTTTCGGCACTGCTAAGAAGAGGTTAATAAAAATATAACTTTGCAAATTAGGGTTATGAGTTTCAAATTGGTACTGAGGAGTCCGCTATTGCTGCTATTTATTAGAAAAAGTAAGTAATATTGTAGTTAATCTCATGTATTTATTTAGTTTTTAATGTTGGCACGTGTTTCGCTATACCTTAAATATACAAAGCATTAAGCAGTGAAATATGGATATAGCAAAAACAACAAATACAAAAGCTTTAGCTGTTTGGCAAAAGTTAATTTTAGTCACTGCTGTTATTATGATAATTGGGGTTATTTATCAACAAAATAACCAAGCTGGAGTATCCGTTTCGCGTAGTAATATTATTGTTGCAACGCTAAAGCAAGGCGCGTTAGACATTACAGTGACGGGTTATGGAGAATTAAAATCGGCACAGCAGCAATTACTTACAGCTAAAACAGCAGCCACAGTTAAAGCTATTTTGCTAAAGCCAGGCGCTATTGTCAGTAGTGACTCCGTAATTGTGCAACTTGCAAACCCAGAACTCGATCAACAGTTACAAAGTGCTGAGCAAGAGCTTAATAAATTGAATGCAAACTTGCGCCAAATAAAGCTCAATAATACGCGAGAGCTGTTAAATGAGCGCTCCCATGTAGCGCAAAGTTATGCAGCGTATGAAAATGCCAAACTAAAATTAAAAGCAGAAGAAGCCCTTGTTAAGCAAGGTATTGTATCAGCCTTAAATTATCAGCGTAGTGTGCTTGATGAGCAACAACTTAGCCAGCAATTGGCAATTGCCAAGCAACGTGCAGAGCAGTTAAAAGAAGTACATAAAGAGGCACAAAGTATTCAGTTGGAGCAAATAAAGCAACAGCAAGGCATTGTTTTTATGGCACAAACAAAGCTTACTAATTTATCGATAAAGGCTGGGATAAATGGTGTGTTACAGCGCTTACCTGTGGAGCTTGGGCAAAGCGTTAATGCAGGGCAAGAAATTGCATTAATTGGCTCGGTTGATAGCTTAATTGCTTTGATTCAAGTTCCTCAAAACCAGGTTGATAATATTAGCTTAGGGCAAGTTGCACAGGTAGATACACGCCGAGGTATAGTTGATGCGCGCGTTACGCGTATAAGCCCTGTAATTGTTAATAATACGGTAGAAGTAGAGCTTGCTTTGCCTAAAATATTACCCGAAAACGTGAGACCGCAACTGAGTGTTGATGCAAATATCATTATTGCAAAGCTCACCAATGTTACCTACATAGAGCGCCCTGCAAACGTTAAACCATATACCGAAGTTACGTTATATCAGCTTAATCCAATATCAGGCGATGCAAGTCTAGTTAAAGTAAAAATTGGTCGTTTAGCTGGGCGTTATATTGAAGTATTAAGCGGTGTAGCTGTTGACCAGCAGTTAATAATTTCAGATTTAGCCAACCTTACTCAAACCAACCAAACAATTCATATAAATTAAGGATGAATACAATGGCAGAACAAAAAACTAAAGCCCTTAAAAGTGTCGTGCTAGAAATGAAAGGACTTAGTAAGGTATTTGAAACGGATGAGCTGCAAACATATGCGCTTCGTAGCATTGAATTAAAAGTTTACAGCGGTGAATACTTGTCTATATCTGGGCCATCAGGGTGCGGGAAATCAACCTTATTATCAATTCTAGGTTTACTTGATATGCCAACGAGTGGTGAGTATTTTGTTGATGGTGTGAATGTTTCTAAGCTTACGCAGAATCAAGCCGCTGACATTAGAAACGCTAAAATAGGGTTTGTTTTTCAGTCATTTAACTTAATTGATGAATTAAATGTATTTGATAATGTGGCATTGCCACTTCGCTACCATCACTCTAAACCGAGCAAGGATGAGATTGCTGAAAAAGTAAAAGCGTGCCTTGAAAAAGTGGGGCTTGGACATCGAATGAGCCATAAACCAAGCCAGCTTTCAGGTGGTCAGCAGCAACGTGTTGCCATAGCGCGTGCCTTGGTGGCGGAGCCCACAATTTTGCTGGTGGATGAGCCAACAGGCAATCTTGACTCAAAATCGGGTGACCAAGTAATGCAAATATTGACTGACTTAAATAATGGGGGAACAACTATTTGCATGGTCACCCATGACCCTCGCTATGCAGATATGGCAAGTCGTCAGCTAAAGCTTCTTGATGGTGAATTGCTTGGCGAAATGGCGGTAAAAGAGCCACTAAACGCTTAAATAAAATTGCTCTTTATCAGCGAGAATAAAATGGAATATGTGAAATGTTTAAAACATAAACCGCGATTAATCAATTACTCAAAGGAGTGTAGTAATGACTTACAATTTTAAAAATGCATTACTCAATATTACAAAGCATAAAATTTATAGCGTAAGTGTTGTCGCAACCTTAAGTATTGTATTAGCGGCGTTAATTACAGTACTAACGCTTGCGTATATTATGCTTATAAAGCCACTTCCTTATCCTGATCAAACACGGTTAGTTAAAGCCGAGTACGCGCAAATAGACTCAACAGGGTCGCTTAATACACGTGCATTTAATTACCCTGCGCTAATTGATTTATATAAAAATCATAACGTATTTGAACAAGTCGCTTTGGTGTATTACGCACAGCAACGCCTTGATGATGTGGCTGGCTTGCCCATTGTAAATACGTCATTTGTAACGCCATTGTGGTTTGATTTATTTGCTATTAAGTTGCATTTAGGCCGAGGCTTTAGTGAAACAGAGAAACTAGATAGCTTTAACCCAGTAGCTGTGATCAGCTATCAGACATGGATAAATGATTTTGCTGGTAAAGAAGATATTATTGGGCAAAGGCTGAGCGTAGGAGGCCAACAATTTAAAATTATTGGCGTAGCTGCTGCCAACTTTAAATCTCCAGCCCTTATTAAAACAGGCCAAGAAACGGCTATATGGCTGCCTTGGGATTACAATTTAACATCTGAAGAGGCAAAACCTTTTTGGTGGAATCGTTATTCAGACAGTCATTTAGTTGCCAAATTACCAAGTAATACAAATTTAGTTCAAGCCAGTAAAAAGCTATCTCAGTATGTTGATAGTGTGTGGCAACAACATATTACAACAGAAGCATTTTTTTCCGGTTGGCATATTCAGCTTGAGCTTAATCCACTGCAAAATGTGATATTAAAAGAAACGCCGCAAAATATTTTTTGGCTTATTTTAGCTGTGTTAGGTCTGGTTATTATTGCATGTGTAAACATTAGTAATGTATTTATTGTGCGTACTGCTGCGCGAAAGCACGCCTTAGCATTAAGTGCTGCCGTAGGCGCAACACGGTTTATTTTGTTTAAACAATTTTGGCTTGAAATTGTATTATTAATAGGAAGTGCAAGCTTTATAGGCCTTACTTTATCAGCTGTTATTTTGTCTGAGTTGAGTCATTTAGCTCAGGCCATATTGCCTCGAGCAAATGAGTTGTCGGTTAATATAGCCTCAGTACTTATCGCGGTACTGAGCTGTTTAATACTTAGCACCCTATTTGCCTATTTGTGTACGCGTATTATTAATTATCGTGAACTAATCGGTGGCTTAAAGTCAGCAGGAAAAGGTAAAACTGTACAGGTAAGTAAGCGTATTTGGCAAAGTTTGGTGGCATTTCAGGTAGCCATTACATGTACCTTATTATTTATTAATCTTTTAATCTTTAACGTTAATAATGCCAATATAAAAGAAGCTTTCACACTGCCTATTAAGCAACTAACCAGTGTTGAAATTAATTTAGCTAATTATTTATCAGCAGATAGAGAAAAGGCAAACCAAGTGCTAAATCAAGCGGCTAATGAAATAGCGTTATTGCCAGAAGTAGCTCAAATTAGCCGCTCATCTTCACCTATCAATGATAATTTAATTACTTGGTCACTCATTGAAGTCGCGAACAATAAATTGGTGCTACCGTTTGGTAAAGCCGTTGATGAGCATTATTTTTCAGTGCTTAAACAACCCATACTACAAGGGCGTAGTTTTTCAGCTGAAGATGTTAAAAGTGACGCTAATGTAATAGTTATCAATGATGTACTTGCCAAGCAGCTATCAAGTGATGGTAATGCGTTAGGGATGCGCCTAAGTTTTGATATTACATCTGGTCGTGAAAACGACTTAACAATTATAGGTATTGTTAAGGCGATGCCAATTCCTGGTAAAGCACTAACAAAGCCTAAAGCCTTTTTGACTCGTCAAGGGTATCGCTCATTTATTGTAGAGCTCAAAAATGGTCAACAATTAAAAAAACAAACGCTCAATACATTATTGCAAAAAATAGATGCAGGGATCTCAGTGCATAAGCTCGAACCGCTAAGCTCTCAACGTGACACTGCGTTATTTCGACAATACGTTGTATCGGCTACAACTGTAATGCTTATTGTTGCGACAATAGTATTAACCAGCATTGGCTTGGTGAGTATTATGCGTTACTCAGTGCAGCTACGACGTGCTGAAATTGGTATTCGTTTGTGTATAGGTGCTAAACCGCTAGATTTATTTTTATTAGTATTTAAGCAAAGTGGTGCTGCTATTTTAATAGGGGTTTTATTAAGTGTTGGTATTTTATTTTTACTGCAACAGCAATTACAAGATATAGCTAATACAGTACCTACGTTAACTCAGCTAGTATTATTCCTTACTACCTTAATATTTGTAGTAACTCTTGGTGCAATAGCATGTTACTTACCTCTAAATGCACAATTAAAGCGCCCAGCAATTTCAGGCATACAAAGCGAAAGCTAAAACTCTTGTACAGCATGGCTTTTAAATTGGCAGCTGGCCCTAATATTTAGTTTCTAGGTGTGGTTGTTGCAATATAGCTGCACTTACAAACTAAAACCTAATGAACTGGGATGCTATTGAACTATTGGTAATAGCTCAATACATCATAATTTTATTCCCGCTTTATTCCGATGTTGCGCTTAATTCAGGTATTATTTGCGCAACAAGGTTTTTAAGACATTATATATGACTCAATTAAGTGCCAAACAGAACATTCAATCGATTGTTAAAGCAATTAAGGCAGAGGAAGCATCACTTCGTCAAAAGCACCCGTTACTTGCACATCAAAATACCTTAGGGTTAATTATTTTATTGCTATCGCTTAGCGCATTAATTGGTGTTGGTGTTTTATATTATTTAGCCATCATACCTGCTTGGGTATGCATAGTACTTGCGGCTATTGCTGCATCTATTTCCCATGAGTTAGAGCACGACCTTATACATAAACAATATTTTAGTAATCAGCCGTTCATGCATAATTTTATGATGCTAACAGTATGGTTAATGCGGCCAAATACTATTAGCCCATGGTACCGACGTAAAATGCATTTACACCATCACAAAACCTCAGGCACACAACAAGACCTAGAAGAACGCTTGGTGGGAAACGGTATTAAAAATCCATTTTTACGTGCGCTAGTTATTGTAGATGGGTTATTAGGGTTAGTTATTTCTACTAAACGTTTTAGAAAAGAAATTAATGGCTTTAGTTTTTCGAGTGTTTTTAATGCGGGGTTTCCGATAGCGACTGCGTATTTCGCTATTTTATATAGCGTTATTTTATTTCATATTGTTAATTTATTTATACCACTTTCGCTAAATTCGCCTAGCTGGTTGTTAAGTACAATGAATGCGTTTGAATTTTTAATGGTTGTGCTCATTGTGCCTAATATTATTCGCTCAAGCTCGCTTAATTTTGTTACCTCAAGCATGCATTACTATAGCGGCGTTAATAATATGCTTGAACAAACACATGTACTAACGAGTCGTTTATTTATGCCGTTTCACTTGTTTTGTTTTAACTTTGGTAAAACGCATACCATTCATCATTTTGTGCCAAATCAGCCGTTTTATTTACGCCAAATGCTAAGTAAAAAAATACTTAAAGTAATGGCGCAGCATAATGTGCGCTTTAACGATTTTGAGAGCATTAAAAATGCGAATGCTTACAAGGCATAACCTAAAACTTCAGTAAAAACCGTTATTACATAGGTGCTCAGTTGCCTATGCAATAACGTATGATTGCTTTAGTTGGATATAAAACTAAAGCAATCATCTATAAATTAATCCGCTCTTTTAAATCGCTTTTTTATCAATCCAAATAACTTTGCTATTCCAAGCGTTAATAACATCGGCACGCCAATTAAAACGAGTTCTTTTACAAATGGTAAAATATACATCAATATCGGTGCTATATTCGGCTTTTCTCCTTCAGCTGAGCCGTGGCTATAACCTTGTAGGTTTATTTGCATAGCCCAATCTGTTCGCTCCAAAGTCACCAATATCAGGCTCACTAAAACAGATACAATTAAAACGATGCTGGTGCGGGTTTTCCACTGTTGTTTTAAGTACTTCATTATTTAGCCTCCTTTGCAAACATGCGTTTTGTTAGCTTTACAATCCAGCTCAAATTAAGAGCTAAATGAACACCTAACATTGGCATAATAAAAGTGGCCGAATCATGATGTATTTTTGACCAAAAGTCTTGAATATTTAAACTAATATCAAGCGCAGGTAGTAAAGCAACCGACACTAAAAAACCACTCACAAATACCAGTAACGTCATTATATAAAGTAGGTAATCCCACACTATGTTAAAACGTTCTCGAGCACTTAATTTAGATAATAAGCGCTTAAAACTGCGCTGTATCCAATCCCAATGTAGTAATAAGTGAATTGCAAATGGCACTATAAAAAACAAACTAAACCATTCATGTAAAGCTACGCCCGTCGCTTGTGGTGCACTTACTAGCATAAAGCTTATAAGGAGTAGTGCATCCATTACATAGCGGAATTTTTGTAAGTTTTGTTTCCAGTTAGACATTCTGATATGACCTTAATATTGATTGTCGTTTAATTGCCACTATTTAAGGTGCGCCCCTCTTAAACAGCAAAAGGCTCAATAAAATATTGAGCCTTATAACATTACTAAATTTTTTAAATTAAAAAACGTACGACGCGCTTAATTTAACATTACGACCTGCTTCGTAATCTTGCACGGTGTCGCTTGAGTATGACGCGTGTGAGTAATAGGTTTTGTCAAAAATATTCTCAACACCTAAGGTCATGCTAAGTGCTTCAAGCTGACTTGGTAGCCACTGCATGCTGATGTTATGAACTTGATAGCCTACTTTATGGATATCAGCACCGCTTGATACCGAATCATCCGTTCTGTTAATTAGGCTGGTCCAGTTAAACTTTAAATCATACTGAGGGACTTCGTAGCCTAAATTTAATGAAATACTATCGCCTACTTCGTAGCGTAATTGTTCATGCGTTTCTAACTGTTCTGAATCAGATTTCGAGTAGCTTAAACGCGCACTAAAGAGCGCTTTACGAAGTGAGAACGTGGATTCAAAGCCATCAATATCGTAATCACCTGAATTTGCGTACGTACCAATTGGGCGACCTTTACCTATTGCCCAGTTGTCTATGTAATCTTCAATGCGGGTTTTAAACACATTAAGTGAAAAGCCTAAAGAATCTAAGCCCAATACATTACGTTCTTTGAAGGCAAATCCGATGGCGTTATTTACACCTGTTTCTGCTTTTAGGTTTTTATCAAAGTTAGTGCTGTAATCAACGTAACTTTCACGAAGGCCAGGCCCTTGAAATAACTCAGTAGAGCTTGCGCTTATGCTCCAGTTATCATTAACAAGGTATTTAGCAGCTAAACCAAACGTTAGTTCGTTCCACGATTTATTTAATGAATCGTTAGTACCAGCAGAGTACATGTCTACTTTAAAATAGTTGTAGCGCACGCCTGGGGTCACAAATAACTGTTCGGTTAGGGCTATTTCGTCTTCAATATAAACAGCATGAGAGTCGGCTGTGTCTTTGTTAGTTTGAACGTGGTTTGCGATACGCTTTGATACTTGCTCATAGCCTTCACCGCCGTAGCGCAATGTATGGTTAAAGCCAGCAAGTGCAATTTTTGAAGTGGCAAGCGCTGTGTAACCTGTATGCTCAGAGTTGCCTTCTGTACCAAGTGCTATGTAGCTTAGCTCGTTTCGGTAAACGCTAGCGCGTAGGGTAATTGCATCGCCTTTATCTAGCTCGTAGGCTAAAGAGGTACTTGTGCGAGTGTAATCAATATCTTCTGTTTTAGCGTTTGAGTCTTCAGCAAAGCCAGCACCAAAGTTAGTTTTTACGTAGTAATCGCCTTCGTCGTTATATCTATCGTAAGAAAATACTAAACGATTACTTTCGTTTACATCCCAACCTAGTTTGAATATTCCGTCAATTGTACGACCTTCGTTACCGGTTACTTCTTTGCCATTGCCGTTTTCAAAATTATTTCTGTCTGTTGAGGTGTAGTAGGCTAAGGCATCAACATTATCAGTTAGTTGGCCATATAATGCGGCAGAGCCTCCAGCATAGTCGTTAGTGCCTAAATTTGTATATAAACGAGCACCAAAATCTTGCCCTGGCTCTAGTAAATCTTTAGCGTCTTTGGTTTCAAAGGCGACACCGCCTGAAAGGCCACCGGTGAGCACTGAGTTCGTACCTACTTTTATATCAACCGCTTTTAAAATATCAGCGTTAATTAATAAGTTACCCGAGTGATGAAACATGTTGTTGTTTTGGCTAATTCCATCAACGGTAATATTTAAATCTAAGTCGTCAACGCCACGAATATTAATGCCTTGCACTATTGAATGCGAGCCACCCACATCAATACCAGCTTGGTCGCGTAATAAGTCGCTTAAGTGATTAGCTTGTTTTCTTTCAATGTCGTCTTGTAATAACGAATTGTTCGTAATAGTTGTACCCCAAACTTCGATTGTTTCTGATGTGTTGGGAGTCTGTTCGGCCAAGCTAGCGAATGACATACCGGCGCATAAAGTACTAACAATAAGAGGGAGAGACTTTTTATTAAATGGGAGCATATTTATCATTGTTGATCTTTTATTTAATTTTTAACATTATTAAGAATGATTCGTATTAAATAGATCGTAATGGTGAATGGCAATTCAAAGAATATGCTCATAATGAATAGCGGTTATTTATATTTTAAATACTTTGCTTTTAACTAGCTCTCTAAACCATTGGCAAACAGGATCATTATGATGGCGTTGATGCCAATATAAATAGACTTCATCGTGCTCTAAATCTAGTTCTGGAGGGACCACTCTTGCAACTACATCATGATGGCGACAAATATCATTAGCAAAATGGTCCGGTACAAAAAATATTAAATCGGTATTTTGTGCAATGGTGCCAATACTATAAAAGTTTTTTAAGCGTATTGGCGTATTAATATTATCAATCCCAAGTGCTGCAAAGCAGTGCGCAATAGAAAGTGACTTTTCTCCCTGAATCGATATTTGTCCAAAGTTACAGTTACGTAATAATTCAATATTCAGCTTTGTATTAGCAAGCGGATGAGTACTTGCCATTATTAATTTAAAGTCGCGTTCAAACAACGCTTGACGATACAGTTTGTCCTCAGAGCTTGTTGGTTTATGGCCTGTTATAACAAAATGAGTTTCGCCTTTTAGTAAATCTGAAAATTGCGGTTTTGGTAACGTGTCTATTTCAAGGGTGATATTAGGCGCTTGTTCGCGCACATCTTTAATAATGGTTTCTATTAGTAAGTGCATTTGTGGTGGCAAGCCAAATAACTTAATAGTGGCTTGGCTGGTTTTAGCATCAAAGGTTTGCTTATTAACCAGTGTTTCGACCATATTCAAAATAGAGTTTAAATCTTGCTGAATCGACTGTGCTTTAGGCGTTAGTTCATATCCACCGGCCATTCTAATTAGTAATGGGTCGTCAAATAAACTACGTAACTTACTTAAAGACCGACTAATTGAAGGTTGGCTCATACCTAACGTCAACGCAGTATTACTAATGTGTTTTTCGTTTAATAGCTGTTTTAAAATAATGAGTAGGTTTAGGTCGAGCTGATTTAAATTCATAATTTGGTTTTATAATTAGCCTGTATTACAAGCTGTTATCCTAGCATTTATATTTGCGAAGTACGTATAGGTCTTTTGTTTTTAGGAATTTAAACATGACTCTTAAAAATAAAAAACAACGTTAATTATATATGAAATGTATAAAGTGATTTGCTATTTACCCTGATTATCAAACCTTAAAGTAAACAATATACTGGTTGTATCAAATTAAACTAACAGGATACAACACAATGAAACCACTTTATTTTGCAGCAGCGCTGCTAGCAACAGGGCTTTTTAATAGCGCATTAGCTGAGCCTACAAAACCAGAATTGTTAACGCCTGAGTTATTAGTCGATTTACCTAACACCTTTAATTCGCCAGCCAGTAGCGATATGGATAAAGAGGGCAATGTATATATTACCTCGCCAAACTTTCATAACGATGCACTGATTAAAATAGGCGAGATGCAAACACCTGCTGCGCCCCGTATAGGCATGCTTGATAAAAATAACAATTTTAGTAATTGGTATATTTTTACTAAGCAAGATATGGCGCCATCAACAGGTAAAATTGCACCTATGGGAATTGCATTCGGCCCAGATGGCAATGCTTACGTAGCTGACATGCAAATGTGGTTTGATGGCAGTTATAAATCGCGAATACTACGTATTAATGTCGTAAATGGAAAAGCTGTAAGCACGGATGTTGTTGTAACAGGGTTATTATTTCCTAATGCAGTGGTATTTAAAGGCGATGTTCTGTTTATTTCAGAAACAGTATTAAAACTTGAAGGTACTAAGCAGTTAAGTGGTGTGTATAAGGTTGGTTTTAGTGAGTTGAATGCTCAAAGACCAGCGCATATAAAACCTTTTTTAAGTACTCAAAATCATGACTCACATCTGTTTGATACATTTGCCTCTAACGCGACACTTAAGTTTGGCGCTAACGGCCTAACATTTGATGGAGAAGGTAATTTATACACTAGCATTATGGAAGATGGCAGCGTAATTAAAACCACTATGAACGAGCGCAATGAAAAAGTTAAAACAGAGCTATTTGCAAAAGGCCTAGTTGCAACCGACGGTTTAAAGTGGGACAAGCGTACTAACAAAATTTATATTACAGACTTATTTGCTAACGCTATTTATAGTATTGATATGCAAGGTAAATTAGAGTTACTGGCACAAAATGGCAATACCACAGGACTTCATGGGGAGCTTGATGCACCATCTGAATTAATTGTTCGTGGTAAAGATATTATTATTATGAATTTTGACGCCGTGTTCGACAGTCTTAATATGGTTAACAAAAAAGCTGACAATCCACATACTTTATCGGTAATTAAGCTTAAATAACAGATTGCTAGCTGTTTAAAGTTACTAATTTAAATAGCTGCTTAGAGCAGCTATTTTGATAACAGGGCTTCAATTAATAACCTGGTTGAATTGTTACATCAAGCAATCTGCTTTAGCTCTAAATATAGTCGACTACATCAAAAGCTTTACCTGTTTGGTTACTTTCAATTGCGTGTCTAAATGCTTTAGCGGTATCAGCAGCGGTTATACCACTGGTGCTATCCATACCCATTATCTCCATCGTTTCCTTTACAAAATGAGGACTTACGGTATTTACGTGTAATATGCCTTCAAGTTCTAATGCCGCCGCTTTAGCGAATGAATCTAACGCTGCATTTACCATGCTTACAGCTGCTGAGCCAGGCGCAGGATTTTGTGCTAAAAAGCCTGAAGTAAAAGTAAAACTACCGCCTTGATTAATGTACTTAGTTGCCACATGGAATAGTGTAATATTACCCATTAATTTATTACCTACAGTTGTTGTGTAATCTTGCTCACTTAACTCGTTTATAGGTGCGAAGGCAATTAAACCTGCCGTAGATATAACCGCATCAACATTTCCTATTTTTTTAAATAATGCTTCTATAGAGGCTTTATCTTGAATGTCTACCGTGTGTTCGCTGTTTTTAAAGCTCGCTTTTATAACTTGATGATCATGAAGGTCTGCCGCTATTGCTGCCCCAACTATGCCTGATGCGCCTATTAATAATACTTTCATTTTTATTACCTTTAACAATGTATTTTGTGAATGTAAGGTAATAATAAACTCATCAGTAAAGATGAAAAATAACAAATAAATAATATTATTTGTGATATTTTTAGAATAATAGCCAAGTGTAATTTAGCGAGTAAGTAATGGATTTATTAAAATCAATTCAGGTATTTGAGCAAGTAGCCCAGCAGCAAAGCTTTAGCCGCGCTGCCGAGAGTTTAAACTTAGTGCCCTCAGCCGTTAGCAGGCAAATTAACGAGCTTGAAAAATGGCTCGATATTAGGTTAATAAACCGTACTACACGCTCATTAAGTTTAACCGAAGACGGTAAAGCATATTTACTTAAGCTCAGTGATATTCGTGCACAAGTCACCGAACTTCGCCGCTCCAAAACACAGCAACAACAAATCAAAGGGCTTATAAAAATTACAGCTCCCATAATGATTGGGCAATATATGCTGCCGGTTGCATTAGCTGAATTTAAAGAGCTGCATCAGGACGTTGATTTAGCAATTTCACTTATGAATCGTAAAGTAGAGCTGGTGGAAGAAGGCTTTGATTTAGCTATACGCGTAGGGCACTTAAACGACTCAACAATGGTCGCGCGTAATATTGGTAATATGCGCTTTAAAACGGTAGCAAGCCCTCACTATATTAACACTCACGGCATGCCCAGTACGCCTAAAGATCTTAAAAACCATCAATGTTTAATAAATACCGCAGTAACTAATGCCAAGCGATGGTCGTACTTAATTGACGGAAAAAGCACAGTAATAAAAGTAGCTGGTAGCTTTGAAGTTAACGATTCTCAAAGCTTAAAAGCCTTTGCTATAGCGAATCAAGGTATTGCTCAGCTGCCTAGTTTTTACGTTGATGCGGCAATTCAATCCGGTGAGTTAATAGAAATATTAAGCGATTATGTACCAAGCCCATTACCCGTGAATTTACTCTATCCATCGCAACGTTTATTAAGCCCAACTGTCCGCGCTTTGGTGGACTATTTAGTGCCATTTTTAAATCAACAAAAGCAAAAGTGGTAGGCTTAATTAGCGCTAAAACTTCAAACTAAAAATAGATAAAACCAGTGAAAAGTGAAGTGGCCCTTCATAGTTGGGCATCTAGCTTAAATGGGATTGATTATTGTAGAGCCTTCAGTAATAGTGGTTATAGAGCAAACTAATTATGTTCTCAATAATACATAAGGGCTCGTGCTCATCAATATTATAAAACCAATAAATATAATAAGGACAAACAGGATGAAAAAATCACTAATTTCAATAGCGCTGGGCTTTGCTGCCCTTAGTGCGTTTAATGCCAATGCAAACATTGATCAGCAAGTGAAAAAGGTAGAGCAACAGGTTATTGATTGGCGACGTGATTTTCATCAAAACCCTGAGCTTGGAAATCGCGAAACCCGCACAGCAGGTATTGTCGCTAAGCACTTAAAGTCGCTGGGTATGGAAGTACAAACAGGGATTGCTTATACAGGTGTTGTGGGGCTATTAAAAGGTGCAAAGCCAGGCCCAACAGTAATGCTACGCGCAGATATGGACGCGCTGCCAGTTACTGAAAAAGCCGATGTTGATTTTAAATCAACTAAAACCACTAATTACCGTGGTGTAGATGTAGGCATAATGCATGCTTGTGGGCACGACACGCACGTGGCTATGCTAATGGGCGCTGCACAAGTGCTTGCAAACATGAAAGATGAGCTACACGGTAATATTATGTTTGTATTTCAGCCTGCAGAAGAAGGCGCACCTGAGGGGGAAGAGGGTGGCGCTGAGTTAATGCTTAAAGAAGGCATATTTAAACAATACAAACCAGAAGCTGCTTTTGGGTTACACATAACATCTAGTTTGCACAGCGGTAAAATTGGTTATAGAAGTGGCCCTGCAATGGCCAGTGCAGACCGATTTGAAATAACTGTACATGGCAAGCAGGCACACGGCTCTGCACCGTGGACAGGGGTTGACCCAATTGCCGCAGCTGCGCAAATAGTAACAGGCGTAAATCATATTGTTAGTCGCCAAATCAACATTACCAAAGAGCCCGCTATTGTCTCGTTTGGAAAAATAGCGGGAGGCGTACGCAATAATATTATTCCTGAAGAAGTTGAAATGGTAGGTACAATTCGTAACTTTGATATGGATAACCGAGCACAAATATTTGAAAAAATAAAAACCACAGCCACGCACATTGCTAAATCGTCGGGTGCAACTGCAGAGGTACACATTCACGAAGGTTATCCGGTAACGATTAATAACCCAAAGTTAACTGCGCAAATGTTACCTAGCCTTAAAAAAGCAGCGGGTAATGGAAACGTAGTTGAAATGGGAAAAATAACCGGCGCAGAAGACTTTTCGTTTTACGCATTAGAAGTGCCGAGTGTATTTGTATTTTTAGGCGGCACACCAAGTGAGCAAGATTTAAATACAGTGGCTAGTAATCACTCACCTTATTTTTATGCCGACGAATCATCGTTTAAAGTAGGCACTAAGGCGCTTAGCCTGTTAGCTGTTGATTATTTAAACGCACATAAAAGATAGCTTAAACGCACCACGTTACGCTATTAGCTTAACGTGGTATTGCTGTTTTATTTAAAACATCGGATCATGTTTGTAGCACTTGCTCAACTTTTAAAAATCACTTTCAAAAATTAAAAACCTAACCGAATATACAAATGAACCGGCGAGCAGTTTTTTTATATTTTAAAAATAATGAATCGATACTGCCGGTCTTATATCTCGATTCAATCTTCATAAGCATTAAGGATTTAAATAATGGAAATTACTGGAAGCTGTTACTGTGGTGAAATTAAATACCAAGCAAAGTCTCAAAATAACAACGCACTTGTTTGCCATTGTAGCGATTGCCAACGTATGTCGAGCGGCCCATTTAGAGCCGTTATAATTGCAGAGCCAAATTCGGTAGTATTTACCCAAGGTGAGCCAAAAGAGTTTGTTAAGACAGCGCAAAGCGGTAACAAGCGTGCGCAAGGTTTTTGTGGCACATGTGGTACAACACTTTATGCAACTAACGAAGCTAAAGCTGACCGTGTATATGGCTTGCGTATTGGTGCGGTTGATCAGCGTGATCAGTTTACGCCAACAGCACAAATTTGGTCTAAATCGACGCTTAATTGGCTTAACGAATTACATCAAGTGCCTTCATTTGAAACCACACCACAAAAATAAGGTAAGCCAGGTAATGAACTCACTGATAAAAACCGCTTTTTTAGCAAGCACATTAATTACCTGCAGTGCATTTGCAGCTTCGAGTAATGTCGACTTTTTAAATGCAGGCAAAGCTAATCCTAACTTGCCATTTTCGCAAATAGTAAAAGCCGGTAATACGCTTTATATGTCGGGGCAAATAGGTATTAACCCTGTAACAGGTAAGTTGGCTACAGGCGGTTTTGAAGGCGAGGCTAAACAAACACTTGAAAATATTAAACGCACTTTAGAGCTGCATAACTACAGCATGAGCAACATAGTTAAATGTACGGTTATGCTAACTGACATAAATGACTTTAAAGCATTTAATGCTATTTATACTCAGTATTTTAGTGCGCCGTATCCTGCACGTAGTGCTTTTGCTGTAAAGGCGTTAGCGCTTGATTCTTTAGTAGAAGTTGAGTGTATAGGTGCTGTTTAAATTAAAAGTTAAGTTTTTCTGAAATTTTATTAGCTAAACGGCTGTCTATTTGAATAGTTACATAACAGAGGAAATATTATGTGTAGTTCACCTAAAAGCAGCCGAGCAGTTAAAAAAACAGCCATTAGTTTTAATGATGAGCTAACTCAAGAGCAGCGTCTACGTTTTGCCGCAAAAGCTAATTTAGCACAAGAGCGCCGTGAACAGCGCGAAGCAACTAATAAACGCTATGAGCAAAAACACACGAGCAAAAAAACTTCGTCTGGTTTATTTTCGTGGTTACAGCAACTAGTTAGCTGATTTAGCTAAAGTGGTATTTTTACCACTGCCTAAACCACATAAAGCACACAGTACACCGGCAATAGCGCATAACCATAATGGCGCACTCCAACTGCCTGTTGCAGTGTGTAATGCCCCAGCTAGCATAGGTCCAATAGCGGCAAGTAAATACCCTACACTTTGCGACATACCCGAAAGCGACGCCGCTTGTTGTGAATCATCTGTTCGCAAACTAATAAATGAAAGCCCTAGTATAAAGCACCCACCAGAGCAAAAGCCCAGCATTAAGGTCCACACAAAGGCAAAGTTAGGCATGTAAAGCAGCCCCAATGCACTAAGTGCACTGAGCATAGCTAAAATAAAGCTAAGCGCGCTTTGATCTTTTAATTTGGCAAGTAGCGGAATTAATATAAAACCTGGCAATGCGGTCGCAATTTGAAAAGCCCCATGATAAGCACCTGCTTGCGTAGCACTTTGGCCAGCTTCGGTTAATATGCTAGGTAACCACGTAATAATTATATAATTTAAAAACGAGTTTAAGCCCAGCAGTAGGGTAATTTGCCATGCTAGTAAATAGCGCCATACACTTTTTGACGTGTTAGCGTGTTGAGCAATACTCGCGGGTTTTGTGTGCTTACTTAATTGCGACATCCATACAATAATACTCGCCAGAGTAATAAGGGCTGATGAGCCTAGCGCAAGTTGCCATCCTAACCCGTTTAACTGACTAAGTGGGAATACTAAAGTAGAAAACCCACCCGATACCACGCCCATAGTGAGCACATAAGCTGAGGTCATTAACGCAATTTTTGCAGGAAAGTCGCGCTTAATTAAACTTGGTAATAATACATTTGCTATGGCAATACCTACGCCAATAATAGCGGTGCCCACAAATAGCATGGCAGAGGTATTTATTACCCGCGCTGCAACCCCTGCAAGTATAAATAGCAAAGCGACAAATAAGGTGCGCTCTAAACCTTGTTTTTTAGCAAGAGTTGCGGCCATTGGCGATACAACCGCAAAGGCAATGAGTGGCAGTGTTGTTAAGAAACCAGCTTGCGATGCGCTAAGCCCAAAGTGATTAATAATTTGTTCAAGCACAGGTGCAATACCTGTAAATGTGGCGCGTAAATTTGCGGCAATAAGTAATATGCCAAGCACAAGTAATATGCCAGCAAAGCGTGATTTAGGTGTGTTATTTAACAAAAGGGAAGACCATTAAAGCTAATACTTAATGGGCGCTAGTATAAAGGCTTAGCAAAAACTATAATTTAGAGATAATGACATTAAATAACTAAAAACAGACAAAACTATGTTTGATGCAATTGGCTGGGACGACATTAAAAATTTTGAAACTATGGCGCAGCCTATAATAGCCAAAATAGAGCACGCGCATGCAAGTCACGAAATACCACTACATACCCATCCAAAAGGGCAATTAATTTTAGCGCTACATGGTTATGTAACGTGTGAAGTGTCGGCCAAAATGTGGATGGTGCCTACGCACAGTGCAATTTGGATCCCAGCACAAAAGGTGCATAGTAATAGGGCGTCTGATAACGCGCAGCTTTGTCATTTATTTATAGATAGTAGTAAAAACGGTATGCCGCTAAATACCTGTACGTTAGCCATTACGCCACTGGTTAAAGAGCTAATGTGTGAGTTGGCTGGGCATAATCAGCACTATACTTTAAATAGTAAAACAGCACGTTTAGCGCAGGTGTTGTTTGATCAACTTATTGAAATGCCTGTACAGCCACTGGATTTTGTATTATCTAAAAACGAGGTAATTCAAACCATGAGCGATCAGCTTATAAATATGCCTAATAACCGAAAAACATTACCACAATGGGCTAAGCAGTTTGCATTAACTGAGCGCACATTAGCGCGGTTAATTAAAAAAGAAACCGGTATGACATTTGGAAAGTGGCGTACGCAATTACATATAATTACAGCCCTAAAAGCGCTTTCAGATAAGCAAAGTGTGCAGCAGGTGTCGGAGTTACTAGGGTATGAGTCGGTGAGTGCATTTATTACTATGTTTAAAAAAGTGATGAAAAAGTCGCCCATGAAATACATGAGCGACTTAAATCAGTTAAATTAGCTTAGCCCTTAAATAAGCATTACCACGTATAAGTTGCCGAAAGCATCGCGTTACGTGGTTTGCCAGGAAAGTACCTGTCGCCGGTAAAACTGGTGTAATCGGCGCGCTCCGCATAAGCCTCATTAGTTAAATTAATAATGCGGGCAAGCACTTCAAGGTTATTAGTAACTTGCCACTGTGCGCGTAGGCTTAGAACATCATGCCCTTGGTATTTATTTAAGTTTTCTGGGTCGGTGTAGTAGTTACCAACGCGATGCCACTGCAAAGCAAATTGCGTATTACTGAGTGCTTGCCATGTTAAATCGAGATTAGCAATATTACGCGGCGCGGTATCTATGTCGTTGCCGTTTATATTTAAACCGTTAAGTATTTGGTTGTTAGTGTAAGTATGCTTTGCGTGAGTGCCAGCAAAGTTAAGCGCAAGCGACTTAGTGAGCTGGTAGTCAAGCTCAAGCTCAATACCACGATGGCGAGAGCTGCCATTATTTACCGTAAAAAAGTCGCTATCGCGGTAAATCGTATTGTGTTTACTCATAGCGTAAACAGACACACCATAACGTAGTTTTTCGTAAATTCCTTTAATACCCAGCTCTGCGTTATTCGCTATTTCGGCGCTTAAATTTGCAGTGGTTTGCTCGCGTTGTAATTGGTATAGCTCAGCCGCTTGTGGCGCTCTGTAACCGCGAGAAAAGTTTGCATAAAGTGTGTTATTTGTATTGTACTGATAACTAACCCCAAGCTTTGGCGATAGATTACTAAAACTATTTTTAGCGCTTGCTGGGCGGCTGTATCGGCAACCACCAAAGCCACATTCTGTGCCATCGTCTTTTGTTCTACCAGCTAGCATATTATTGGTGTAGTCGTACTGCATATGCTCGTAGCGCACACCTGCGGTAAGTAACCACTTATTTAATTGCCAATCAACCGATGCAAAAGGGGCATAAAGCGTGGCGTTTACATCGTAATCGTAATGCTTACCTTGGGGTACTGTAGCAACTAAAAATGCAGAACCTTGAGTGGGCTTGTTTTGGCTTTGAGTAAAGTCGGCTTGCGTGTATTCGCCATCAAGCCCTAGGTTTACTTTTACATTACTTTGTAAGTTATGTTGATAAAGCGATTGTACGCCAAAACCAGTTTGGCTGTTTGTTTCAAGCGGTGTGCCGGGCAAAAAATGCTTAAAAAAGTCCATGCTTTGGTCACGAAAATAGACCGTAGTTGAGAGTACGTCATCATTATTTAATTGCCATGTTGCATTGCTCCACGCTCTAAATGAACGTGCTTTTCTAAATGCGTCTGGGTCAAAGTTTTTTTGTGCGAGGTCTTCGTTTTTATAACTTTCAAAGCCTGTAATAAATCCAGCAGTTTGCTGATCAAGATTTGTGTAAGTAAGCCCAGAGGTAAGTAATAAATTATTATTTGAATAGCGATGGCGAATATTTACTTTTTGTTGCTCTACGCTTTCGTCGTCGCGGTAACCGCTATCATCGGTAACACTTGCGTTAATGCCTATACCGCTGTTGCCGTAATCTTGTCCTGCACGTAATTTGTAGCGAGTATAACCGTACGAGCCATAATCTAAACCAACTAAACCACCGCCTTGAGTGGTGTCGGGTGTTATTACATTAATAACACCATGCACAGCGTTTGAGCCATAAAGTGCAGAGCCAGGGCCTTTTAATACTTCAATGCGCTGCGCCATTTCGCTGTGCGCCTCAAATAGCTCGTTTATATTACAAAACCCAGCGGCTCTCAGTGGTATGCCATCTTCTAGAGTCAATATGCCACCACAAGCGCCTGCGCCCGAAAGTACTTGTGAGCGCAGCGCGGGTAAATATTCTTGGCCATTTCCGCGTTGAATATTAGCCCCTGCTACACGTTGCAGGGCTTCTTCAATATGGGTAGGCGCTATGCTATTTAGCTGCGCTTGAGTTAGTGTGCTTATTGATAAAGGGAGTGGGGTCGATAGCGCTTCAATACGTGATGCCGTAGTTGTTATGGTTTCTATTGCATCGTTGTTTTGATTATCGGCAAACGCAGTGTGGCTAAAGGGTAATATCAGCGGCAAAAAATAAGGTTTCATACATTCCTTGAAAGTAATCTATATTGCATTGCCTCTATAATATGCGGTTTTAATATGCATTTAAACTTGTTGCGTTAAAGCGTACGTAACCTATAAACCCGATACGTAATTGATAAAACAAAACAAGCCACAGCAGGAAACACCAAAGCCAGCACTAAGTAATGCTTAAATAAAACGTAGCCGGTTATACCGCCTAGTAAAAAGCCTGCAATAATGAGCAAAAACATAACGCCTTTACGGGCATCAAATTGCTCACCTTTAAGCGCTTTACCTAGCATTAAACCAAGGTCAGTAAAAATACCGGTTAAATGTGTCGTACGTATAACAGCACCACTGTAATTAGTTGCTAGCGCATTTTGTAACCCACACGCAGCAGACGTTAAAACAATGCCGTAAACGAATGTGTTTTTGAGTAAATAAGCACTCGCAAGTAGTAGCAATCCTTCAATAAAAAGCAAAGTGTCGTAATGACGACCAAGTTTTAATGAGCCACCAGAGAGCAAAAAGCCCGACAGTGCCGAACCCAACATAAAGCTGATAATTATTGAAAGTAGCAATAAGGCAGTACTGGGATTAGTTATTGCTTTAATACCAAGTAAAGTAACAGAGCCAGATACATGCGAAATAGCCTGGTGCTCAAATCCTAATAAGCCTACAGCGTTTACTATGCCCGCTATAAATGCGAGCGTAAACGCGCCATATTCAACCCACTTTGGTAGTTTTGTAAACATTGGTTATCTCTTAACGTGTGCAGTGTTAATTATTGAGTTTGTGCTTTAAAACGCTTTATTTGCTCATCAACTAATTTTGTATCTATTACGCCACGCTTAAAAGCAATGTAAGTAGGAAACGTAAACTCATTTAATTGCCGAGCATAAATGTTTTTATATTCTTTTGAGTACCACAAACCCGCTTGATAGTTAGTTATTGCGTATTCAACACGTTTTTTTTCTAGTAGCTCAAAAGTGTCTTTAGTTGAAAGTGAGCGAAGTAGATTATTCTCATCAAGGCTGTACTTTTTAGCAATAACCTCAGGCAAAGCAACGCCGCGCAGCATCGCTATTGGGGTATTTGATAAATCGTCAGTGAGCAGTTTATCTTTGTTTAAAGTAAATAAACCATACTTAGTAGTGTGCAAAGGCACGCTTGTAAAATCTAAATACTTTGCACGTTCCTCTGTATTGGCCAAAGAGAAATAGCAGTCGTAGTAACCCAGCGCCATTTCTTTTTTAACGCGCGCCCATGGCAGATGAATTACGTCAATTTTAAGATTTAAATTACGCTCAATAAACGTTAAATATTCAATATCTAAACCCGTGAACGTATCGCTTTTCTCATCAAATATAGTAAAAGGCGGGTAGTGGGTTGTTACGCAGCGCAGGGTTTTACTTGGCGCTGCAAGTAATAACGAAGGTAAAGTTAAAGCTAAAAACAGGAATATTGCGCGCATAAATATAAATTCGATATCTTTTAAAGTACATAACTTGAACGCCAATTATACAGTTACTGAGTTTAATTGCATTGATCTA
Source organism: Pseudoalteromonas arctica A 37-1-2 (assembly GCF_000238395.3). GTDB lineage: Bacteria > Pseudomonadota > Gammaproteobacteria > Enterobacterales > Alteromonadaceae > Pseudoalteromonas > Pseudoalteromonas arctica. Next base: position 831,573 of record NZ_CP011025.1, read on the forward strand.
AGTATTTTTACCTAGCGTATAAGTTAAATTTTGTGAGATATACCATGTTTAACGCAGAGCAGCAGTCACGCATTATCGAAATGGCGTGGGAAGATAGAACCCCCTACGAGGCTATAGAGCAGCTATACGGATTAAAGTATCCGCAGCTGGTGGTTTTTATGCGAGACAATGTTTCAAAAGGCAGTTTTAAAGTTTGGCGTAAGCGCCATGCAGGTCGTAAAACAAAACATTTAAAATTACGCGATCCCGCTATTATGCGAAGCCACTGTAAAACACAATATAAACAACGTTAAATAAGTGTAAGTTGTTTCATATGATGTTCATCCGTGTTTGTTAACCTTTAGCTATTAATTATGCTAGAGATTATTTATGAGAGTACTAACATACACAGCACTAATAGCATTGGCTTTATGTTCAATAAGCGCAGACGCAAAACCGCATAAAGATAAGCATGGTCATAAACACGGCCATAAAAAGCATCATTCACATAAGCATAACGACAATGACTACCTTTCTAAAAAAGAGGAAAAGCAGCTAATCCGCGCAGGTTGGACGCCACCAGGGCTAAGTAAAAGCTATCATCGAGGCGACTTTTTAGAACGCGATTTATACAAAAGAGGTAGAGTGATTGAACGCTCTAGAGATAATGGTACAGTGAGTATAGAAATAGACCGTACAGTTATCCATATGGTGCACGATACTCGAGAAATACTTTCAATTCTAAGTCGCTAAATTAACTTTATAAGGATATTAAAATGCTCATTGCGCTGGCTATAATTATTGGCTTTTTTTTACTGGTTACCTTATTACCTATGTCGTACAGCCAGCATTACTTAGTGCGTAGCTGCGATTTTGTGCGCTTACAGGTTTTTTATATTGCCAGTTTTGTAGCCGTTACTTCGTTGTTTTTATTATGGCAAAGTAGCGCAATAGGCTATGTATTTATAGCCTTAACCTCATTACTTATAATGATTTTACAAGGTAAATGGATTTACCCGTATACGTGGCTTGCTAAAAAAGAAGTGCAAAGCGCACCTAAGCACATCGACCATAGCATTCGAATTATGTCGGCAAATGTACTTATGTCGAACCATAAAAGTGAGAAGTTAATTAGTCTTGTTGATGAGCATCAACCCGACCTACTTATTACGCTTGAGAGCGATAGCTGGTGGGAAAATAAATTATCAGTCATTAAAAAAAATTACCCGTATTACATAGAATGCCCTAAAGACAATCGTTATGGCATGCACTTATACAGCAAGTTTAAAATACTCGATGCACAAATATGTGAGCTTATAGAAGAAGATATTCCCTCAATTCATATTTTGTTTGAAAACGATGAAGGCCTACAAATGCAAGGGCACTTTATTCACCCAGCACCACCAAGCCCGACAGAGGAAGACTCATCACGTCCGCGCGACTCAGAGCTAATAATGGTGGCTAAAGCACTTAAAAACCCTACACGACCTACCATAGTTGCCGGAGATTTAAACGACGTAGCGTGGTCGCGCAGCACCCGTTTGTTTATGCAAATAAGTGGCTTTTTAGACCCTCGAAAAGGCCGTGGTTTTTATAACACCTTTCATGCAGGCTACTTTTTTATGCGTTGGCCGCTCGATCACTTATTTCATAGTGAAGGGTTTAAAGTAAAACGCATTAAGCGTTTAGCTAAATATGGCTCAGATCACTTTGCGTTGCTCACTGAGCTTTCTTTTGAGAACGCTAATCAGGAGTCACTAGAAGATAAACCCGAAGATCTAAAGCATGAAGAAATTCAAGAGCTTGCAATGAGCAAAGCCGATAAACGAAAAGTACCGAGGTTTGAGGAAAAGTTATAGCTGCTAATTTTAGCTATTCGTCAATCAGTCTTAACTTGCACTAGCTCAGACCTTAACTGTCAGGTGTTTGACTAATAATATTTAATCAAACCTGACAGTCTCATAAGTGCCATCAACGGATATTCAAGGCGTGTATTTGAAACTCTGTTGGGTGGCGCCTTCGGTTTAACTAAACTACCTTTTGACGTAGGTCGGATAAGTGGCGAAGTCACGCCATCCGACAAAAATAATGAATTCACTAGAAACAACCCGACTTACCGCATTGAGCTTTCTTACGAAAATGCCAATCAGGAATCACTAGAAGATAAACCCGAAGATCTAAAAAATGAAGAAATCCAAGATCTAGCTGTGAGTAAAGCTGACAAGCGAAAAGTACCAAGGTTTGACGAGGAGTACTAATCTAAATTAGCTTAAGTAGAGTTACTTGGTAGGATTAGCACTATCTTGGAAAAGGTATTCTACTTTTTAATATCAACGTTACGCCTGATTTTGCTTCAATGACACAGTCTCTTTTTGCTGAAATCGGAACGATTCTATTAAAAGTAGGGTCAAATATTTCAATAGAAGTAATCATTTGACCAATAAATAAATTATCCAAATAAATAGAGTCGTCAAGTGATAAAGATAATCGAGCTAATTCGTGGTTATAGCTATTTATATTAAAAATCAGTCTTTTATTTGCAGTAAAAATTTTGACATAAATCGAATGTCTTTCTTGTTGTGCAGTAAACCCCTGAGTCAGTTTTTTTACTAAAGGATTTTGCATAAAAGAATACACTCTTTTATCAGAATTTGAAATCATCATGTCATTTAGGTTAGCAATCGTAACTTCTGATTTGCACTCAATACCTTTTATTTCTCTTCTTAGAGAATTATGGGATACATAAGCTAACCATGGAGTTATGGGCATATAGAAAAAAGTCGTTTCTAAATGGGATTGACATAATTGAGCTAAGTAGAGTATCTCTTCAACATCATCACTGTTAAATTGCTTAGCAATGACTGGCTTATCTGAGGTCAAAAATGGTATTTGTGTGCAATTTATTAAAATAGCAGAATTATTGTGTACTAATTCTAAATCGCTATTATTGCACTGAAGTAACATTTTTTTTGAAATATCAGAGTACAGCTCTTTATTTCGGTTATTATTTTCGAATAAGTCTGCATAGCTAGCTATTCTATCATAGGAGTTTTGGATGTTGATGATCAAACTTTCACTTCTTAAAAACTGATGCAATACGAAAGCTGTAAATGTACTTTGGATTTTATTAGAAAAACTTCCGTTTAAGAAATCTCTCACTGCAATGTCGTATGAATATTCAATTCTTGATAAATATTCCTCGACTATAGGACTCGTTTCGTCATCAGACTGTAAATTATAGAACCTAGGCTTTGTGAAAGAGTTGTGGTCAAGCCCTCTCATTCTCCATTTCTCATTTAATTTTTTCGAGTTTGAATAAATTCCGGGTTTAAACTTAGTATTACCATTATCCACTGAATTATCGACAAAGCGCTTTAAATAACATCGAGGGACTATATGTTGATTTTTTTTAACAGACATAACTTTAATAGTAGTTACAAGCAATATGAAAATTAGATTGGCATATTACTTAATAAAAAAACAAACATATACGTTAAATTTTAAGAATGGCTTCATATAAGTTAGCAAAGTGATAATGCGTATACTATTTTAAATCGTAATCTACAAATTATTCAAGTCTCTGGTTCATTCTTTGCTAAAAGCTACTCGGTAGTTTTATAGCTATAATAAAAAGCCTAAAAGTGGTTACCCACTTTTAGGCTTAGTAATTTTGTGTTTTAAACACATATTAAAAATCTGTATTTAAAACACTTATTTCATTTATGCAGCTAAATTAGCTGGCGATCATAATGCTTTTAACATTAACAAATTCGCGCATACCAAAACCGCCGTGTTCTCTGCCGTAGCCACTGCCTTTAACGCCACCAAATGGTAGGTTAGGTTGTGCTAAACCGTAGCCGTTAATGTTGATCATGCCGGTGTCGAAGTACTTTTTAGCAAGCTCAATGGCTTTTTTCTCATCTTTTGAGAAAATACCACCGCCTAAACCGTAGCGAGAATCGTTGGCGATGCGCATAGCATCGTCGTTATCTTTCGCTTTAATAAGCGAAGCGACAGGGCCAAATAATTCGTCATCGTAGGCCGGCATGCCAGGTGATAGGTTATCAAGTAGCGTTGGTGGGTAGTAGTAACCTGTTTGCGATGGTATTTCGCCACCCGTTACTATGTTTGCACCTGCTTTAACTGATTCCATTACTTGGTCGTGAATGCCGTCGCGTAAATCTTCACGAGCCATTGGGCCTAAGTCTGTGCCATCAGCCATTGGGTCGCCCATTTTCATGGCTTCAAACTGCTCTTTAATTTGTGCTTTAAAGTCATCGTAAAGTGACTCAACAACAACATAACGTTTAGCTGAAACACACGTTTCGCCGTTATTGATCATGCGACCTGTTACACAGGTTTTAACTGCAAGCTCTAAATCAGCGTCATCGAGTACTAAGTATGCATCGTTGCTACCCAGTTCTAACACTGTTTTTTTAGCGTGTTTACCCGCTTCTGCAGCTACTTTTTTACCTGTGGCATCACTACCCGTAAAGGTTACGCCGCTAATTGCTTTGTGCGCAATGAGTGAGCTGGCGGTTTTACCGTCGATGAGTAAGTTGCTGAAACAGTACTCTGGGAAACCGGCTTGTTTAAATAGCTCTTCAATTTTTTCAGCCATGCCAAATACGTTACCAGCATGTTTTAATACGGTTGTGTTACCCGCCATTATGTTGGCAGCACTGTAGCGAATTACCTGATAAAGCGGGAAGTTCCACGGTTGAATACCTAACAGTACACCTGTTGGTTGGTAGCTGATAATTGCACGGCCGCCGTCCATATCACGTTCTTCGTCAGCAAGTACTTGTGGGCCTTGTTCGGCTGTGTAACGACAAATTCCTGCACATAGTTCAACTTCTTGAAAGCCTTGCTCGTATACTTTACCCATTTCTTCGGTCATGAGTTTTGCGATAGATTCTTTTTGCTCTTCGAAAAGTGAGGCTAACTTATTAAGATATCTCGCACGTTCAGTGAACGACGTTAAGCGCCATTTTAAATATGTTTCGTGAGATTTTTCGATTACCTGTTCTGCTTCTTTTTGAGAAAGTAGCGTGTAGGTTTCAATGGTTTGCTCAGTTGCCGGATTAATCGTTTTAACTGTGTTACTCATTTCTATCTCCTTACAAATTAATTATCTATAAGGGTGCAAAACGAAAGCCAATATCAAAAAAAACAGTATTAATTAATCTCAAGTTATTGAAATGTATTATCTATTTTTGGTTTTTTATTCTGCTAATAACTTTTTACTACTATGAATATATTATCCAAAGCAGTAAAAAGTTCTGATTGATGCAAAATTTACAAGGTTGACTGCTCATGCTTATTCAACTTATAGAAGTTCTTTAGCAATGCGCTTTAGTAGGTAGGTTTCTCGTAAAATGGAGAGTCCTTGTTTTTCACTGTTAGCAAGTGTGCGCTCGTTATGAGCAATTGCATCGTTAATATCAACCCATTTAGCAGTCATGCCATTTTGCTGCTCATAATGCTCTAACTGTGCTTTGCCAAACTCGTCGGCAATATTACATACAAAGCAATACGATTTGATATGAATAATATCAAAGTCTTCTTTATACCAAGGGCGATACTCTTCATAGAGTCCAAAGGCTTTAACTACACTTATTTGTTGTGCACCGGTTTCTTCGCTTAGTTCGCGAATTAAGCCTTGTTCAATACTTTCGCCTTCATCTACTCCACCACCCGGTAAGCTGTAATCTTCATAGCGGTTTGTATACATTAAAAGTATTTTATTATTTTTAATAACAATGGCGCGAGCTGTTAAGCGCGTAAACTGACTACCGTGGTCAATATTAATACCTGAATGAACTAAGGTTTTTAATTGCTGCATTTCGTCTCCTTTTTTAAGCTTTTAATGATAACAGTTGCTACCATTCTATAAATAGAAACGATTTTAATTATTTTTCGTAATTTGTGATCGTTTTTTTTAAGCATACGTAAATATTAGGTTGGTAAAATAAATAGCATTGGATTACTTAGCTATTTAAGTAATTAGATTCTAGGCGTGCCTTTAAATTAATATTTAGGATGCGTAGAATAAGAAAAAAAGCATAGGGATTTATCATGTTAGACATACTTTTAGTAGACGATGACGTTGAATTTAGTGACGTTGTTTGCCACATAGTCGAATTCCTCGGCCACAATATAAGCACCGCCACCAGTTTAAAAGAAGCACATCAATGGTTTGAAAATAATACCTTTGACCATGTGCTACTTGATTTTATGTTACCTGATGGTAGCGGTTTGCACTTACTTGATCATTTAAAAACGATTGGGCAATCTCCAAAAATTACACTTATATCGGGTCATCCTTCAGTTAAAGGCATTTTAGCTGAAATGTGTGAGCCAAATGTAGGGCATTTATTAAAACCATTACAACGCGAAGATTTAGAACTCGTTTTAAATGGCCCTAAAAAAACAGTTAAAAAAGCCAAGTCGAGCGGTATTACACGCCACTTTGGTGGGTTAATTGGTGAGTCTGAGCCAATGCAAAAACTATACAACATGATTGAACGCGTAGCTAAAACAAACGCTAACGTGATGCTTATGGGTGAAAGTGGTGCAGGTAAAGAAGTAGTGGCTCAAGCTATTCATAACGCAAGCCAGTGCGAAGGCCCATTAGTTGCTAGCAACTGTGGCGCACTTTCCAAAGAGTTAATTGGTAGTGAGTTATTTGGCCACGAAAAAGGCGCATTTACAGGCGCAATAGCACGTAAAGAAGGTGTGTTTGAGCAATCAAATAACGGTACTTTGTTTTTAGATGAAGTAACCGAAATGCCAATTGATATGCAGCCAAATTTACTGCGAGTACTTGAAACTAAAAAAGTAACACGCGTAGGTGGTAACAGAGAAATACCAACCAATTGTCGTGTTATTTCAGCCACTAACCGCTCGCTTACCGATTTAGCGCAAAATAATATTATTCGTGAAGATATTTACTTTAGGTTGGCTGTTTTTCCTATTGATATACCGCCACTTCGCGATAGAAAAGAAGATATTCCTTTATTAGCTAAAGCATTTTTAGATCAGCTTAATGATGAAAACGGTACCCCATTTAGTTGGACGCCAGCGCAGCTAAAAGAGTTACAAAGCTATGAATGGCCAGGTAATGTACGAGAGCTTCGCCACGCTATACACCGTGCATTTATTATGAGCGATCCGCAAACCAGCGACATTACTCTACCTGATAACTTAGAGTCGCCTTTTTCGCGCGTTAATAACCAAGCGGCCGAAAAGCCAGTATCAGCAGGACAAACCATTGAAGAAGTTGAAAAAGAACTTATTCATGCAACGCTCGATAAGGTGCAAGGTAATAAAACGCTTGCTGCACAAATGCTGGGTATTAGCACCAAAACACTTTATAACCGCCTTAATGCATATGGCGGTATTGGCGAATATAAATAGATTTGAGGAAGGGCATGACATCCGATAACCAAACAGAGCAACTAAATAAATTAGTACACGATGCAAGAGCGCCGCTTAATCGTATATCGATGAATGCAGAGCTTATTAAGTTGGTACTTGAAAACGATATGCCAAAAGAAAAAGCGCTAGATGCACTTGATAAAATTATTAACAATTGCCAACAGTGTAGTGAAAGTTTACAAAAAATAACTGACTCTCAATAAATAGTAAGTGTTGTACAAACTCTAATTCGGGAAGCTAAATGAGCAAGCAAAAACAGCAAGGTAAAGCGAATGTTACTTGGGCAGCTTTTATAGTTGTTGTGTTAAGTATTATTGTAGGTAACGCAGTTTTAGCATTGAATACGATTCAAGGTTTAACGCAAACCCAAAAGAGTTTAGATAACACTAATATGCTGACAGCGGCAATTGAGCAACTGCATTTATCAATAGTGCAGGCTGAGTCTGGTCAGCGCGGTTATTTATTAACAGAAGAGACTGACTATTTAACGCCTTATTACGATGCTATTGGACAAATTGAAGCTCAAACAGATCATGTTAAGTCACTACACTCTGAGATTGACGGCCAAGCTGAGCGTATTGCTCAGTTGTTAGTACTAGTTGATAGCAAAATTAAAGAGCTGAAGCAAACTGTAAACCTAGCATTGGATGACAAAGAGCGACGTGCAATTTATGTGTTAAATACACATAAAGGTCGGGAGCTTTATAAGCAAATTAGAGAGTATGTTAATGAAATTCAAGACCGTGAATTACTCTTTAAAGTGAGCCATTTTTCAAAGTTAGCGCAAATTAAGAATGAAGCTAAAATCACGTTTGCTATTACAGCAATCACAAGCTTATTACTTATTATTGGTATGTTTGTAATGACACGTCTTAATTTAAGAAATGCAGCTAAGTATCGTTTTGAGCTTGAAAAACAAAACGAGACTTTAGCAACTAAAGTGTCTGAGCGTACGCAAGAATTAACGTTGTATTCTGACGAACTGAGCCGAAGTAACCGAGAGCTTGAAGAGTTTGCTTTTGTAGCGAGCCATGACTTACAAGAACCGCTTAGAAAAATTCAAGCCTTTAGTGACCGCCTCGAAACCATGTTTAAAGATGAGCTTGGTGAAAAAGGGATTGATTACATTGGCCGCATGAAAAATGCAGCGCAACGCATGTCTAACTTAATTAATGATCTATTAGAGTTCTCGCGTATTACTACGCGCGGCAAAGACTTCGATGATACAAATTTAAACGAAGTAGTAACCGATATATTAAGTGATTTAGAAATTGCGATAAAAGAGTCAGATGCACAAATTGATGTAGAAGACTTACCGGTTATTCAGGCTGATAAAAGCCAAATGCAGCAGCTGTTTTTAAACTTGTTGTCGAACGCTGTAAAATTTAGGCGCCCAGGTGTAAGTCCACATATAAAAATCAGCTACCAAGATAAAGATATTTTTAGTGAGGATCATAATACCAATTTGAGCTTTCAAGTTATTACTATAGAAGATAACGGTATTGGTTTTTCACAGGACTATGCCGATAAAATATTTGTACCGTTTCAACGTTTGCACGGTCGCTCACAATATAAAGGCACAGGTATTGGCCTTTCTGTATGTAGGCGTATTGTGGAACGTCATGGCGGAACAATTACAGCAAAAAGTAAAGACGGTGAAGGTGCAACCTTCATTATAAAACTACCTGTGGAAGCTGCGCTTTTCACATTGCAAGGAGAGGCTTAAATGCCCTATTCAAAAGTAAAACCTATTACTATTTTAATGGCAGACGATGATGAAGATGATCGTTTGTTAACACAAGATGCCCTTGCCGAAAGCCGTGTACTTAACGAACTTCATTTTGTTGAAGATGGCGTTGAGTTACTTGAATATTTAGAACGTAAAGGTAAGTTTGAAGACAAAACAGTGTCGCCACGACCAGGATTGATATTACTTGATTTAAACATGCCAAGAATGGATGGTCGTGAAGCACTTGAAGCTATAAAAGCAAACCCTAATTTAAAGGGAATCCCGGTTGTTATATTAACTACGTCTAAGCAAGAAGAAGACATGGTTAAAGGGTATAACTTAGGTGCTGCATCTTATATTACTAAGCCAGTGACGTTTGATGGTTTAGTTGATTTGATGAAAACGCTAGGAAAATACTGGGTAGAGTTTGTAGAGCTACCGACAACATTTAACGATTAATGGAGATTGTATGTTAGATAAAGTGACTCAGTTGCTGCTTGTAGAAGATGATGAAGATGATTACATACTCACCTGCGACTATCTGGACCAATTGGATTCACACACGTTTAACATTCAATGGATAAGTTCCCCAGAGCAGGCAATTGCAACGCTTAGTAAAAACGAGCATGACATTTGCCTGCTTGATTACCGCTTGGGTGCATCTAATGGTTTAGATGTATTAAAAGAAGCGATTGCTAATGGCTTTAGCGGCCCCATAATTATGCTTACTGGGCAGTCAAACGACGAGTTAGACTCGGCAGCGCTTGATGCCGGTGCAGTAGATTATTTAATAAAAACAGAAATGAGTTCGAGCCGCTTTGCGCGCGCTATTCGTTATGCACTTGCTCGTAAAGATGTTGAAGGTGAGCGAGTAGAGCGTTTAAAGGCCGAAGCTGAAAATCGCTCAAAAGACCGCTTTTTAGCTCATTTAAGCCACGAATTACGTACCCCTCTATCGTCTATTTTAGGTTACACCGAACTATTAATGCAGAGCGACTTTAGTCAGCAAGCAGAAAATGAATTGGGTGTTATTTATCGAAACGGTAAACATTTATTGAGCCTGTTAAACGATGTGCTCGACTTATCTAAAATAGCAGCCGATAAACTGGAACTTACCCTAAGCGAAGTTAACCTTGATAGCATGCTTGCCGATGTATACACGCTAATGCGCGTATCGGTGCTAGATAAGGGCCTTACGCTGCGCTTTGAATCTCATCAGCCATTACCTTTGGTTGCACGACTTGATGCAACAAGAGTTCGCCAAATTTTAATAAATCTAATAAACAATGCGGTTAAATTTACCGATAAAGGCGAAATTGTTGTTAATGCGTGGACGCAGTGGGTTGATGATCGTGAAATGCTATTTTTTAGCATTAAAGACTCAGGCATGGGCATTGCCCCTGAAAAACAAGAACTAATATTCAAGCCATTTGAACAAATAGCTGATGTAGAATCACGCTCTGTAGGTGGCGCAGGCTTAGGCTTGGCAATATGTGCTGAATTGTTAGCACGTATGCACGGTGATATTAGTTTGCATTCTGAAATTGGTAAAGGCTCTACGTTTACTATTTCGGTTTACCCAGGTGATATTAGCGAAGTAGAACGACAGGTACTTAATTTTAGCAGTGCGCCACAACTACAAAGTAAATCGGCTCCATGTAAAGTGCATGGGCGAGTATTAGTAGTTGATGATTTACGTGATTTACGCATGCTAGTTGGTCATATGATCAGTACCTGTGGTGCGCGCGTAGATTATGCCGAACATGGCCAACAAGCGCTTGAAAAAGTGCGTATTGCCGATGCGTATAAAGCGCCTTACGACATTATTTTTATTGATATTCATATGCCTGTAATGGGCGGCAAGGAAGCTACCATAGAGCTTAGAAAAATGGGTTACAAAGGCCCAATAATCGCGCTCACTGCCGCTACTATGAAAGGCATACATGAGGAGCTTGCTGCACTTGGCTTTAACGATGTAATACCAAAACCTGTTGATAGCGCGGCTTTATATCAATGTTTGCAAGATTATTTGGTAGCGCCAGAGCATGCACCGCAAGCTAAAGATATAAATTGTAGTAAGGGCTTAACCGAGAAAAAGCAGCGCTTTTTACTTGTTGAAGACGATCACGATGCAGCGCAAATTACGCAGCTACTTTTAGAAAGTCTAGGCGTTGAAACCGTCATTGCGTCTAGCTGCGCACAATGTTTGCAAATACTTAATCACGACCAGCAATTTAATAAGGTATTGTTAGACATGCATTTACCTGATGGGCGTGGCATTGATTTAGGCCAGCAAGTTAATGAGCGATATCCAGAGCTACGCTTGGTGATTGTAAGTGGCGCAGAGCCAGATCCTAAAGAAATAAAAGATTTAAATATTGACCGAGTTTTACTTAAACCTATTAATTTGAGCTTACTTGAAACGCTTATTAGCTAGGGCCTGTTTATCTTTCGAGGTTAAATTTGCAGCAGTATGTTTGGTATTTAGGCAAGGCAGAGCCTGTGTAGTGTGGTTATTACCCATAAATAGGCGATAACGTAGCACAAATGCCAAACACGCGCTGCCCGAAGGGTTCTGCCCAGGGGCTATTTACTCTTTGTTGCCTACATGGATTTAGGTAAGGGGCGTGAGCAGGACGCGGAAGCTTTGCTCGGTTTTTACTTATTCTTACATGGATGTAAGCCAGTAGGGTAACGCAGGAGCAGTTACCGAGCCCACTAGGTTACAAACCTGGCGCCGCGATTAAATAGCCCCTAAATTGAACAAATTTAATCCTGAAAGGTCAACAGGTCCAATAACTGAGACATTATTTATATGCATTCAATAAAGTTAGTATCTGAAGAATTAACACCATCAAAAGTAGTCTGTGTTGGTCGAAACTATACCGCACATATTGCAGAGCTAAACAACGAAACACCAGATCAAATGGTTTTATTTAATAAGCCAAATAGCGCAATTACTAATACGTTATTTGCGGCTCATAACGGCGATACGCTGCATTATGAAACCGAGTTATGTTTTGTAGTTAAAAATAAAAAATTTGTAGGGGTTGGACTCGGCCTTGATTTAACTAAGCGTACTGTGCAAAGTAAATTAAAAAATAAAGGACTTCCATGGGAGCGCGCAAAAGCGTTCGACGGCTCTGTTATTTTAACTGATTTTGTAGCGCTAACAGAGACAATGAAGCACTTTACTTTTGAACTTAAAATTAATAATGAAGTAATTCAGCGAGGCGATACTCATTTTATGCTGCATAATCCGGACTCAATTTTACAAGAAATTAGTGAATTTATGAGCTTAGAAGATGGTGATGTAGTAATGACAGGCACACCGTCGGGCGTAGGCGAGGTAACACCTAAAAGTATTTTTGCTGTGGCACTTTATGCTAATGATCAGTGCTTGCTTGAGCATCAGTGGCAAGTAAGTAAAAATTAATAACTTGCTGTTGGTAGTGTTTATTAAAGTCGGCAAAGGTAGTTTTAAGCCAATTATGCTGACTTTGTTGATACTCAGGCGATTGTAGTACATTATTTTTTAGCGCGCGGTTAATTTTTTTAAGCGCTTGCTGTGCAAAATTATTAGGTGCGTTAGCCGCACAACCTATTGCTCCTCGTATAAATTGAATGTCATTTTCTGCAATTGGGACACTTTCTATATTCGTATATTTCCCTTGTTTATTAAAGTAATCGGCCATAAACGGGTAATCAATTGAGTAGTCTAAAAAGCCGTGACTCAAGCGTGCTATAACAGCCTGACTTTCATTTTCGCTACTCCAACTTAGCGACGATTCTTTATCTCGTTTTGTGTTTTCAATAATTGTATTAATTTTAGTTGTAAATTTACGTGCAGCAGCTTGCCCGTATACGTATTGCGGGTCGGTTAATAAATTAATAAGGTGAATAGGCGAGCCGTGCTTTTCTTCCAATTGCGGCTTTAGCTCTTTAGTCGTGATAATTGAAAATGGGGGATATACCGTTGTTGGATTTGAGTAGTTAAGTTGTTGGTTATTATTTTTTTTATAAATAACACACGGAAAACATACATTTTTTCCTTCATTTAAATATTTATTTATACGCTGCTGAGGAACAATTAAGCGGGTATGTTTTACATCTTTTATTGTTCTAATGAGTTGCTCGGTTAGGTTGTCGCAAATTCCGCCTTGTGGTGCACTTTCGCTTTTAGCTATATGAAAAGGGGGCGTGTAACTTTGCAGCCAAATAATTTCTTCTAGAGGCTGTAATTTTTGTTCAACAGCATGCGCGTTAAATACAATTAATAAGCAAAATGCATAGTATCCGTTTTTCAGCATTGATAAGTGTTCGTTGAATTAAGAAAACTTAATAAAAGTATAGTGTTGGTTGTAGTAAGGTCAAATATTCTAGTTAAAAAGCAACCTCATTCAAGGCTGCTTTAACTCATACATGCTTAATAAGGCATCGGATGGTTTCTAAATATAGTGTTAATCTCACTAAGAATTTCGTCGCTTAACGTGATGTTAAATGCATCAATATCTTCTTTTAATTGAGCTATGTTTGTTGCACCAATAATTGAAGAGGTTACGCCATCTACTTGGTTACACCATGCGAGTGCTAGTTGTGCTGGAGTAATATTGTTTGCATGAGCCAGATCAACATACTGCTTAGTGGCTTGCTCTGCATTGGGTGTATCTCTAAAAATACCGTTGCGCTGCATGAAGGTCCAACGAGATCCTTCTGGGCGAGCACCGTTTAGGTATTTACCCGTTAATAAACCAGCTGCTAAAGGCGACCACGGTAAGTAGGCAATATCTTCGTGTACACATTGTTCTATTAAATACGGCCAGTCTTTAGCGTGCGCTAAGCTAAACTCATTTTGAATAGATACCATACGCGGTAAGTTATGCTCTTTGGCCAAACTTAAAAACTGGCTTATACCCCATGGCGTATCGTCAGATAAACCGCAGTGCTTAATTTTACCTGCTTTAACACATTCATTAAGGCCCTCTAGAATATCAAGCATACTAGCTTGCTGCTCTTGTGTATTTACGTCGGTAAATTTAAGAGTGCCGGGCCATTGTCTGCCAAAGTGCGGGGTAGAGCGGTTTGGCCAATGCAGCTGATATAAATCAATGTAGTTGGTTTTAAGGCGCTTAAGTGAATCGTCTACGGCTTCAATTACCGTTTGGCGCGTAATATTGCCACCATCACGTACCCACGATAATCCATTGCCTGCAATTTTTGTAGCAAGTACCACATCGCTGCGCTTTTGCTGATTACGCGATAGCCAATCGCCAATAATTTCCTCAGTTTTTCCATAGGTCTCTGGAGAGGGCGGTACTGCATACATTTCGGCTGTATCAATAAAGTTTACGCCTTGCTCTAGCGCGTAGGCTATTTGTTCATCAGCATCGCTTTGAGTATTTTGTTTACCCCAAGTCATACTGCCTAAACATACTCTTGAAACGTTAATACCACTGCTGCCAAGTGGGCTGTATTGCATGAGAATTCCTTATTGCTCGTCTTGAGAGTAGCTAACTAACGCCGATAAAAGAGGCTCTGCAATGAGGGCTTTTTGGCCTGTTTCAAAATCAAACATAACCACTTTTGAAGTGCCTGTTGTTGTTATAGCGTTTTGTGCGTGACTAAATACGGTGTAATTCATAACAAATCGGTCTGTTTTTATATCAGAAATAGTAACACCGACTGTAAGCGTATCTGGGAATGTAACTGGGCGTTTATAACGAATGTTATTTTCGCTTATTACCGGGCCCACGCCATTAGGGCTTATTGTATCGAACAGATTTATTTTATTTAAGAAGTCGATTCGGGCTATTTCAAAGTAACGTAAATACACTACATTATTTACGTGTTGTAGTGCATCCATATCAGCCCACGCTACGGTGATGTCGGTATGGATAGGGTGCTGATCTTTAAACGTTTGCATTATTTATTGGCCCTTAATTTTAAAGTACTTAGATTATCAACATGGGGTTACGAGCTCAAGGTAATTAATGGCATGTTTTTTTATAAGATGATTGTACCTATTTAATTTTAGGTCTACAGTTAAATTGCACAGACAACACACAGAGGTAGAAATATGCAGAATATAATTAATTGGTTTTTAGCTTGTTTGGTATTTATAGCCTCTTTTACCTGTTACGCAATGGGTAACGAATCAGGCGCTATTATTTTGATGTTAGCGGGGTTTTTTTTCGAGGTTATGTTTTGGCTAAGCAGTTATAAAGAGCAAGAAGGTAATAAGCGCTTTTTTTAATAGTTCACTAGGCTTGCTTATCACATTTGATTCTATAATAATGACTGTATAAATAACCAGTTATTATTGTGGTGATGAAGAAGTTTATTCACATAGACATGGATTGCTTTTATGCAGCAGTAGAAATGCGAGATAATCCAAAACTTGCATGTGTACCGCTTGCTATTGGAGGCAATAGCCGACGAGGCGTGCTCTCAACCGCTAACTATATAGCTAGAGAATATGGCGTGCGATCGGCTATGTCGAACTATCATGCTAAACAATTATGCCCTGATTTAGTTATTGTCCCAGGGCGCATGGCTGTATACAAAGAAGCTTCAAATCAAATACGTGAAGTATTTAGCCGCTACACAGATTTAGTTGAACCTCTTTCTTTAGACGAAGCCTACCTAGATGTAACAGACAGCACCGCTTGTAAAGGCAGTGCCACACTTATTGCACAGCAAATAAGAGCCGATATTTACAATGCCACAGGGCTCACTGCATCAGCAGGTATTGCACCGATTAAATTTATTGCCAAAATAGCCAGCGACGAAAAAAAACCGAATGGTCAATTTGTCGTTTTGCCTCATGAGGTCGATGACTTTTTAGCGCAATTACCGCTGGGGAAAATTCCGGGGGTGGGTAAAGTAACGCTCGAAAAGCTAAATTTAAAAGGCTTATATACCGGCAAGGATGTACGTGAAAAAGGCGTTAACTGGATGCAGCAACATGTGGGTAATTTTGGTGTGTCGCTTTATCAAAAATGTGCAGGTGAATATGTTGGTAAAGTATCAACAGATCGCATCAGAAAGTCGCTGAGTGTTGAGCATACCTACGAATACAATAAAACAAGTTTGCAAGAGTGCTTAGATGAGCTGCCAAAATTGTTAGACGAATTAGTTTTAAGACTTAATAAACAGCAATTACAAAACCGTATTAATAAGCTGAGTGTTAAAGTGAAGTTTGCAAACTTTGTAGTAACCTCAGCCGATCAGGCATACCACGAGCTAAACACAGAAATATTTATTCAACTCCTTACTAAGGCTTATCAACGAGGGCTACAACAACCTGTAAGATTACTTGGCATAGGCGTTGGCATTAAAAGCGAGCCAGAACAAAACTTCCAACTGAGTATTCTCGATTAAGCTGTAAAGCCTGTAACCCCAAGTTGCCATTTATTGGCAACTTGTATAATTAGCTCATCGCACCTTGCTGGTCTTCAATATTTAAATCGACGATAATAGGGGCTTATGTTTTCTAACAGGACTTTATTTATGGCATACCCTCAAGCGGTTAGTGCAAGCCTTGAATGCACATCTCATGATGCGCTTATTATTATTAGTGATGACTTTTCTCTATTACCAAATAACTCATTACGTGATGCTATTTTAGACCAAGCAAAAGTTGATTCTCGTATTGGTAAACAAGTTACTTTATTAGTGATTGAAAATAAACGCGTTGTACTTGCGCCAACGGGTCCGTTAAATAGAGATTACGACGACGTGCGTCGTTATTTTGATGCTGCTAAATTAGCAATTAACGAAGCAAAAGCGTCGGGTAGTGTTAACCCTGCATTATTTTTACCAAATTTAAATGGCGATAGCCGTTATCAGCATGCTTTAGAAGTTGCTTATTTAGGCGCTTGCCAAGCCTTATGGCAGCCATTAGAAGCGCGTGAATATCACGGTGAAAGTATTGAACCTATTACTCAAATTGGTTTAGTTGGCGCAAGCGAGCAAACAATTAAAGCTGTTAATGCAATTGCTGCGGGCCAATATGCCGCGCGTGACTTATGTGGCACCGAACCTGAGCGTATGGCTCCACCACGTTTTGCTGATTACTGCGTTGATTTATTTAAAGGCTCAAACATTGCAGTTGACGTAATTGATGATATTGCAGCTATTGATAAAAACTACCCAATGCTAAGCACTGTTGCTCGTGCATCGTATGCAGTTGAGCGCCATCACCCACGTGTTGTTAAGCTTGAATATGTACCAGAGGGCGAAATTACTCGTACACTTATGTTTGTAGGTAAGGGTCTTGTATACGATACAGGCGGTGCAGATTTAAAAGTAGGTGGTCATATGGCAGGCATGAGTCGCGATAAAGGTGGCGCAGCTTCTGTTGCGGGCTTTATGAAAGCCGTTGCGGATTATCAGCCTAAAGGCGTTAAAGTAGTATCGTACTTGGCTGTTGTTCGTAACTCTATTGGCTCGGATTGTTTTGTGCCAGATGAAATTATTACTAGCCGCGAAGGTATCCGTGTACGCATTGGTAATACCGATGCAGAAGGGCGATTAGCAATGGGCGACCTGCTTAGCGAAATGAAAGATTTAGCTAAAGGCGAAATAAACCCAACGTTATTTACTGTAGCTACATTAACGGGTCACGCGGCACGTGCAATGGGTCCTTACGGTGCGTATGTTGAAAATGGTCCAGCTCGTAGCGCTGGTGTTTCACGTCAAATAGCTGACCTTGGAGATTTGTGGGCCGATGGCGCAGAAGTATCGCGTTCTCGCCGTGAAGATTACGACTTTATTAAACCACGCACGCTAGCAGACGATGTACTCTCGAGCAATAACGCAGCATCTGCAGTTACTGCTCGTGGACATCAGTTCCCTATGGCGTTTATGGCTATTGTTGGTGGGCTTGATAAGCACGGTAACGACTCTGCGCAACCTTTGCCTTATGTGCATATGGACATTGCAGGAAGCGGTGTTGAAGGCGGTGATTGGCAGCATGGCAAGCCAACGGCTGCATCAGTAACGAGCTTGTTTGCACGTTACTGTTTGTAAGCTAAAAACTTACATGCAATAAAAAAGCCCTGTTAATTGAGGGCTTTTTGCATTTTATGAGAACGGTATCGATTAATCTAATTTAAAACGATTAACTACGCTCGAAAGCTCTTGGCTACTTTGTTTAAGATTATCACTGGCATCGGTAAGCTGTTTAGTATTATTTAATGATTGCTCAGTTGATTGAGATAGCTCATTAATACGCAAATTAACCTCGTCGGCAGCTTGAGTTTGCTGCTCTGTGGCGCGTGCGATTTGGCTGTTCATTTCGGTAATAATTGAAACAAGTCGTTCTATTTCATTAAGTGAAGTATTGGCTGATGACGCCTGATCTACGGTAGAAACTGAAAGTGCTTGGCTTGATTTAACTGCTTCTACTGCTGCTTTTGCACCTTCTTGAAGTTTAGTGATCATGGTTTGAATTTCGTCGGTACTTTGCCCTGTACGACTAGCCAGTGTTCTTACTTCGTCTGCAACAACAGCAAATCCTCGGCCATGCTCTCCTGCGCGAGCAGCCTCAATGGCAGCATTTAATGCCAGTAAGTTTGTTTGCTCCGATATGCTTCTTATTACATCAAGTACAGAGCCTATATTATGGCTCTCGTTGGCTAAATCTTCTGTTACACGGCTGACTGTTTCTATGTTGCTTGAGAGTGTTTCTATTGCTGTAATTGTTTGCGCAACCACATTTTTACCCGTTGATGCGTTTTGTGCTGCATCTTTAGCTGCTTGCTCTGCGGCTTCGGCGTTACGGCTTACATCATGTATTTGGTGAGTCATTTGCTCCATGGCAGCTGCAACTTGGGTTGAGCTATCGTTTTGAAGCTCAATAAACGAGTGGCTTGTTCTACTTGAATCATCAACTGTATGCGCATGCTCGCTTACATCGTTTGCACTTTGTGATACATGAACAAGAGACTCTCGCATTTTTAAAACAAATAAATTAAATGAGTGTGATAGTTCAGATATTTCATCGTTACCGGATTCATTTAATGTACGAGTTAAATCGCCTTCACCTTGTGAAATATCTTTCATCATATCGGCTGCTAAACGAGTAGGTATTAAAATGCTCTTGCCTATAAAGTAACTAAGTAAAATAACAGCAATAATCATAATTGTTGCACTGATGACTATTAGATTACGTTGCTCGCTAAATGCTTCGTCAATTGAATCAAGATAAACACCTGAGCCAATAATCCATTGCCATTGATTAAAACCTTTAACAAATGCGATTTTTTCAACTGGTTTTTCTTTACCTGGTTTTGGCCATTTATAAGGAATAAATCCCTCGCCAGAGCGTTTAACTATATTAACCATATCAACAAACAATGCTTTGCCGTCAGGGTCTTTATTATTGGTTAAATCTTTTCCTTCAAGCGCAGGTTTTATAGGATGCATAACCATTTTTGGCTGGTAATTGTTAATCCAAAAGTAATTGGTTTTGTCGTAGCGCAGAGCTCTTATTGCATTAAGTGCATGCGATTGAGCTTGTTGTTGAGTGAGAGTATTATTTTGCTCAAGGTCATAAAAGTGCTCAATTATACTGTACGCAGTTTCTACTACATTTTGTGTTTTAAGGTACTGCTCGTTTTTAAGAGAGCTATATTGGTGAGTTAGGCTGGCTACACTAAGCGCTATAAGCCCAAATACAACAATAGCTATGAGCAGCGAGAAACGCTGGGATATACTAAAACTCCGTAGACTAGGCATACATTTATCCTCAAAAAGTGTGCGCTTTAGCGCATAGAATAAGCGTAGCTAAAAAAAGAGTTTAATCTAGGCTTACGCCTATTAATGCAAAAAAAAGGCTGATTTATCAATCAGCCTTTAGTCTGTTATTACTTTACTTGCTTATTTAACGTCAAAATGGCGATTAAAGAAGTTTGTAATTGTTTGATGTAAGTGTGTTTGCACTTGTTTACCACGTAGGCTGTGCTTAGAGCCTGGGTAGGTCATCATTTCAAACTGTTTTTCGTTATCTTGCAGTTGTTTAAACAATTTAGTTGAATGAGTAAACAGCACGTTGTCGTCAGCCATTCCATGATAAATCATTAATGGGCCTTTTAAGCCATCAGCATATGGAAATACTGCGCTGTCTTCATACCCTTTAGCATTCGTATCAGGGTGACCTAAATAACGCTCTGTGTAATGCGTATCGTATAGAGCCCAATCGGTTACAGGAGCACCTGATACGCCGGCTTGAAAGTAATCGCCTGCTTTAAACATAGTCATAAGTGCCATGTAGCCGCCGTAGCTGTGGCCATAAACACCGATGCGTTGTGGGTCTACGTAATCAAGTGTACGTAAAAACTCTACGCCTTTAATTTGATCGGCAACTTCAACCACGGCTAGGTTTTTATAAATAGCATCTTCAAACTTTTTACCACGGTTGTACGAACCACGGTTATCCAGTTGAAAAATTACGTAACCTTGTTGCGCCATGTACTGAAAGTACAAGTTTTTACTGCGCCAGCTATTCGTCACTCGTTGAGCATGCGGGCCGCCGTATACGTTAACAATAACAGGGTGCTTTTTGCCATCAGTAATGTTGCTAGGCTTAAATAAACGGTAATGCATAACTTGGCCATCTTCGGCTTTAATTGTGCCGTATTCTGGTTTTGTTAAGTCGCTTAAATAAGGAGTAAGCGGATGGTTACTATCAAGCTTATTTTCTTCAAGCCATGTAATAAATTCGCCGTTTACTTTACGAAGCGCTGCTGAGTTTGGTTTATTATCAGACGAGCTATTATCGATAAAGGTTTTGCTGTCTTTTGCTAGCACAACATTATGGTACTGACCTTTTTCGGTGATACGTTTGGCATCGCCTTTTTTAAATAAAGGCGCGCTGTATAAATGGCTTTCAAGCGGTGTATCTTTTCGACCGGCAAAGTAAATAATGCCTTTTTTCTCATCAATACCTTTTAAGCTATCAACAGCCCAATCACCAGAGGTGATTTGACGTACAAGTTGACCGTTTGTGCGATACAGATATAAGTGTTTAAAACCGTCGCGCTCAGATGCCCATACAAAATGTTTTTTGTCTTTTAAAAACTCAAGATCAAAATGTAAGTTAATCCACGTTTCGCTGTTTTCGGTTAATGCTACTTTTTGGACTTTAGTTTCGCTGTTATAAAAACGAAGCTCTAATTTATGTTGCGAGCGATTTTGCCATTGGTAAGAAAGTGTATTGCCGTCTTTTAGCCACTTAGCACGCGCGATATAAATGTCTTCATCTTTACCTAAATCAATCCAATCTACTTTTTGATCATTTAGCTTAACCACACCGAGTTGAATTTTTACGTTATCAGTACCTGTAAACGGGTAGCGCTGGTTAAATAATTTAACTTCATCAGCGTAAATTTCGTTACGGATAGCTTCTTTTACTGGGGTTTCGTCAACGCGGGTATAGGCAATTTTAGTTTCATCACCTGACCACCAGTAACCCGTCATGCGGCTCATTTCTTCTTGAGCTACAAATTCGGCCATGCCGTTTTTAATTACGCCGCCGCCATCTTTACTAAGCTGAATCTCTTTACCTGATTCAAGCTCTAAAGCGAATAGGTTTTGCTCTCGAATAAACGATACGTAGTTACCTTTAGGTGAAAAGCGTGCATCGGTTTCAAATGTTTCAGTGTCGGTTAGTTTTTTACTTTTAGCAGAGGCTAAATCGTAATAGTAAAGGTCGCCGTTAAGTGGGAATAAAAGTGCTTTACCGTTTTTAGACCATTTGTATTCTAATATGCCTTTACCAAAAATACGTTGGCGTTCGCGGCGTGCTTTTTCTTCATCAGATAGGTTTTCTGGGCCTGAAAATAACTTTGCCGAATCAACTAGCACACGGTTGGTGTTATCTTTTAGATTGTATTCCCATAAATCGTAGCGGTTGTAGTCATCGCTTTTGCCTTGTAAATAAGTTACACGGCTGCCGTCAGGCGAAAATTTAAGTTGTACAGGTGATTTACCTGAAAGGCTCGGATCGTCAAAAATACGCTCCAACGATAAAGGTTTTGCTTGAACACTAATAGCGCCAACCATTAATGGGAGGGCTAGTGAGAGGTGTTTTATTTTTTTTAGCACAAGGTTGCCTTAGCTTATTATAAATATTGCTTTGATGGTAAAGCCAAGCGTGTGCAACTGCAACTAAATGCTATAAAGTGGCGATTATTAAAGACAAAGTAGGACATAACAATGACTAACCCTGAATTTAAACTAGCGCCAGAACTTAAACGCGACTGTATAGAGCTTGCCGATTGGCCACTGTGTAAAGTACTTTTATTGAACGACAGCCAATATCCGTGGTTTGTATTAGTGCCTAGGCAGGTTAACTTAAAAGAGATAATTGATTTATCTGAGGATGATCAAATTGTGTATTTAAAAGAGTCAGCCAAGCTAAGTAAATTATTAATGGATGTGTTTAGCCCTGATAAGTTAAATATAGCGGCTTTGGGTAATATGGTGCCGCAATTACATATTCACCATATTGCACGCTTTACTACTGATGCTGCTTGGCCTGCGCCAATTTGGGGGAAATTTCCTGCAGTCCCTTATACTGATGAGCAGATAGTAAAATTAAAAGCCCATTTTTAATAGCTGTTAGGATTTGTTTATATTTCGAGGTTAAATTTTTAGCAGTCTGTTTGTTTTTTAGGCAAGGCAGAGTTTATGTTTATGTTTATGTTGGGCGTCTGCTTCGTATAAATAGTCGATAACGTAGTATAAATGCCAAACATGCGCTGCCCTAGGCCGAAAAAATTTTAATACTGAAGGTCAACAGAGCGTAATTAATGAGGAATAAAATGAAACTAATCAATCAACTTTGTACGGGTTTATTTATTGTCGCGTTATCAGGTGGGCACTTTGCTGTTGCAGCTGAGCGGGCAGTTAACACTGAAATTATTAAAAAGACAGATATAGAAAATTTAGTTGAACATAGTAATCATGTTTACTCGGGCGCACAGCCCAATGCTGAGCAGATCAAGTTATTATCACAAGCGGGTGTAAAGCATGTCATAAACCTGCGCGCTTTCAGTGAACAAACGTGGGATGAAGGTGAGCTTGTACGATCTTTAGGAATGAACTATCACACATTACCGATTGCGGGCGCGAAGGATGTTACCGTTGAAAATGCGCTTAATTTAACAAACTTACTTAATGAGTTTAAGGGGGAGTCGATTTTAGTGCATTGTGCAAGTAGCAATCGAGTCGGGGCATTGATAGCAATTTCTGCACATGAGCAAGGTCTTGATGTAGAGGCCGCGCTTGATAAAGGAAAACGCTGGGGTATGAAAAGTCTAGAGCCTGTAGTGCGTGAAGTGATAAACGATAAATAATACCAATTTTATTAAAAACATGATCATTCTAGCGTATTAAATAATTCACTAACTATGTTAAAAATTATTTATATAGAACAACTATGTATCATAATTTTAGCCTTGCTATTGAGCTATTTTCTTATCGCTATAATAGATCACTAATTTAATGCAATTGGTATAAAAAAAAGCGTTACAGTGTTTACTGTAACGCTTTTTTAATCTTAATTTACACTACTTAAGCCCTAGTATTTCTTTACCCTGTTTAAACGTTACATCTACAGGGATATTTGCTTTACTTAGTTTTTCTAAGTCTTTAGCAAGTTCTTCTTTAATATCACCATGAGTTGCAATTAGTTGATCTACTTTTTCATAATCGCCATCACCTTGTAAGGTTAAAATTAAGCGAGATAAGTCAGCAATAGCAGTGCTCATTTTTTCCATGTTTATACTATATAAGCCCGCTTCATTTTTAGAAAAAGCGCCTTCTTGAGCAAAAAAGTTAAAGCGGATCATATTTGCTTTACCATGCGCACTTGATGCTCCAAAACGAACTGAGCGGAATATACCCGCCATGAAGGTCGTGTAATAATCTTCAATAGTTCCTTCTGTAATTTCGCCCTTTTTAAGTAATTGCTCAATCATGTACAGGCCTAAAATGTCGGCTTTACCTTCTTCAAGCGCACTTGCGTGTTCTTGTAATGATTGACGAACAGTACCTTTACCTGTGATTGTATTTTTTATACCTAGCCCGTGAGCGACTTCATGGAACATCGTATTGGCAAAAAATGCATCAAAAGTAATGTGTTTACGCTGCTCAGGTACAATTAACTGCTTTGAAATTGGTACTAAAATTTTATCAAATTTAGCACGCATGGCATTTTTAAGTTGCAAGCGACGAGTTCCTTTTTCTAGCTGTACTTGCTCATCGTTTGGTAAGTTAATTGCAATTGTTTTACTCCCCGCGTTTGAATGCCCAGCGTAGTAAACAACATCATAAGCGTTTAAGTCGGCGTCAGAGCCTGGTACTTCTTGTTTGTACTTAGCATCAACGGGTAAGCCTTTTTGAAGCTCCGGTAAAAATGCGGCAAACTTAGCTAAGCGTTCGCTCCATTTTAAATCTTTAATAAGTACGTAAGATTCATAAGCTGCGCGGTAACCAAATAATTGATCTTCATAAGTCTCAATTGGACCAATAACCACATCTACTGGGTTGTTTTTCATATCCATCCAAGCAAAGTCAGATACTTGGAAGTCATCTTTTTGTAGGGCATCAGCACGCAAGTTTAGATAGTTAGCAAACTCTTTATCGTCAGCAAGTTTACTTGCTTGACGTAAAAGGTCAGCGGCTTTTGCAAGCTCATTAGCGTATTCTTTTGAATATGGCACGCTGTAAAGCTTACCTTGCTCATCACGCTTAATTACAGAGTAAAGGCCTGTTTTGTCTTCAACATCTGCATTGTTTAACTCTTCTTTGGTTATATCGGCAGGGTAAAACTGTGCGCCAAGAGGTTTTTCTTTATAGCTGGATAAAAACGCTTCATCGCCATTTAAACGATCCCATGGACCGTAGTTAATATCGGCAAATTTACGTACTTTGTCGTCGTTTAGTTTTGCTAAAAAAGCGTCTTTATTTTCGCCAAAAGATTGCTTCCAAAATAACTCGTCCATTATTTTTGAAGCATCAATAAGCTTTGCAACCATTGCTCGTTGGTTGTCGCTTAAGTGCGATAAATCACTTTGTAGGCTAAAGTCGGTGTAAATATCTAAACGTTGTTTATCTGCATTAATAAGCTTAGGACCTGATTGTGCACTGCTTTTTTGAGCAAGTTCTGTGGCTGTGTTGTCGGTAGAAGACGGCGCTTGTTCAGAACATGCACTAAGAAAAACAACACCAGAGAGCATAATTGCTTGGCTAATTTTATTTAAGATCATTATATTGCCTGTTAAAAAGTAAGTTTAATAATTTGTACTGCTTTAGTTAAAAGACTAAATATGTACAAACGCTTCCTTATTGTGAGTGCATTAAAGCAAAACTAAATGGTAAATAGCAAGTATTTGGCGTTGTAAGGCAAGCATGAGCGGTAAAACATTATAAATAAAATAAACTTCTATAATTTTCTTAACTTTATCGGTAAGTTAGACAATACTAATTATATTACTAATATAAAAATTAACTGCCTGAGTTTGCAGTTACTTTACAGGCTGAACACAAAAGGACGGCAGCTTTATGTCTACAGAAAACGCTTTATTAACGATTCTAGTCGATAGAATAAATAACGATACGTTGGTTTTACCAACGCTACCTGAAGTAGCGATTAAGGTTCGCCAAGCTGCAGATAACCCTGATGTGAATTTAATGCAAATGTCAGATGTAATCTCACAAGACCCAGCGCTTTCAGCTCGTATGATAAAAGTAGCTAATAGTGCAATTATGGGACGCTCTGTAAAAGTATCTAATTTGCATCAAGCAGTGACACGTATTGGACTGCGCCAAATTAAAAATATTGCAACGGCTATGGCTATGGAGCAATTATTTATATCAAACAATGAGCTAATTAAAGGCTACATGGGCAAGGCTTGGCAAAAAACATTAACCGTTGCTAGCCATTCAATAACACTCATGGAGTTTTACTTAAAAAACAATAAACACACTTCATTAAATCGTGATTCAATTACATTAGCTGCGCTTGTTTATAATATTGGTGTATTACCAATTTTAACTGAAGCTGAGCGCCACCCTGAAGTATTTGCAAATCCAAGCTTTTTAGCTCACGCAATTCAAAAGCTGAGTGGGAAAATTGGCTCATCGATTATGCAAGCGTGGGAATTTCCTAAAGAGTTTGTTGATGTAGCTCTAAGCTGGGCAGATCCAAGTTACAAACCTGATAAAGTTAGTTACGTAGACTTTATACGAGTAGGGGCTATTTTAGAGGGAACATTACAGGTTTCTGATAAGTCAGCAGCGCTGCAAACGTACATAGATAAAGGTGTAATACCGTCTATGCAATTATTCACAAGTGATGAATACAACGATATGCTAAAAGATGTGAAAAACATGTTTAGCTAAACATGTTTTATCACATAGATAAAAAGGGTTAACTTACGTTAACCCTTTTTAATTTTATTGAATAGCGTCTAGTACTATTCCATCGGTTCTGCGAGTAGGATATAGCGACTCAACTACAAAGCTTGGAATAAATCCTTTAGCTGATGACACCACTACTTTAGATTTAGCGCCAATAATGCGGGCATTAACAATAACACCACGGTTAGTGTAGGTAAGTGTGCCAGTTAAAGTGTATTCAATATGTGGGTAGCCTTTAATATCTTTACCATTTCGGCTAAACGAAAAATCACCCATCGGCGTCACATGTACTGTGCCTGTGTGTTTATAATCAACAACAGACAAACCAAACTCTTGTAATTCAGTAATAAAGCTTTCAGCTAAATGATTACCAAAAATATTAGTGGTTTGCAGGTTATCGTCTAAATTTACAAACGAAGTGATAGCGATAGGCGTACTACTATTTATGTAATTCATATTTTCAATTAGCTTCATTGCTAATTGCTCTGTGTAATTGCTTAGTAACTTACTGCTGTTAACTGGGCGGTAATTATTTTCAGGAAACTGCCAGTTACTTACACGAGGCTGGTTATATTCAGCATAGCGATTGTGAGCGTTATTATAGCCAATATTGTTTTGTGGTGCATGTCCATTATAAACAGGATGAGTAGAACACGCTGAAAGTGAAAGTGTAAAAAGTGCCGATAAAGTAAGAGATATCTTTTTTGATAACATGTTTTCTTCCTGAAACATAAGGGAATTTTATAAATACCCCTCTTTATCGACACACTTTTTGATTACTTTAACTAAATTTAATAATTACTTTGTTTATTTTTGATTATGGTGTTTTTTTAATCTCTTCTTTTTTATAGCGAAGTTTACCTGCAACCCAGGTTTGTAGTACGTTCGTCTTGTATATCTCGTCAACAGGTACTTTAAAGTAGTCTTTATCAAGTAAAATAAAGTCTGCCCATTTACCTTTTTCTAAACTACCCACCTTAAATTCTTGATGGGCTGAATAAGCGCCACCGAGAGTAAATGCACGTAATGCATCTTCGCGGCTTAGTACTTCACTTGCGCGCCAGCCGTTTTCAGGTAGTTTGTTATGATCCATGCGTGTAATGGCTGAATACAAACCATCAAATGGATTTGCAAGCTCTACCGGGTAATCAGAGCCAGCTGCAACAACCGATCCTTGCTTTAAAAATGTTTGCCAAGCATAGGCACCGCTTAATTGTTTTTCAGTTAAGCGTTGTTCTGCCATATGCATATCAGAAGTGGCATGTACTGGCTGCATTGAAGGGATTATTTTTAGCGCTTTAAAGCGAGGGATATCCTCAGGCGTTACAATTTGTGCGTGCTCTATTCGGTTACGTAGTAATATACCGCCCGTTTTTTTAAACACATTTTGATAGGCATCAAGTACTACTTTATTTGCTTTATCGCCAATTGCGTGAGTATTTGCGCTAAAGCCGCTTTTAAAGCTTTGTGTAAAGAGCGCTTCGAGTTTTCTTTGTGTTTCAAGCATTAAACCATGGTGACCAGGTCTGTCTGCATATTCTTCAATCAGAGCGGCTCCGCGAGAGCCAAGTGCGCCATCGGCGTAAACTTTAACACTGCGAATTTCCATAAAATCATTTTTGTCGTGGTATCGGCCTGCCTTTAACATCGTGTCTAAATCAGGGCTTGCACCGCTTAACATTGCCACAATACGTAGCGGTAAATTACCGAGGTCGCCGCGCTCTTTGTAAACCTCCCATGTGGTTTTATCAATACCTGCATCGTGAGTAGAGGTAATGCCTAAACTTAATAAATGCTTACCTGCTGCATCTAGCGAGTCACTTATATCTTGCTTTGAAGGGGCTGGCATATGCTGGGTAATTAGCGCTTCTGCTTTATCTACAAAAATACCTGTAGGATTGCCAAATTCGTCTTTAATTATTTCACCGCCTTCAGGCGCTTTTGTTTGGGCGTTAATACCAGCAAGTTCGAGTGCTTTTGAATTAACCCAAATGGCGTGGCTATCAACCCGCGAAAGCACCACAGGTTGATCGCTCACTACTTTGTCTAGATCTTTAGCTGTAGGAAATCGTGTATCAGCCCAAAGCTCTTGGTTCCAACCTCGCCCTATAATCCAACCTTGTTTGTTGCCAGCAAATATTTTTAGTTTATTTTTTACTTCATCAACCGATTTTGCACCGCGTACATCAAGTTGCGATAAATTATCGCCAAGGCCAATAACGTGCCCATGAGCATCAATTAAGCCTGGTAATAAGGTATTACCGTGCGCGTCAATTAGCTTGGCATCTGGGTAGCTATCTTTAAGTGTATCGCTACCTAGTTTTACTACCTTGCCATTTTTAATAACGAGGGTAGTAAACTGCTGTACTTCACCTTGGTATAAAGGGGTATAACCATTGGCGTTATAAATTACTTTAGTTTGTGCGAGAGTGTAACTAGAGCTTGCACAAAGACTTGCTAGGATGAGAGGTTTGATTATTTTTTTGAGCAACATAAGGCATTATTTTTTATTGTTAGTGCGTTAACATTAGCAAACCCAATTTTATAATACCAATATGTGAGACGAATTATGATGAAGAAAAAAGCAGTAAAGCTAGAACATAAAAATATCTAGCTTTTGAAAAGGTTTATTTACTAGTGTATAAACTGTATTCACTTAGCGTTAGCTTACCGTCTTTGTCTTGATCGTAGCTTGAAAACCGTGACCACAAAGCCGGATCTATAGCGGTTTCTGAACGTGATAAAAAACCGTCTTTATTCCTATCTAGCTTTTTAAATTGTTTTGCAATGTCGTTACTTGCAGCAAAACTAAATGCGCTAAAAATACTAAACGCCAGCAGCGTTATATAGCTAATACTTTTCATACAAATCACTTAGTAAAGGTTGTTAGTTAGATAACTTTTAAATTCGACTAGCGAAATTTGGTTATCTTGGTTTTTGTCCCATTTTACAAAGGTGTTTAAAAGTTGTGGCTGGGGATCAAGTTCGTCGTGTGTTAAATAGCCACTTTTGTCACTATCTAGGTGATCAAAGCGCTGCTTTACATCAAGTGCCGCGGCATCAAAACTTAATAGCATTAAAATGCTTATAACAAGGGAAAGTATCTTCATGGTCTTCCTTCCAAAAGATGTATTAAAAGTTCGTGGCTAAAATAAAGTAAAAAGGAAAAAAGCACTTGCCGTAATTTAACTCCCAACATTAAATCCTTTTACACACTCCCTCAGGGATTATGGCAAATGCTTTTAAATTCAGTTTACTTGTAACAAGCTTAAGTAAAGCTTAATCAGTAATTACTCATTAAGGCTTAAAGCTTTCAAATTCTTTTTTTGAGACTTTTTCATCACCGTCTTCATCTAAGTCAGCAAATTGTCTCATTACTTCTTTGTCTTCCTTTGCTTCTACAATTGATATTTGTCCATCCATATCTTTATCTAAATGGGCAAAGCGCACGTTTGTTGGCGATGCAATTACGGTGGCACTAATTGCTAAAAACATTAATGAAAAAGCGGCTATAAGTTGTTTCATAATCACGTTCCTTATTAAATGAGTTTATTGAATAAATTTTTTGAATTCATCTAGCGACAATTGCCCATCTTGATTAGTATCAATTTGTAAAAAATTTTCGTGTAGAACGGCATCTTCACCTGCTTCGGCTTCACTTAATGTGCCGTTACTGTCTTTATCAAGCTCGTTAAAAGTCGCGTGAACGTCCATTGCGTGTGCGTTAGCGCCTAAAAAGCCTAAAGCTAGTAATGATGAAATTACTAAAATGCGTTTGTTCATAATTATTTCCTTATTGATTAAAGTTATTACTGCTAATACAAAAATGATGCCAAAAATAATTGTTGTTAATTTTCAGGTGTTTATATTTTTAACTTGAAAGGGGTGGGAAGTTTTTACGGGGTTTAATGTAATTTTTGTATGCCTTTTGCAACACTATATAGTGAGATTAAAGGTAGGGTTTAAAAATCAATGGTTTACGTTGTCTCTATTTGGCGACACATTGTTTTTGTAGCGCTGGCTGTTAATCGTATTAAATATAATTGCTGGTTCAGCTAGTGTATAAGGTAAGCACTTAATAATAGAGCGCTTAACTTAAAAGGACTAAACGAAATGCCAGCAACCATAGCTAAAAAATACCATGCAATGCTTAACTGGCGGCCTAATTTAATTGGGCAATTTGCAATGAGTATGCTGCTTTCGTTACTCCCGCTTTCTATAGTGGTGATTGTATTTTTAAATGCGCTTAACAAGCAATTAGCAGTGACTCAAAGTATCGTGAGTAACAACTACCAAGTTACCAAATCGTTTAATACTCTAAAACAAGAACTCAACAGCCTTGAGCGCGCCACTAGGCAAAACTGGGTATTAAAAAGCGAATCGTTAGATAAGCTCATTGTCGATAAATGGCAATCATCCCTGCAAAGTATTGATGAACTTAAATTTGTAAACACGGATAAAGATTACACCCACCAATGGCAACGCTTATATGTCACCTTACAAACAGCGCATGTAGAGCTTGTTGAGCAAAAACAACAGCAAGCGGAGCTATTTGTGCCAGTGAGCGATTTAGTTGCTGAGCTTACTTTATGGTTACGTGATAAAAATGAAGCGCAAATTACCAATAACCAAAATGAGCTTACAAGCCTACAAACTTCATTTATAAACTGGCTGGTGGCACTTATTCCGCTTACTTTAATTGTTGGTGGTGGTTTTTTATGGCGTATAAGTGGGCGACTAAAAGGGTTAACTACGGTTATTGATAAGCTAGGGCAGGGGCATTGGCAGCAAAAAATATCTGTGAAAGGCTCCGCTGAGCTAGTTGAGCTAGGAGAAAAACTCCAATGGGTGCAAGAGCAACTTCACATGCTTGAGCAGCAAAAAGATACCTTTTTACGCCATGTTACCCATGAGCTAAAAACGCCGCTTGCTTCAATGGTCGAAGGCACTGATTTACTAACTGATGAAATAGTAGGCCCAATTACTGCTGAGCAAAAAGCAGTGCTTGAGCTTATTAGCCAATCTATGGTGCGCCTTCGTACAATGATTGACAGCCTGCTGAGTTATAATGCGATTCGCACCAGTAAAGACAGCCTAAGCGAAGTTGAGTTTAGCTATCTTATTAATAAAATTAATAGCCATTTTGAACATCGCTTAAGTGCGCGTCAGCAAGCTCTGCAATGGCAAAATAACTTACCTAATAAACAGCTTGCTTTACCTAGTGAGCTTATTGAGATGATTTTAATTCAGCTTATTTCAAATGGCTTAAAATTTTCACAAGATAAGCAAAGCGTTACTATTAATTTAGCGCTTGAGCAAAACCAACTTTGCATTGCTGTACTTGATAAAGGGTGCGGTATTAAAGAGCAAGAAAAAACTCAAATTTTCAGCGCATTTTATCAAGGTAAACACAGTAAAAATGTTACGCTGCAAGGCAGTGGGCTTGGCTTAACTATTGTGAAAGAATCTGTTGAACAGCTAAGAGGTACACTTACTGTT
This sequence comes from Pseudoalteromonas arctica A 37-1-2, assembly GCF_000238395.3. Classification (GTDB taxonomy): domain Bacteria; phylum Pseudomonadota; class Gammaproteobacteria; order Enterobacterales; family Alteromonadaceae; genus Pseudoalteromonas; species Pseudoalteromonas arctica. The sequence continues at coordinate 863,647 of NZ_CP011025.1, forward strand.
GAGCATAACGAGCCGCATGGTTGCCGGTTTTCAATTAAAATTCCCATAACAAAAAATCTAGGAGTTAATTAACATGCGCTTGCGTTTAATCGCTATTTTATATGTGCTCAGTAGCAGCATGGTTATATCAGGTTGTGAAATTAATAATGGGCAAGAAGAGCGTGTGTCAATTACACCTGCACCTGTGGTCGATACCAAAATAACGAACGACACAAACAGTAAACCTAGTCCAAAACCCAGACCAAAAATTGAACCAAGCTATCCGCCTGCAGAGCAAGTTATTGCATGGCACGCTAATCAGTGTGGCGGATTTAAATTGGTGCCAAAAAAAGATATTTTTACAGGTGAAAACGATCTTAAACGTTTTTTTAAATTTATGTGCTTAAACATAAATGATGATCCAAATACGGTAATGACTAAGTTGCTAAAACTCGATTTAGCTTACTTTTGGCCAGATGATATAAAGCAATATTTATGGCTTCAAAAGCAGCAAGTGACTATGCAAATAAATGCTAAAAAAGAGCAGCAAGCACTTAACAATAAAATGCAAGAAACCCTCTCATCGTTAGCAACTATTGAGCAGCAGCTTTTACTACGAGAAGAAACTAAGGAGCAGTAACTATGGCAGCAACTAAAGTGCAAGGTGCAAAAGTATTACTCGTTGACGACGACGCTAGCTTATTAAAACTGCTCGCTATTCGTATCGAATCAAAAGGATACGAAGTAACGACCTGTGAAAGCGGCTTAACCGCACTACAAATACTTAAAAGCCAAGTGTTTGACGCCGTAATAACCGACCTACGTATGGATGAAATGGATGGCATGGCACTGCATCGTCAGCTGCAAAGCCGCTACCCTGCATTACCTGTCATTATGATGACAGCGCATGGCTCAATTCCTGATGCAGTAGAGGCAACTAAGCAGGGCATTTTTGCATTTATAACTAAACCTGTAGATAAAGATGAGCTATTTGACAGCCTTGCTAAAGCGATAGAAATACATGGTGTTAATGCAGATGAAGCAGCACCTAAAAGTAATATAGTTACGCGCAGTGGTGCAATGCTGCACTTGTTAGAGCAAGTAAAACTACTTGGGCCAACGCAAGTTAATGTATTGATTTCGGGGGCTAGTGGTACAGGTAAAGAGTTACTCGCACAGGCGATTCATCAGCATAGTCATGTAAGCGGTGGCCCTTTCGTTGCAATTAACTGCGGCGCTGTACCGGGTGAGCTTTTAGAGTCAGAATTATTTGGTCATAAAAAAGGCTCGTTTACGGGCGCAATTAAAGATCATCAAGGTTTGTTTCAGCAAGCTGAGGGCGGCACGCTATTTTTAGACGAGATAGGCGATATGCCACTTAACTTGCAGGTTAAGTTACTGCGCGTATTACAAGAAAAAACAATTCGCCCCGTAGGCTTTCAAGAAGAAATTGCGATTGATGTACGAATCGTATCGGCAACACATAAAAATCTTCCTGAAGCTATTTTAAACCAGCAATTTAGAGAAGATTTATACTATCGCTTAAACGTAGTTAATTTAAAATTACCGCCATTGTGTGAGCGCCGCGAAGATATAAGCTTATTAGCACAGCACTTTAGTGCAAGCATTGCTAAGCGCATGAAGCAAACTGAAAAACACTTTGCAAGCGATGCTATGCATGCGCTTGTGCGTTACGACTGGCCAGGTAATATCCGCCAACTACAAAACGTAGTAGAGCAGGTTGTAGCATTAACGCCAAGCGATGTTATTTCAGAGCACTTAGTATTAGCTGCGCTAAATAGTAACGAAACAAACGTAGAACCATTATCACTAAACGACGCTAAAAAAGAGTTTGAGCGCGACTATGTGATTAACACTTTAAAAATGGCAGGTGGTAACGTAGCCGAAGGCGCTAAGCTTGCCAAGCGCAATCGCTCAGATTTTTATAAGTTGATTAAAAAGCATAATATTGATGTTGATAATTTAGGTTAAGGAAAAGCATGCAGTTATTTATGGTGTATTTAGGCGGCCGGATTCAAGGTTGCCACATTGAAATGCATGATATTCGTTTTGTTGTAGGGCAAAACATTGAGCAAACTTATTCAAAGTTAAAAAGCCAATGGGTAGGCGACAGAAGTAGTGTTCACATGGATAGCTACATGGCAATTAATCATATAGATGGTTTTAAAATAGAAGTAGTCGATAGCTATGTGGAGCAAAATAAACAACTCTATTTTGTAAATTTAGGCGCTTACAGAAGTGATTCTATGGCTGAGCAACACGACTTTGCACTGTATGTTGCAAGCAGTAGCCATGAAGCTAAAGAGCGAGCTAAAAGCGATTTGCTAGCAGGGCTTAGCCATATTCATAAAGATGATTTACATGACGTAGACGATTGCTTTACCATTGATTTACTCGACAGCCAGCTAAACATTAAGCTCACGCCCAGCGGTATATCGCAGCCTATAAAGCCAGACTGGTTTGGCTATCACATACTTTAAATTATAATAAGTAGCTAAAACTAAGCAGGATTAAGAGTCCTGCTCGTTTTGTTCATCCTTTTCGCTTTTAGCCGCCATTTTAAACGCCACAATAACCAATCCAAACATAGCAAACGGCAGTGCTGCTAACATGTATTCAACCACATTACTGTCTTGAAAATTTGCTTGTAATAAAAAGTGACCCGCCACACACATTAAAATAACCACTAATAAAATGGGTAGTAACATAAGTTCTTTTTTTGATGAATGGTTTTTCATTAATTGTGAGGCTATAGCTGAAAATAATGCGCCATTGTAATGAGCTTACTTAAGCTTGGCAAACACCGCAGAATTTTTTAATTAATGTTATGATTAGTATCAAACAATTTTATTAATGTTTATGGGAATAAAGTGAAAAGTAACTTAAAAAAAGTTTACCTCGTTGGTGGTGCAGTGCGCGACAAACTGCTAAATATAAAATCAAAAGATAACGATTATGTAGTGATTGGTGAAACGCCAAACACAATGCAGTCGCTCGGTTTTGTACCAATAGGTAGCGACTTTCCGGTTTACTTGCACCCAGAAACAAAAGAAGAATATGCACTTGGGCGCACAGAGCGTAAAAGCGGCAAAGGCTATACTGGCTTTGTGGTTGATGCCAGCCCAACAGTGACGCTAGAAGAAGATTTAGCAAGGCGTGATTTAACCATAAATTCAATGGCGCTTGATGAACACGGTAATATTATTGACCCGTTTAATGGCCAAACTGACTTACAAAATAAAACACTGCGCCACACCACTGAGGCATTTGTAGAAGACCCTGTTCGAGTACTGCGTATTGCCCGTTTTTTAGCGCGCTATGGTAGTGATTGGCGTATCCACCCAAGTACGTATGCATTAATGCGCGAGCTTAAAAATAAAGGTGAGCTAAATCATTTAGTACCTGAGCGCGTGTGGCTTGAAACCGAAAAAGCACTGGGTGAAAAGTACCCTGAGCTTTATTTTGAAGCATTGCAAGGTTTGGGGGTTTTTCCAGAGCTTGAGCGCATGGTTAATGTACCGCAACCAGCAAACCATCATCCTGAAGGTGATGTATTTGTGCATACTATGCTGGTACTTAGGCGTGCAGCGGATTTGAATTTTAACTTGGAAACTCGTTTTGCTGCACTAACCCATGATTTTGGAAAAGCGCTTAGTTTTAAAAAATATGGAAACCTACGTGGACACGAACGCGAAGGTGTTGCAGTTATTGAGGCGTTTTGTGAGCGCTTAAAAGTGCCTAACCGTTTTCGCGATGTTGGCGTACTCACCAGTGATAATCACACCCTTTGCCACACGATTGATCAGTTAAGGCCGCAAACCATTCACAAGCTAATAGTGACTAACTTAAATGCGTTGGTACACCCAGAACGTTTTATAGCGTTTACCCAAGCATGCCAATGCGATGCACAAGGGCGTGGTGAAACACTTGTTGATAAGCCATACCCGCAAGCAGCTAAGCTGCGAGCAATTCATACTGAACTGCAAAAAATGGATAAGAAACTGGTAGTGCAAAATGCACTTAAAAATGGCAAAAAAGGCCCTGAAATAGGCGAAGAAGTAAAACTTGCAGAAATAAACTGCATTAAAGCATTTTTAGAACATGAGAAGTCCCAAGCGTAATAAAATTAGACTAAGTAGTGCGATACGCCTTGGTTTTTGCTCGCGTCGTGCTTTCTTAGCTCTTTGTAGTTTGTACTTTTTGGTTTTACATTTTCAGACTCAGGTTTTTTAGAGGGCCTGTATAAGTCAAAAATAAAGTCTAGTTCTTCACGCTCTAGTGATGGTTTCATGAGTATTCCTTCAATTTAATACTTTAATATGATGTAGGGTATGGTCATTCGACTGAATTAAAAGTGAATAGTTACATTTGAAGTTGTACTAAATTGTAACCGGCAGGTTTTGAGGGGTGAGAGGGGTTTATTTGTTAATTTATATGGAGTTAAGGTAAATTTTAATAACTCTTTTTAACTAAAAATATACAGCTGAATTTAATTTATTGCGTACTTACTATTTGCATATAAGGCTGTGGCTATAAATATAACGGTACGAATATAACGGTATAAATACAGCCTTAACCATTAACTAACGGCAGTGTTACGGTAAATACGACACCATCACCTTGTTCGTTGTTTTGCGCTGTTACACTGCCTTTATGGTAGTCGCACACCAGCCTTACAATATAAAGACCTAACCCCAAATGTGGCTGTTGCTGCATTTGCTGGCTACGTACCGACACCATAGAGTCAAAAATATGCTCAGTTAATCCTTCGGGTAACGCGGGGCCTGTATTACTCACTGTTAATGTTGCTTTATTTTCGCTCTGCTTAAGGCCTACATTAATAGCCGTATTGGCCTCACTAAACTCCAGCGCGTTATTAATAAGTTTATCAAGTAGCTGGGCTATAAATTCTGGTGCGCCTTGCATAGGCAATTTTTCTTGGTATAAATCAAGCGTAAATAACTGGTTTAGATAAGTAAGTTGGTAGCCCTGCATACAGCCATTTATTACTTTTTGTAAATCAAAAGGCTCAGGCTCGTTGCTTTGAATACTCTGCTCAAGGCGAGTGGCTTCGCTCATGGTAGTTATTATTTTACCTAAACGTTCAACGCCTTCACTGGCGCGATCGAGGTATTTTTGGCTCAGCTCGTTTTGTGGCAAGCTTTGTAAGTTTTCGAGTGACGAGCGCACTACGGCAACAGGCGTGCGCAGCTCATGTGACAATCGCGACGACATATTCTCTAAGTAATCGGTATAGCCACCAAGTCGGCTCACAATGTTTGAAAAACTACGAGACAGATCGCCAATTTCATCGTTAGCATCGCTGTAATTAATACTGCCGGTAACACGCCCTTGTGCATCAATTGCTTGCTCAGCTGTATCGCGCAGCCGCCTAATTCGGTTCGATATACGTGAGGCAAAAAAGAATAAAGTCACAGTACCAATTAGCATCACAGCTAAAATAACGTTAAAGAGTTTTTCGAGTGACTTATTACGCAGCGTACGTACGCCGTTTGTGGTTTCCTCTGCTATTACTGCGCCAATTACTTGGTCTTGAATCCAAATAGGGTAAGCGGCCGATAAAATAACGGCTTTACTGTCGGGTGTTAATCGCCAAGACGATGCTGGTTGTCCTTTTAATGCTTTCGCTAAATGTGTGCCCTGCATAGAAGCTACATCGTGCAGGGTATCTAAAAACTCATTTTCGGGACGCGTTAAAATTTTATAGTAAATTGGATGTAAGTAATTTTGCTCAAAGCGCTGCCACCAAGTTTTAGGTGCTTGGTTAGCAAGTCCATCAGCCCAAACGCCATCTGCATTTTGAATAGTACCCGATTGCGCAAGTACACGATGATGGTTATCAACCACCCAAATACGGCTACCACTGTGGCCCATGCCTTTTAAAATACGGCTAATTTCTGGAGAAGGGACTAATACCGAGCCTAAATCGTTTGGGTTATTTAAGTTTGAGGTCGACATTATTTTAGGCTCTAACAATGCCTCTTTACTATCAATGTCAACAATGGCAAAGCCAAGTTTGTTGCCCAGCATGCTAATTGGAAAGCGCAGCTCTACGCTATAACCTGATTCGGTACTTTCAAAATAGCCCTGAATTTTTGTAAAAGGGGCTTTGGTATTTGCATCAAATGCATTAACCCAGCCATCTTGGCGCGGCGCAATTATATAAGTATTAAACTGGCCGTCTGGCGTTTTTAGGCCAATTTGTAAATAATCGTTATTGGTAATGCTTAAGCTATTTTTAGCGCGATAAATAAGGGTATTGTCGGTGACTTTAAATAAGGCGTATAAGTAGTTATCAAATTTTCCCACCATATGATCAAACGATAAGTCACTGGCTTGATGTTTGTTATCTGTTTTTTGTAAGTAGCGCTTGTCGTAATGCCAAAATAGCGGTTGGTAGCTGTCCCAATCGTTAAGTTTACCGTCGAGCTGAATAGGGTTTTTAAGATTATAAGCGTATAAATCGCGGCCTTTTACTACTTGGTCTAAAAAGTTAGTTTGCTCGTCAAATAATGCAGGGCGCTCATGTAATGCTGTAGCAAGAGCACGAGTGGTACCTACTAGGGTTTTTTCTTGGCCTTGGCGTAAAAATTTTTCCATTTCCCATACGTACTCGTAGCCAAGCCACGGCAGCAAAAACAAAAAACATGAAAGTAATATAAATTTACTGCGCAGACCAAATCGTAGCATTAGTGTTGTTCCCACCGATAGCCCATGCCATACACGGTATCTATGCAATCAAAGGTGCTATCGAGTGCTATAAATTTTTTACGAATACGTTTTACGTGTGAAGTAATTGTGCTGTCGTCTACATAAATTTTTGCATCGCTCATTAATTCGTTACGGCTTTTAACATGGCCTGGTCGCTGGGCAAGTGAATGCAGCATCCAAAACTCGGTTACGGTTAAATCAACTAATTGTTGTTGCCAAAAAACCTGCATACGTTGCGTGTCGAGTGTTAACTGCCCGCGTGTTATGAGTGCATTTGCATCAGCGGGTTGTTCAAGTGCTTCCATTCTACGAAATAGCGCACCAATACGTGCAGCCAAGTGAGCCAAGCTTATGTCTTTTGTTAGGTAGTCGTCGGCGCCCATGCGCAGGCCGCATACGGTATCTATTTCGCTATCGCGGGCGGTTAAAAAAATAATAGGCAGTGTTTTAGAAAGCGATCGCAATGTTTGGCACAGTAAAAAACCACCATCTATTTCATGGCCTAGGCCAATATCAACAATGGCTAAATCGGGCAGGGCATTTTTAAATGCAGCTTCAGCGCTGACGCGATCTGCAAAGCCACTCACTTGGTAGCCCTGTAAGCTCAGCATTTCTATGTAGTTTTCGCGGATTGCGGGTTCATCTTCAATGATGGCTATTTTTTTCATTCTAATCATTATCCTATTGCCTCTGTTGTGCACTATAACGAAGTTTTTAAGCTAAGTACGCTTAAAAAGGCAATTGCCTTTTTTTTGCCACAATTGCTCAGCAGTTTGCCATTTTTGCTCCCTTTTGTTGCCACTTGAACTTGTTTTAATACACCCATCAAAACAAAACATCACAAATTAAAAAGTAAGTTTAAGGATCAAATCATGAAGAAGACATTAATCGCGTTAACACTGGTTGCTAGTTTTTGTACTCCAGCAATTGCCTCAACATCCAACACGCCATCAAAAGAAGCCCATAAAGAAACGGCTATTGGACTAGGTGCTGGCGCTATTATTGGCGGCGTAGTGGGCGGGCCAATTGGTGCGTTTGTTGGGGCATTTGCCGGTGGCTTAATAGGCGATTCAAAAGTAGCTGATAACAAAATTGCAGAGCAAGAGCGTGCCATTACGGTTATGAAAGAAAAAACCAGCGATTACCAACACGTGCTTAACCACAACAATATGTTAGAGCAGCAGCTAGAAGTGCTTGCCAATCAAAATGAGCAGTTAACTCAAGTTCAAATTAATAACTTATTGGCGATGACGGTGCAATTTAAAACAGGTTCAAGTGTTATTGCCCCGCATTTTGCACTGCAGTTAGACCAACTCGTTACCTTGTTAAACAATCAACCACAACTCGTACTTGATTTAAGTGGCTTTGCCGATCAACGCGGCGATGAGCAAGCCAACCTATTACTTTCTAAAGCGCGTGTAAATGCCGTGCAAAGCTATTTAATAAAACACGGCGTGAGTCATAAACGCTTAAGCACGCAGGCATTTGGCGAGCAGCAAACATTGGCTAATAGCAACACGGTGGAAGATAACTTTTTTGATAGACGCGTAACGCTTACCACTCGCTCAATGAATAGTGTAAATGGCCAAACGGCGAGTAATTAAAACTAACTGAATCTAAGTAAAGCTAAGCGTTCGATGGAGTGATTTATGTTTAAATTGAGTAAACCAACCAAAATGCTTACTAAAGTAAGCATTTTTATATTCATAGCGATTGTGCTGTTAGCGAGCTTTAAAAGTCATGCGCAATCACCCAAGTTAGAACTTTTTGATAGCAATGGTGCGCCAGCAGGACCAGCAATAATATTAAAAAGCGACGCCAATATGACCTTAACTGGCCTAATTAATCATGTTGTAGTAACGCAAACCTATCAAAACGAAAACCCGTTTGCGGTTAATGCTCGCTATGTATTTCCATTGCCAGATGAAAGCGCCGTACATGCCATGACGATGCGTATAGGTGAGCGAGTCATTAAAGGCCAAATTGATAAAAAAGTGGAAGCTGAAAAAAAATACGAAGAGGCTAAAAAAGCAGGTAAGCAAGCGGCCCTTGTACGCCAGCAACGCGCCAATATGTTTATTACGAATGTGGCAAATATTGGCCCTGGTGAGCAAGTAATAATTGAGCTTGAGTATCAAGAAATAATTGATTATAGCAGCGGTACATTTGCTATTAGATTTCCGACTACCATTACACCGCGTTATCACGCGATTAGTGGTGAGGTTGAGGTTAGTACTCAAAATAAAGCGCATGTTAATCCGCTCCCAACGGGATGGTTAAGCCCTGTTTACAGCATTCAAAACATCACTCAAAATAGTACTCAAACTGATAACGTACCAAGCAGCCAATTTAGCTTAAACATTGATATAGACGTAGGCTTAGAGCTGGTGGATATCAATTCTAAATTTCATAATGTTGATGTACAAAACACAGCATTTGGGCAATATAAAATAGCGTTAAATGAGACAAATGCAGTTAATCGCGACTTTGTACTTGAGTTTAAACCGCTGCAAAAAGAGCAAGCTCAAGCCGCATTTTTTACTCAGCAGTTTGAAAATGGTGACCGATACGGGCTTGCTATGCTAATGCCACCGGGGGATCACTTTACACAAACTCAGCGCTTACCTCGCGAAATGGTATTTGTAGTTGATACGTCAGGCTCTATGCACGGGCAATCTATGGAGCAAGCTAAAAAAGCCTTGTTTTATGCGCTGTCATTACTTGATAGCGACGACAGCTTTAACATAATTGGTTTTGACAACATAGTGACTCCAATGAGCGATAAACCACTTATAGCCAGCGACTTTAATTTACGCCGTGCAGAGCGATTTATTTATAGCCTAGAAGCCGACGGCGGCACAGAAATACAAGGTGCGCTTAATGCCGTACTTGATGGCAGCGAGTTTGATGGTTTTGTACGCCAAGTTGTATTTTTAACTGATGGTAGCGTTAGTAATGAGGATGTATTGTTTAAAAATATTCAAAGTAAGTTAGGCGATAGCCGCTTATTTACAGTGGGTATTGGCAGCGCACCTAACAGCTTTTTTATGCGCCGAGCGGCAGATATAGGCAAAGGCTCATTTACGTTTATAGGCAGCACAAGTGAGGTGCAACCTAAAATGCAGCAGTTGTTTGATAAGCTTGCACATCCGGCTATTACTAATTTGGCGCTAAGCGATGAAAGCGGTAACAGCTTAGATTTTTGGCCATCACCACTACCTGATTTATATTTTGGCGAGCCTATTATGGTCGCTATAAAACTTAATAATGCTAAAAGTGTGGTACTTGCTGGGCAAACAGCACAAGGGCCTTTAAGTATTAAATTAAGTACACAAAATAGCTCAAGCGCTCAAGGTATAGCAAAACTGTGGGCGCGCCAAAAAATTAAGTCATTACTTTTATACAACGAGCAAAATACAGTTAAAGATGAAGTACAGGAGCTTGCACTTACTCATCAATTACTTAGCCCGTTTACTGCTTTTATAGCGATTGAACAAACTCACATAAAAGAAGTGGCAGAGCAAACGGCGCAAGCTACTAATGCATTACCACAAGGTATGGCAATGCGTTTACCGCAAACCGATGGGCAAAGCAGGCTGCACATAGTATTAGGCTGCATTTTACTATTGGGATTTGGCGCTCTTAAATTTAAACACAGAGCGAATTCCTAAATGAAAAGAGATTTAAAATGAAAAAGTGGCTAAGCGCGGGCTTACTAATCGCTGGGCTTGGATTATTTGGTCACGGCGCTTATATGCAGGCAAAAGCGTGGCTTGCTCAAATATTAATTGAACAAGCATGGCAAGAGGCGCTTAAATCACCCAGCACTAAAGTAAAACCGTGGTATTACGCCGACAGCTACGTGACTGCAAAGCTTGATTGGCCAAGCCATAATAAAACATTAAGTGTATTGGCTGGAGCGAGTGGTCGTAATTTAGCGTTTGCGCCAAGCCAATTTTTACCTGCAGGAGAGCTTGGCGGAAAAGAGTTTGGAAACGAAAAAGGCGCGCTAATAGCAGGGCATAACGACACCCATTTTGCATTTTTACAACACGCCAAAGTGGGGGAGGCGTTTACTTTGCAACTGCAAAGTGGGGTGATACAAAACTATAAAGTAACGGGGATTGAGGTTATTCATCAATCCCAAAACACATTTTTACAAACACCCGGACTGTATTTGCTTACCTGTTACCCTTTTGATTCGCTTGCCTCGGGTACTGATTTAAGATTGCTTGTATCTGCGCAAATGTCTTCGCCCGATTCACTAAGCGGTATATCAACCACAAGTTCTTGATGGCGCTGGCTTACCATTACACCAATAAATACCACAAATATGCTCAGCCATTGCCAAACGTTGAGCACTTCGCCCAAAATAATAGCTGACAAAATAAGTGTAAAAATAGGAATTAAATTAGAGTATGCAGCAGCGGTTAATACCGAAACTTTGCTAATTGCATAGTTGTACATGCCGTAGCCGCCAAGGGTTACACACGAGCCTAAATACAAAATGCTCATAAGCGCGGTTAAGTCGTGTTGGTTTTCGCTTGGTAGGTCGATAAAAAACAAAAATGGTGCAAAAAACAAGCTACCGCTAATACCTTGCAATGCAATTAAAGTCAGGGGCGAGTAGCGATTAGCTAAATGTTTAATACTTACGGTATAAAATGCAGCGCACACCATCGCCATAAGCTCTAAAAAGTTACCCAACAACGGATTAGGTGCCTGCTCAGAACTGGGTGAAAGAAGCGTAAGTAAAATACTGCCGCCAATACACAGCGTAAAACCGACCACGATGGATTTACTTATGTATTCTTTAAGCAATAAAAAGGCAAGCAGCGCAATAATAATGGGCAAGCACGACACAATAACACCAGCCTGCGAGGCCGATGTGTATTCCATTGCATGGCCTTCAAATAAAAAGTACAAGCAAGGTTCAGCAAGCGACATACCCACTAAATACTTCCAGTCACCTTTTAAATACTCAAACCGAATAACGTAGCGCCACAAACAAAGCGACAAAACTAACGTGGTGAGCATGCGTAAAAATATCACCAATGCAGGGTCGTAAATAGCAATGGCGTATTTAAGCGCTATAAAAGAGCTGCCCCATAAAAAGGTGGCAATAATTAAACATAAACTGGCAGGCATAGAGAGTAATTTATATAATTTAATAAAATCAGATCCTAGCATGAATATTTTTAACTTGTTCAAAAATACCGAGCTGGTATAAATTAATTCATCTTTAATTAATCAGTAGTAAAAAGCACATGCAAAGGGAACAGGTAATAGTTGTAAAGCTTGGTACAAGCGTACTCACTGGCGGCACCGATAAGCTAGACAAAGCACATATGGTTGAATTAGTACGCCAATGCTGCGAGCTTAAAAAACAAGGCCATCACGTTATTTTAGTATCGAGCGGTGCGGTTGCTGCTGGGCGCGAACAACTATTAAAACCCTGTGGCAGAAGCTTAATTGATAAACAAATGCTTGCTGCAATTGGACAAGGTCAACTTATTCATATTTGGCAGAGCTTGTTTGGTTTATACGGTGTAAATGTAGGGCAAATGCTACTTACTCGCGCCGATGTAGACGACAGAGAGCGCTACCTTAATGCCCGCGATACACTCAATGCGTTATTAAATTACGACGTTGTACCCATCATTAACGAAAATGACGCTGTAGCCACGAGCGAAATAAAAGTAGGCGACAACGATAATTTATCGGCACTTGTCGCTATTTTGGCTAATGCTAATAAGTTACTGCTACTTACTGATCAAGAAGGGTTATTTACCAGCGATCCACGCACAAACGCCGATGCCACCCTCATTGGTGAAGTAACACATATAAATGATGAGCTGCGACAACTTGCTGGTGGCAGTGGTACAAATTTAGGCACCGGCGGTATGGCGACTAAACTGCAGGCCGCCGACATTGCAAGGCGCGCAGGTGTTGAAGTTATTATTGCTAAAGGCGCAGGTAAAAACGTTATTTTAAAATGCATGAGTGACGAGTTACCAGGCACGCGTTTTTTAAAACTCACCGCTCCAAAAGATGGCCGTAAAAAATGGTTACTAGCCGGGCCTAAAAGTACCGGCCAAATTGTTATAGATGCAGGTGCTATTACAGCGCTGCAAAATAAAGGCGCAAGCTTACTTGCTAAAGGCGTTACTAATGCATTTGGACGTTTTGAACGCGGTGATTTAATTGATTTAATTGATAATAAAAAGCAAGTAATTGCACGGGGCTTAACGCGCTTTAGTAGCGTTGAAGTAAATAAAATAAAGGGTGCGCATTCTAGTCAAATAGGCCAGTTACTCGATTACGATAGTGGCGCAGAAGTACTTCATAGGGATGATATGGTCTTGCTATAGAAGCACTTTTAGTAAATTAAATTACTTGAGTGTAATTCTCGCAGTATTACACTTTTTTGATTGTAAATTTGTGCTAAAATCTGGCTCCTTAAATTGTTGTAAGCAGAGCGCAGAACATGAAATTAGTTCGTTGGTTTTTAGGTTGTATAATTTTATTCTTTAATTTTGTATTTACTCCTCGCAGTAAAAAGCGTGCAAGCGACGAGCAAGCACAGCTTGATCAGCAAACCTCACAATTTAAACTGTATCAATTTAAAGCATGCCCGTTTTGTGTAAAAGTACGTCGCGCCATTAAACGCGAAGGCTTAAACATAGAAACGCGTGATGCAAAAGACAATGAGCAATATCGTCAAGAGCTACTAGAACAAGGCGGCAAAGTTAAAGTGCCTTGCCTGCGTATAGAGCAAAACGGCCAAGTACAATGGCTGTACGAATCAAACGATATTATTGCTTACTTAAACAAAGTAGCTGCATAAACCACTTTTATTATCTCACTTATTTAAAGAGAATATACCATGACAATTCGCACCCGTGTTGCCCCGTCGCCAACTGGTGACCCGCATCTTGGCACCGCTTATATCGCCTTATTTAACTACTGTTTTGCTAAACAACAAGGCGGTGAATTTGTACTTCGTATAGAAGATACAGACCAAGTACGTAGCACGCCAGAGTCTGAACTTGCGATTATGGATAGCCTACGTTGGTTAGGGCTTGAGTGGGATCATGGTCCTGATGTGGGTGGCGAATTTGGTCCTTACCGTCAATCTGAGCGTAGCGATTTATATAAAAAATACGCGCATCAGTTAGTTGACGATGGTAAAGCGTTTTACTGCTTTGCAACAAGCGAAGAGCTTGATCAAATGCGTGAAGAGCAAATGGCAGAAGGCCTACGCCCTAAATATGACGGTCGTGGTTTAAACCATACAGATGAAGAAATTAAAGCAAACTTAGCTGAAGGCAAACCTTACGTTATACGTATGAAAATCCCGAGCGAAGGCACATTTAAGTTTAACGACTACCTACGTGATGAAATTGAGATCCCGTGGGAAAACGTAGACATGCAAGTGCTTTTAAAAGCGGATGGCTTTCCAACGTACTTTTTAGCGAACGTAGTTGACGACCACCATATGGAAATTAGTCATATTTTCCGTGGTGAAGAGTGGATTAACTCAGCACCTAAGTTATTAAAACTGTATGAAGATTTTGGTTGGGAAGCACCAGTACTTGGTCACTTACCATTACTACGTAACCCAGATAAATCAAAGCTGTCTAAGCGTAAAAACCCAACGTCTATTAATTACTATAAAGAAATGGGCTACCTGCCAGAAGCCGTGCTTAACTACTTAGGCCGTATGGGTTGGTCAATGCCTGATGAGCGTGAAAAGTTCACACTTAATGAGATGATTGAAAACTTCGACATGAAGCGCGTATCGCTTGGTGGTCCAGTATTCGACGTAGATAAATTAAGCTGGTTAAACGGCATGTGGATCCGCGAGAATCTAACCGACGAGCAGTTAATTCAGCGCTTTGTTGATTGGAAGTTTAATGGCGAAATGCTCGCTAAAATATTACCAGAAGTTAAAACACGTATTAATACGCTGTCGGATATGGTTGAGCTTGCAGGGCACTTTGTAGGTGGTATTCCAACTTACGATCCTGCGCTATTAACAGCCGGCAAAGCAGACGAAAACGTGATTCGCCAAGCGCTACAATTTTTTGTATGGCAGCTTGAAGGTTTACGTAGCTTTGAAAAGCCCGCTATTTTTGCAATTGCAAAAGAAGTTGCAACATTCCACGAGCTTAAGATTAAAGACTTTTTAGAGCCAATATTTGTCGCAATTACTGGCAAAACGTCAAGTACGTCAGTGCTTGATGCAATGGAAATACTAGGGTCTGACCTATCACGTGCTCGTTTACGTGTTGCGCTTGCTCATTTAGGTATTTCTAAAAAGCAGGCTAAAAATATAGAGCGTGCGTACCGCGAATACCCAAGTGCATAATTACTAAAATGCACTTATAAAAGCCGAGCTTAGTAAAATAAGTTCGGCTTTTTTGTGTCAGGTTGTTTAGCTATATATCATGGCGTTTTAGTCTCGTTTAAAAACGAAGTAAGACCCAGCCCAATGATACAATAAGACACATAAACAATATGGAGGCAGTATGATTGCAACCGTTAAAAACAAAGCTATTTTTAGCAGTAATACATTTTCGATAAACCTTGTTACTTACCCAACTAATCACAGCGTAATGAACCATATTGACCCTGTGCAGCAAGGGCGCTATTACAAGCTCAACTTTGTATTAGAAAAACCTAAAGCGGGTGGGGTATTTAAATGCTCAAAATGCATTATAAATTTATTTAATCGCGTGTATTTATTCAGACCCGATAAGTACGAACACAGCGTATCTAAAATCGAGTCTGGAAAGCGCGTATTACTTAGCTTTGCGCTTAATATATAATTTGCACTTTTACTTATTAATAGTCGTAGGCCTGTCCGGTGCATAAAACAGATAGGTCGCAATACGATACAGACGTTTCACTACAAGAATTAATAGTAAAAGCATTTCCGCCTCTGCGCATGGCATCAGCTTTAAGTAAATCAATCGCGTTTGATTTAGAGCGGTTATAGCTTACATTATTGCTGCCCATACCGTCGCCATCACAGCTTTCACCTTCTATTCGGCCTAGGAGGGTAGCGCCACTTTCGTGTGCTTCTTGGTCGCTATAAAATTGCTGTAAATCTCTTTTATTAACGTAGGTGCCAATTTCTTGAGATAAAACGCCGTTGTCTATATCTGTATGATAAGTCATGCTTGAACAACCCGTTATTGTGGCGAGCACTGTTATTGCCGTTATAAAACGTAGCATATTTATTAGTCCCTTAATTTATTATTTGAAATAGTAAATTACTAACAAAATCAAATGCGGGCAATGTTTACTACTAAGTAAATTGTTAGCATTTGTAAATGTATTTAGATTTTATTGAGCATAGGATAAGTAAACAAAAAGAAGTGGCAAACATTAACCAACCAATGGCATAAAATAGCCCACTCTAAGCGCTGCGTTTTATAAAAAACATAGCCATACCCCAAGCCGGCAATAAATGAAACCAATACATAGTTAATTCCTCCAGCAAAATGTGCCAAAGCAAAAATACCTGCAGTAATTACAGGGGCAAGTATTGCTAAACGGGTAGGTGTAATTATTTTGCTAAGCTTAGTTTGTAGTAAACCTCGAAATAAAGCTTCCTCGGCAACACAGGTAAATAAAAGATTAATAGCAATAAAGGCTAGCCAAAAGCCAGGAACCTTAGGGTTAAAGCTTACAAGTCCTAGCATTAAAGCCGCAGTGAGCGCAGCTAAAACAGTAGCAATAATTATTAAAATGGGTTGTTTAACGTTTAATGGGTCTGCTTTATTAGAGTCTGCTTTTAAAGTTTTTTTATTCGAATAAAAGTAAGCACAAAGAAATAAACCCGCCATAGCTTTATCAAAATTAGCATAAAGGGTAAAAGCAATCGCATCGCTTGTAATACGCTCGTTTATAACAATAGGGAGGTTATTAAAACCAGGTACCCAATGAAGTGCTAATGCCAATGAGGAAACTATAAAAACAGTACTTAAAGTAGCGCGTATTATTGCCTGCTTTGTATTTAGCGCACAGTAGTATAAAACAACGTAAAGCCCGGTTAACAGCAGGGCATATAAATTTATATAACCTTGAAAATATGCACTTACAACACTTAAAGCTAGTAAGTAGTGCCAAAGGGGGTGCCGCATTATTGATATTTTGCAGTACGGAAAAACACATATAATTGATAGCGCTAATAAATAAAAGGTCATTGTTTTTTATTGCTCTGTTTTATTTAGCAACTAATCTAACAGATTCGACCTCTCAGTATTTTTTTTCTGGTAATATAGATAGGTTATAAGCAGTTTAAGCAGTGAACAAACTATGTTAAGTCCTTTTTTTCAGCAGCATGCTGATTATGTTTCTATCTCTCGTGAGCAAGGTTGTCGATTCGCTAAATGCGTTGCTGACGATTACAATCCACTCCACGACAAAGATGCCAAAAAGTTTTGCGCGCCAGGAGACTTACTTTTTTCATTGGTACTAGACCGCTACGGTATTAGTGAACAAATGGAATTTACTTTTGCCGGTATGGTTGATGAAAACACCAAACTTAACTTCCCTGAAGGGGCTGATGAGTTTGATGTAACCAATGGCGAAAAAGTTATTTTAAAGGTAAAGCGCAAAGGTAAAACCAGCCAATGCCCAGCACTAACTAATAGTCTAATAAAAAATTATGTTGAGTTTTCTGGTACTACTTTCCCGCATGTAATTATTCCATTAATGGGTAAGCAAGAGGTAATGATTAACCCTGCTCGCCCAATGATTATTTACGAATCAATGCTTATCAACCTTGATAATCTTGATATTACAGCACCAGAACTTGAGTTTGCAGAGCCTAGTTTTGAGTACGCCGGTAAGCGCGGAAAAATTACACTACGTTTTAACCTGTTAGAAAATGGCGTTAAAGTGGGTAGTGGTGAAAAGCATATGGTAGTTTCGGGTATACGCGAATACTGCCAAGCAACAGTTGACGATTTAATAGCGTTTTACAACGAGCGTAAAGCGACACTAAAGCCAGCTTAAAGCTACAGCAAATTATAAAAGGCGCTAAATACAGCTGTTATTTAGCGCCTTTTTTATTGTTTTTAGCGCTAAAGCGAAAGTGAGCAACCACGATTAAATACTTTTCTGGACTGGTTAATTTACGCAGTACAGTAATATGCGTACAATAGCGCTCTTTGTTATTTTAAAGCTAAGCCTATGTCTGCCACTACGTTCTCATCACTTAATCTCGACCCGTTATTATTAACAGCGATTGAGCAAAATAATTACACTCAACCTACCGCAATTCAGATTAAAACTATTCCGCCTATTTTAGCCGGAAGTGATGTAATGGGCAGCGCGCAAACAGGTACGGGTAAAACCGCCGCCTTTGTTTTACCTTTATTACATAAGCTTTTAAATACCCCTAAAAAAGATGAGCAAGGCCTTGCCCGCGTTGTAATTTTAACGCCAACCCGTGAGCTTGCTCAGCAAGTATTTGCAAGCTTTGAAAAGTACGCACAAGGCACTAATATCAATGGCGCTTTAGCCTATGGTGGCGTAAGTATTGGCCCTCAAATAAAAGCACTTAAAACAGCGCAAGTTATAGTGGCAACACCTGGGCGTTTGCTTGATCATATAGTTAAAGGCAGTGTGGTACTTTCAAGCGTAGACTCCTTAGTGTTTGACGAAGCTGACCGCATGCTTGATATGGGCTTTATTGATGAAATTAGACGTATATTGCGACATATCCCGGGCGATCGCCAAACTTTACTATTTTCAGCTACGTTTGATGACAGCGTGTTTGAACTCAGTAAAAAGTTACTTAAAAACCCAGAACTAATTGAAGTTGATAAGCGCAACTCAGCAGCCGTTGAAGTAGAGCAAGTTATTTACGCTGTAGATGAGGATCGTAAGCGCGAACTTGTATCGCACATGATTGGCATGAAAAACTGGCGCCAAGTGCTTATTTTTACTCGCACAAAACAAATGGCTGATCAGCTTGCTAAAGAAATGTGTAAAGATGGTTTAAAAACCGAATCAATCCATGGCGACAAATCGCAAGGCGCACGCGACCGTGCATTGCAAAACTTTAAAGAAGGTATTACACGCGTACTTGTTGCAACCGATGTAGCTGCGCGTGGTTTAGATATTTCTACACTTAGATACGTAATTAACTTTGAACTACCGTACATTGCCGAGGATTACGTGCACCGTATTGGCCGTACAGGTCGAGCTGGTGAACAAGGACTTGCTATGTCGCTGGTAAGTCTTGATGAGCAATGGCTGCTAGAAGAAATTGAAGTACTACTCGATACGCGTTTAACGCCGCAGTGGTTAGAAGGTTACGAGCCAGATCCTAATAAAAAGCCAAAAGATAATCGTAAAAATACTAACAAGTCGCGAAAAGATCGCGATAAAAAACGCATCACTGGTAAAAGAGAGCCAAGCAGACGTCGTAAATAATAGCTTTTACTTTGCTTTTTTGCCTATACTGGAGCTACTAAATAGCCGAGGTAAAGCAATGTTTGAAATTGATCAATGGGCATTTTCTGGTATTGATGGCCAAATATCTTTGCATAAATGGCAAAAAACAATCGACCTTATAACGGGGCTTTTTTCAGCCCCGTCTGGTTATATAGTTCAAGCAACAAGCAAAGGCTATCGCGTTGTTATTAGAAGTAACGAAGGTGGCTCTAACTTTGAGACCAATCCTATACTTCCTCCTCAAACACCTCTGTTTTGTCGCCACGTAGCTGAAACTAACAGTACATTATATGTTAATGATGCAAGTAATAACGATACATGGAATACCCTACCAGAAGTAGTTGAAGACGGTGTTGAATCCTACCTAGGTTTACCTATTCATTGGCCTGAAGGCGAAGTGTTTGGCACGTTATGTTTAAAAGACACTAAAATAACAAGCTATACCGATGAATATTTTGAACTCATAGAACAACTACGCGATTTGATTGAAGACGACCTAGCGCTTGTGTATAGCTATGAGCAAATGCGCGAAATAGCCATGTTAGACTCATTAACGAATATTTATAACCGCCGAGCACTTAACTTATTAGCCCAGCAAAAACTTAACTTAGCGCTACGTTTAGGCTTTGACGTGTGTTGTTTGTTTATTGATATAAACGACTTTAAAAAATTAAACGACACCTGCGGACATGAAGTGGGCGACAAAGCCTTAATTATATTGGCAGATACGCTAAAAACGCATTTAAGAGATGCTGATATAGTAGGGCGCTTAGGTGGCGATGAGTTTGTTGCAGTAATGCAAGTAAGCGATAAAAGCAAGATTAACTACATCATGGATAAAATATCCTCTGAGTATTCAAAAGCCTTACTCAAAGAAGACGTTTGCGATTTATCGCTTAGTATTGGTTATAGTTTTACTAATAAACAAAAGCAGCCCTTTGAAGCGCTATTAAATGATGCAGACCACGCAATGTATAAAAATAAACAAGCGTATAAGCTCGCTAAAAAAGCACAATAATAAAAGGAGGTTCGTCATGACTCATGCCACACAAACTTGGCTAGTTTTTTCTGCGATGGGTTTTATTTTTTCCTTAGCAATAATAAGCTCATTTGAAACGTCCCTAGCATTAGATTTATATCTAATGAGGGAATAATTCTTGGTGTTATGTGCTCATCGATGGGGTTTGCCTTAAAAAGGCTTGAGAGTAATAACCAAAAATAGCTTTAATGGATAGCTTAAGCAGCAAATTTTTACGTACTTATTAATTTATTTTTCAAAGTACGGACATAAAAAAGCAAGCCATTAGGCTTGCCAAGAAGGGTGTTAATTAGCTCTCCTAGCCTTTAAGCTATTAGCTTTTAAGCTATTAGCTTTTAAGCTATTAGCTTTTCCGCAAGGTTCAATTCCATAATGGCTTTTAATAAACGGTATAAATTAATTGACGCGTCAATTTCTTCTTTACGGTTTGTTAAGCTTTCAATATTTAAGCCCAGCGGTACATCTAAATGCGCACAGCTTTTAAGTATTAAGTCGAGATTTTCGCGGCAAATACGGACTGATTCGCTTAATGTATTGTCTGCATCAAGCATGCGCCATTTAGTTGCCTCTGGCACTGAGATACCCAACCATTGCATAAACTCTAAGGTTTTTTCGCCTCCGCACGGGGTAAACGTTAATATAATACGTTGAGGTGTAATACCCTGTGCTTTACACGTACGTGCGTAGCTAGTAATTAGCTCTATAGTAGCTTGTGCGTCGTAAACAGCTTGCGATATAAAAAACTGACAACCTTGTGCTGTTTTTTCTATTAATCGTTCGTGCTCATTTCGTTTACTTGAATGGCGCTCGGCAATCGTAACGCCACCTAAAAAGAAATCATCTGATTGCTCAGCCATCGCTTTATACGCATCTGGCAGGCTTAGCTTTATATCGCCTATTGATGACGGGCTACCTACTAAAACTACATTTTGTAAATCGTAGTCGTTTTTAGTCTCACTTAGCCAATCTTTAAATTCGCCTACGCCACGCTGCGCCACACTTTTATAAGTAATCACATCTTGTGCAGATAAATTACGAAGTAAATGGCTGTATTCACGCGGATCAACGGTTTGTTTAAACGCAAATGGACGGTCTTGATTAGTTCGGCTGCTTTCGTCTTGAATGTCGTAAATTATCACGCCGTCGTATTCAATTTCGTGTAAGCGACCTAATAGCTTTTCTGCAATGGTTTTTAATTGCGCTTTATCGGTGCCAATTTTAGGCGGGGTAGTACCAATAAGATAAACACCTTGATTGGTGTCCACTATCTTCTCTTTTAGTGATAAAGCCATAATCCTCATTCCAGCTAAGTTTGTTTTGATGGATTTAATATAGCAGCCATTTAGACGTCTAGATAGATTTATTTAATGAAAGTTTTTCAACTAACATGATGTTTATTCATAGTGCTTGTTCCCATAATTTATAATTGACACAGTTGTTTACATAATAAATTCCCTTTGGGCTCTTATATTTATTGGCTTTGGGGCATAATTAAAGAGTTAAATCTGACAACAAATTTGCTCAATTTAAAAAGGGACAACAATGAAATTTAAATTATTAGCAACCAGCTTAGCGGTATCGCTGGCGTTAACAGGTTGCGCCATGCAACAAAACCAAAGCACGCAAACAACAGCACAACAAGAACAAGTAAATAAAGCTGATGACCGTGTTTTCTCGCAAGATTATTTAATTGAAGAGCTAGAAAACGGCTTACGTGTCATGGTTGTTAAAACCGACTACCCTGATGTGGTGTCGCTGCAAATTCCGGTATCGGTTGGGTCGCGTAACGAAGTTGAAGAGGGCAAAACAGGCTTTGCTCACTTTTTTGAACACATGATGTTTAAAGGCTCACAAAAATACCCTGAAGATGTGTACTCAGACATATTAAAAAATTCAGGTGTTGATAACCGCGCTTATACAACAAACGATTTTACAAACTACCATTTAAACTTTTCAAAGCAGCATCTTGATAAAGTACTTGAGCTTGAAGCTGATATTTTTCAAAACTTAACTTACACCGAAGAGCAATTTAGAACAGAAGCACAAACGGTAAAAGGTGAGTACTTAAAAAACAACGCGAGTCCAATTCGTAAATTATTAAGCGCTGTACGCGAAGAAGCGTTTGATAAGCACACGTATAAACACACCACTATGGGCTTTTTTAAAGACATAGAAGCGATGCCAGATCAAATGGCGTACGGAAAAGAGTTTTTTGCTAAATTTTATAAACCTGAGTATGTGTCACTTGTTATTGTGGGCGATGTAGATCCACAAGCAACAATGGCAATGGTTAAAAAGCATTGGGGTAGCTGGAAAAAGGGTAACTATGTTGCTGACATTAAAGCAGAGCCTGTTCAACAAGCACCAAAATATTTGCACCAGCAAGATGAAGCGCTACCAGGACATTGGTTACTTGTATCGTACAAAGGCGCTGCGTGGGAGCCTGCTAAAAAAGACAGAGCGGCGCTTGATTTAATCTCACAGCTTTATTTTTCTAGTAATTCAGATTTATATCAAGAGCTAGTGGTCGACAAACAAATTGCCAGCCAAATGTTTACTTATAACCCTGAGACTAAAGATCCGGGTTTATTACACGTATTTGTTAAAGTAGAAAACGCAGACGATTTAGCCACTGCGCGCGATGCCATTAACCGCACTTATGCAAAAGCACGCACTGAGCTTGTTGATGAGCAAAAGTTGAGTTATTTAAAATCGAACCTTAAATACAGCTTTATTAATGGCTTGGATTCATCGCAAGCGATTGCATCAACTCTTGCCAGCTACATGCATTTTGAGCGCGATCCTGAGGTTATAAACCAGCTGTATAAATCGGCAGATAACATTACCAGCGCAGATATTAAAGCCGTTGCTAATAAATACTTTACTGATAACGCACGTACCACATTAACGATGTCGGCACTTGATAAAGCCCCAGGTTTCGAGCAAGAAGTTGATTTAAATGCGCTTACTGCAAAGCTTAAACAAGCACCTGCGGCACCTGTATTTAAAGTACTTGATAAAACGAATGGCTCGCCATTAATTGATGTTAACTTTTTATTCAATACCGGTGCGGCTGCCGACCCACAAGGCAAAAAAGGTGTTGCTGCGTTAACTGCGGCTATGCTTGCACAAGGTGGCTCAGAGGCGACAAGCTATAAAGATATTCAAAAAGCACTTTATCCGCTTGCAGGTAGCTTTGGTTATCAAATAGATAAAGAAATGCTGTCGTTCCAAGGGCGTATTCATAAAGACAATGCAGCGCAGTGGTATTCACTTGTGAGCGATCAATTATTAAACCCAGGCTTTAGAGATGATGACTTTAAACGCCTTAAAAAAGAAATGATCGATGGTATTAAATCAGGCTTAAAAGCATCTAACGATGAAGAGCTAGGCAAAGAAGTGCTATACAGTGCACTTTACAAAAATCACCCTTACGAAAGTTACAACTACGGTGATATTTCGGATTTAGAAGCGTTGACGCTAGATGATGTTAAAGCGTTTTATCACAGCGAGCTTACGCAATCTAAACTCACAGTTGGTTTAATTGGGGCTGTACCTGCAAAGCTTAAAGCTAAAATGATGAGCGATTTTGCAACGCTACCAAAGGGTGAGCAAAGCCGTTTAAGTATTCCTGATGCGCCAGTGCTTAAAGGTCATCATGCAACGATTGTAGAAAAATCGGCGCAATCGACAGCGGTATCGTTTGGTTTTCCTATTGATACAATAAGAAGTAGCGAAGACTGGACAGCCCTTTGGCTTGTGCGTTCGTACTTTGGTGAGCACCGTAGTTCTAACAGCTTTTTATATGAGCGCATTCGTGAAACTCGCGGCATGAACTATGGCGATTACGCATACATTGAATACTTTCCACGTGGTATGTTTCAAACCAAGCCTGATGCAAACCTAGGGCGCTCTGAGCAAATATTTCAAGTGTGGTTACGCCCACTTCGCTCTAATAACGATGCGCACTTTGCCACACGTACCGCCTTGTTTGAGCTAGATAAGCTAATTGAAAATGGTATGAGCGAAGATGACTTTGAAGCTACGCGTAACTTTTTAATTAACTTTGTGCCGCAAATGGTTGCAAGTCAAAACCGCCAATTAGGTTACGCACTTGATAGCGAATTTTACAACACAGATAGCTTTGTAAGTTACGTAACTAAAAAACTTAAAACGCTAGCGCTTGCTGATGTAAATCGCGTTATTAAAGAAAACTTACAAACAGACAATGTTCAATATGTGTTTATAACCGCAGACGGCGCTGATATGCAAAAACGTTTAGCATCGCAGCAAACCTCACCAATGGTTTACAACACAAAAAAACCAGCGGAACTAGTTGCTGAGGATAAAGTAATTGCTGATTACAAATTAGCAATTCCTGCAAAAAATATTGAAGTAGTAAAAGTTGAAAAAGTATTTCAATAATTTAAGTGGTTTTTAAACTATCTTTAAATGTATAAAAAATGCCCCAGTGCTTAAAGCTCTGGGGCATTTTTATATTAATACTTTAAGCGAAAGCATAGGCTTGTTACTAATATCATAAGCTCGTTATTAATAGCATACAGCCAACTCCGAGTGTAAAGCTAATTAAAGAGCTTATAGCAATAGCTACAATAAACTTTTGCGTTGATTGGGCTTTAACCGTTTCATCTTCTTCTAAGTCGTCCAATTTTATGAGCTCGCCTTGGCGCACTTCAAATACTGCGCATAAAGCCATTGTGGTTTCTTTTGATGCCGCACCTTCTTTTTCTACACGCTGAACGGTACGTAAGCTTACATCGCAGGCATCGGCAAGTTGCTGTTGCGTCCAATTAAATTGCTGCCTAAGTTCTTTTATTGTTTTAGGGTTAAGTTGCATGCGTTTATTTACCTACCACTAAGTCAATTAGCGCAAAGGTTGAATACCCACCTAAGTATCCGGCAAGTACACAGGCAGAAAAAAAGAGGACGGCTCTTTTCGGATCTTTAATAAAAGGAAGTACAGTTTGTTCTTGCTGCTTTATTTGCTCATTATTTTTAAAAAAAGTACATTCAAGCTTGCCAGTGATAATATTTAGCATGTGATATTTAACTTGGTAGTTATGTTCGTTAAATTCAAATGTATGCGTGCTTTTTCTACCAACGCTACGCTTACTACTAACTAAATCGTCGTTGACGTAGATTTCTTCTTTGCCTGTAAAGTAGCTGCCAAAACAGGCTATTTGATTGTCGCCATCTTGAAAGTAAAATTTGTAACCTAATTTTTTTATATTTAATATATCGTTTTTCATCATCGTTATCCTTGTTGAGTTGATGATGCTAATTTAGCGTTTGTTTTTGTTATTTACGCCGTCAGCTGTACGCCAGTATGTATTTTGGCATATGACAGGTGAGCTGTCATACGTTGTTAGCTTTTGATTTTTATTAATTTATTATATTTTAAGTATGTATTGGTCATTTTAGCTACTGTCGTATGACTTAATCTAAAAAATAGGTACGTATTTAAAATATCATTTCTGGGTGCTAGTTATATCTAATAACCAGAACAAATAACTAAGGGATTAACACCTTAGTGGTTAAATCCGTTAGACTTGGGAAAAGGCTATTTTATATCAACTTAAGGCAGTGCAGTATTATGCGTCATGCAATTTGGCAACAGCTTCGCGACGAAGCTAACGATGTAGTAACACGTGAACCATTATTAGCAAGTCATGTTTATTCATGCATTTTGAATCATGATTGTTTAGGTTCGGCATTGAGCTTTATTGTTGCTAATAAGTTGGCTGATGCGGTGGTATCGGCATTCACTATCCGAGAGCTGTTTGACCAAGCATTTGTAAAATGTGACCGTATGCTATCTTTTGTTGCTGAGGATATTAAAGCGGTAAAAGACCGCGATCCTGCATCAGAAACCTATCTTACGGTTATATTAAATCTAAAAGGTTTTCATGCTATTCAGGCGCACCGTTTGGCTAATTGCTTGTGGCAACAAAACCGCAAAGAGCTAGCGCGCTTTATTCAAAGCCGTAACTCTGAAGTGTTTGGGGTCGATATTCACCCAGCATGTAAAGTGGGTAAAGGCATTATGTTTGACCACGCAACCGGTATTGTTATTGGTGAAACAGCAGTAATTGAAGATAACGTATCAATTTTGCAATCTGTAACGCTTGGCGGTACAGGCAATGAGCAGGGCGATCGTCATCCTAAAATTAGAGCGGGCGTATTAATTGGCGCCGGCGCTAAAGTACTTGGTAATATTGAAGTAGGTGAGGGCGCACGAATTGGTGCGGGCTCAGTTGTACTTAGCAATGTTCCACCACACACAACCGCTGTTGGCGTACCCGCTAAAATTATTGGTCGACCGGATTGTGAGTGTCCGGCGCAAAGTATGAACCAAAACTTTTTAGCAAATCCTGAGCCTGAAAACGAATCGCACACGAGTGCAATGCTATAAGTAATTAAAAATCATAAAACTTAAAAGGAATTAACATGAACAAGAATAGTTTATTGGCTCTAGGGATTGGGTTTATTGCGGGTGTAGGTTTAACTTGGGGCTACTTTAATGCAGCTTCAAGTCATCCTGAATCTGTTAAGTCGCAGCCAAGTTATGAAAAACAGCAAAAGCTTCATACTGAACAACAAAGTAATGAGGTATTAAGTAATGCAGACTCTGCAGTACCTGAGCAAGTCGCTAGTATAGAGCCCGCTGAAGACACGCCTCCAACCTATTCAGAAACCCAAATGCTTGATGAACTACCTTTAGAAGAGCAAGTAACTCAGCTTAAGCAGCAACTCGCCGAACAGAAAGCGACAGTTAAAAGCATTTTAAAGCAAATGAGAGGTCCTTCAGATTTTGAGAAGATCTTACGTGATAAATTTGAAAAGCAAACGCGTGACGAAGAATGGGCTTATCGTACTGAAATGGCATTACAAGATTTTTTATTAACAGCTGATTTAGCGATTATACCCGATGTTGTTAGTGCAAAATGTAAAACGACGATATGTGAATTTGAACTAGCCGCACCCGCTGATAACGACACATTTGATAATTCTCAATGGCGAGAGCTAAACGACAAGTTGATGAAGCAAGAGTTTTGGCAACAATTTAAAAGCACTACCTCCACATCAAGCGATAGCGAGCTTAAATTGTTGCTAAGTACAGAGTTTTAATTTATGTAATAGGTATAACCTGTGATTCTATAGAGCCGTCAACGAGCTCTGTAATCAAAACATCGCCTGTTTTAATTTGCCCCACAGATTTAACCACTTTGCCTTGTTGTGTTTTAGTGATGCTATAGCCGCGCGCTAAAACATTAAGCGGACTTACTGAATCTAACCTGCTTGCTTGCAGTGCTAAGCTATTATTCGCTTGCTGTAACTGATGCTGTATAGCTTGGTTTAGCCTAGCTTGTAATTGCGAAAGTTGATGGCTTGCTGTAGCGAGTTTTTTATCGGGTGATTGGCGCATTAAACGCGGCGTTAAGTTATTGAGTGTACGTTCTTGTTGGTATAAACGATGACGCATCGCCTGTTGCAGCGCAATGCTTAGCTCATCCAAACGTTGTGATTTTTGATTAAGCTGATTACGCGGATGACATAAATTAAGGCGGTGTTGTAACTGCGTTGCTAGTGCGCGCTTGTCGGCAATGCCGTGCTTAAACGCGTTAGATAAACGATTAACTAATTGCGTTACTTTGTTGTGTAACTCTTGCGTATTTGGGCTTACAAGCTCAGCTGCGGCTGATGGGGTCGCTGCACGAACATCAGCAACGTAATCGCTAATAGTGGTATCTATTTCGTGGCCTACCGCACTTACTATGGGTAATTCACTTTTGAAAATAGCGCGGGCGAGCTGTTCGTGATTAAAACACCATAAATCTTCAAGTGATCCGCCGCCTCGCCCTAAAATAAGTACGTCTACTTCATCACGAGCATTAGCTAATTCAATTTGGTTAATTAAATGCACGTGCGCTTCTTTGCCTTGTACCATAGCAGGGTAAATGATGACTTCTAGCTGCGGTGCACGACGTTTAAGTACCGTTAAAATATCTTTTATAGCAGCGCCGGTTGCTGAAGTAATAACACCAATGCGATTAATATTTTGGGGTAATGGCTGTTTGTGAGCAGAGCTAAATAATCCTTCGGCGGCTAAACGCATTTTAAGCGCATCAAATTTTTGTTTTAGCTGACCTTCGCCTGCGGGTTCCATATGCTCAACAATAAGCTGGTAGTCACCGCGAGGTTCATAAAGCGATACACGCGCTTTTACTGTAACTTGTACGCCATTTACAGGGCGGTAGCTTTGGTTGCGATTATTGCCTCGCCACATTGCGGCTTTAATTTGTGCTTTATCGTCTTTTAACGAAAAGTACCAATGTCCAGATGCAGGGGTAATAAAGTTAGAAATTTCGCCCGTGAGCACTAAAGATGCAAAACCTTGCTCAAGGATTGTGCGAATTTCTCTATTAAGGCGTGAAACGGTGTAAACCGCCTGCGAAGGCTTCGAAAACATAAAAAACAACCTAAAACTATTTATTGCACTACTTTATCATAAATATTTGCGAAATATTATTTACTCATGCCAACAACGCTGTTAAAATTTGGCCGCAATTCCTTATCTTAGATCCACATGTGAGAAGTTGCCAAAATGCTTAGAATCGCTAAAGAAGCTCTTACCTTTGATGACGTACTTTTAGTACCTGGTCATTCTACTGTTTTGCCACACACGGCAAATATTTCAACTCGCTTAACGCGTGGTATCAAACTTAACTTGCCGCTTATTTCAGCATCTATGGATACTGTTACAGAAGCTCGTTTAGCTATTGCCCTTGCGCAAGAAGGTGGTCTTGGTTTTATTCATAAAAACATGACTATTGAAGAACAAGCGAAAAACGTACGTAAAGTTAAAACCTACGAAGCAGGTATTGTTTCATACCCTGTAACGGTTACTGCCGATTTAACAATTGCAGATGCAATTGAGCTTTCGCACGAAAAAGGTTTTTCAGGTTTTCCGGTTACCGATAGCAATAATGTGCTTGTAGGCATTGTTACTAGTCGTGATATGCGTTTTGAAACTAAGCTTGAACAGCCTGTTTCTACCGTTATGACTAAAAAAGAAAAGCTTGTTACCGTTAAAGAAGGCGCAGCACGCGAAGAAATTTTAGGCTTAATGCACGAACACCGCATTGAAAAAATCCTTGTTGTTGATGATGAATTTAAACTTAAAGGCATGATCACAGTAAAAGATTACCAAAAAGCCCAAGACAAACCTGACGCATGTAAAGACGACCAAGGTCGTTTACGTGTAGGTGCTGCTGTAAGTGTTGGTGCAGGTACTGATGAGCGTATTGCTGCATTAGTAGAAGCGGGTATTGATGTTTTACTTATCGATACATCGCATGGTCACTCTCAAGGTGTTATTGACCGTGTTACTAAAACGCGTAAAGAGTACCCAGACTTACAAATTATTGCAGGCAACATAGCAACAGCTGAAGGTGCGATTGCACTTGCTGATGCGGGAGCGGATGCAGTTAAAGTAGGTATCGGCCCAGGTTCTATTTGTACTACACGTATTGTTACCGGTTGTGGCGTTCCACAAATTACCGCTATTTCAGATGCTGTTGAAGGCTTAAAAGGTCGCGACATTCCTGTTATTGCTGATGGTGGCATTCGTTTTTCTGGTGATATTGTTAAAGCACTTGTTGCTGGTGCATCGTGTGTAATGGTGGGTTCACTTCTTGCTGGTACTGAAGAAGCACCAGGTGAAGTTGAATTATACCAAGGCCGTTATTACAAATCTTACCGTGGTATGGGCTCATTGGGCGCGATGGATCAAAAAGAAGGTTCATCAGATCGTTACTTCCAAAAATCAAACGAAGCAGACAAGTTAGTACCTGAAGGTATTGAAGGTCGCGTAGCTTACAAAGGCCCTATTGCAACGATTATTCATCAGCAAGTGGGCGGCCTGCGAAGTGCTATGGGCTTAACGGGTTGTGCAACAATTGAAGAGCTAAATACAAAACCACAATTTGTACGTGTTACTTCAGCCGGTATGGGTGAGTCGCACGTTCATGATGTGCAAATCACTAAAGAAGCACCAAATTACCGCTTAGGTTAAGCAGCGTAATTAATTTAATATACTGGGCTTGCTTTGCAAGCCCTCTTTTTAGTCGTTTACATTAACAAACGGCATTTAGCATCAGACTTTACGAGATACTCCATGAGCAAAGATATTCACGATTCACGAATTCTCATTTTAGACTTTGGTTCACAATACACTCAATTAATCGCCCGTCGTGTGCGTGAAATTGGTGTTTACTGTGAACTTTGGGCATGGGATGTGACTGAAGAGCAAATCCGCGAGTTCAACCCACAAGGTATTATTCTTTCTGGTGGTCCAGAATCAACAACACTTGAAAACAGCCCGCGCGCTCCTGAGTATGTATTTAATGCAGGCGTGCCTGTGCTAGGTATTTGCTACGGTATGCAAACAATGGCAGCTCAACTTGGCGGAAGTGTACACAGCTCTGATAAAAAAGAGTTTGGTTACGCACAAGTAGAAAAAGTAGGCAACTGTGCATTATTTGATGCAATTGAAGACAGCATTACCGATGGCGGCAACGGCATACTCGACGTATGGATGAGCCATGGCGACAAAGTAATGGATATTCCAGCTGGTTTTGCAACAACAGCTAAAACATCTACTTGTCCACATGCTGCAATGTCTAACGAAGAAAAACGTTTTTACGGTGTACAGTTTCACCCAGAAGTAACACACACGCACCAAGGTCAGCGCTTATTAGAGCGTTTTGCTATTGATATTTGTGGCTGTGAAAAATTGTGGACTGCTGCAAAAATTATCGATGATGCTATCGAGCGTATTAAAGAAACAGTTGGCGATGACGAAGTTATTTTAGGCCTCTCTGGTGGTGTTGATTCATCGGTTGTGGCTATGCTTATTCACCGTGCAATTGGCGAAAGACTAACATGTGTATTTGTTGATAATGGTTTACTTCGTTTAAACGAAGGCCAACAAGTAATGGACATGTTTGGTAATAAATTTGGCTTAAATATTGTTAAAGTTGAAGCTGAAGAGCAGTTTTTAAATGATCTAGCGGGTAAGTCAGACCCAGAAGATAAACGTAAAGCCATTGGTCATACGTTTATTAATGTATTTGATGAGCAAGCCAAAAAGCTTAAAAATGCAAAATGGTTAGCGCAAGGTACAATTTATCCTGATGTAATTGAATCAGCGGCATCTGCAACTGGTAAAGCGCATGTTATTAAATCTCACCACAATGTGGGCGGATTACCAGATGACATGAAAATGGGCCTTGTTGAGCCATTACGTGAATTATTCAAAGATGAAGTACGTAAAATTGGCCTAGAACTAGGTTTACCGTACGACATGCTTTACCGTCATCCTTTCCCTGGACCAGGTTTAGGTGTGCGTGTACTTGGTGAAATCAAAAAAGAATACTGTGATTTATTACGCCGCGCTGATGCGATTTTCATCGAAGAGCTTCACAAAGCTGAGCTCTACCATAAAGTAAGCCAAGCGTTTACTGTATTCTTACCTGTTAAATCGGTAGGGGTTATGGGCGATGCACGTAAGTACGATTGGGTTGTATCACTTCGTTGTGTGGAAACAATCGACTTTATGACAGCGCGCTGGTCACATTTACCTTATGAGTTTTTAGGTGTGGTATCAAACCGTATCATTAATGAAATAGATGGTATTTCTCGTGTTGTTTACGATATTTCAGGTAAACCACCTGCAACTATCGAATGGGAATAATTAATTTTAGTTTTAATTAACTAAGTTTAAGTGATTAAAAAACGGCGAATTAGCATGCTAATTCGCCGTTTTGTTTATTTAAAAAGCAGTTAAACTAAAAGAGTGATTTTTCTCTTTACCTTTGGCGAAACTTCTCTATAATTCGTCGTCATTGCAGGGGCGTAGTTCCAATTGGTAGAACAGCGGTCTCCAAAACCGATGGTTGGGAGTTCGAATCTCTCCGCCCCTGCCATTTCTTCTTTACATCGTTTTTATTACTTCTTATATTGTTCAAATGTCTAATCTACTGAGTTGTTATGCATCCACGTTACGCAGCTATTTTTGATATAGAAAATCTTGAACTCAATCAACATTATTGTCCTCAAGCAAATGATCAAGCTAATACTTTATCGCAAAGCACGATAGCTAGTTCTTTAACGCTAAATGAGCAACTACTTGCAGACATTAAACTCAGTGCAGAGCCTATTATTATAAATAGCGTTGTACAGGGCAGTGAGATGCAATTAAACGATAATAAGCTTACATTGCCAACCCCACAGCTCAACGCCTCTGAGAAGCGTGCTTTATGGGCTTTAATGAGTAAACACCTTGATAAACTTTAAATCAGTAGATGAAACTGCAATACCTCAATTAATGGCCATCGAAACAGCGTGTCATAGCCATCCGTGGACTTTAAATACAATGGGTTCATGTATAGGCGGGCGCTATTTTAATGTTGCCGCATTTGATGAGGCGAGCATGATTGGTTTTTATATTGGTGAAAAAGCAGGGCCTGATTTTACACTTATGGATATTTGTGTAACACCAAGTCACCAGGGTAAGGGTATTGCAAGGCAGTTGTTAGCGCAGTTTATTGAATATGGTGAGCAGCAAAATGCTGAAAACCTCTTTTTAGAAGTTCGCGAATCAAATACGCGTGCTATTGCGCTGTACGAGCGCGCAGGCTTTGCTGAGATGTCAGTGCGTAAAAACTACTACCCAAGTGATAACCCTGCTAAAAATGGCTTTGAAGACGCTATTTTAATGGGTATGGCGCTAGGTTTAAACTTTTCATAATTAAAGTCGGTAATTAGCATTTAAAATATAGAGCCGCTAAAGTACTGCACTTGTACCGTTTTGTAACTTTGCTTTTTAGGTTACTTTGTCGCTAATTGCTTGCTCAATGGCTGCTATTAAATCATTTACCAGCTCGTCTCTTGGTACTTTATTGTTACTTTTTAAGTTCTCTTCAAGTGCCGCAGCGCTATGGTAAATTTCATCAAAGTTAAAGCATCCAGAACTGCCTTTAACACTGTGCGCTATACCTCTTAATGCTTCCCAATCATCACAATGCTGCAAAGCTTTAACTTCTTCTAAATATGTAGGTAAGTTAGCTAAGTAATTATCGGCAATTTGCTGAAACTTTTCGCTCTTTAATAGGCTATCCCATTTATTTTGATTATCTTTTTCAAGATGCAGGTAGCTTACGAGTACGTTTTCCAGAGCATCTTTATCAATGGGTTTAGCCAATGCTTTGTCGCAACCAGCTTCTAGATAAGTGCCTATATCATGGTTCATTACATTGGCAGTAAGGGCAATGATAGGGCCATCATACGCTGCATGACGAAGCATTTTAGTCGCTTCTAATCCGCCCATTACAGGCATTTGCATATCCATAATAATAAGTTGGTAGTCGTTTACGAGCGCCATTTCTACAGCTTGTGCGCCATTACTGGCAATATCGGGTTCAAGGCCCCAGGTTTGCAGTAATAATTTAATTAATAGTTGGTTATCTGGGTTATCCTCAGCCACTAATATATTGGCGTCGAAGCTATTGGTTGCAAACGATAAGAGAGGGTCTTTCTCTGGTATTAACTGGCTGTCTTGCGTTAAAAATTCAAGCATGGGTTGATCATCAGATAGCTGACATGCCACCCTAATTGTAACTCGGCTACCTACACCCACTTCACTTTCAAGGTTTACATCGCCACCAAGTAACAGTGCTAAGTTTTTAGAAATACACAACCCAAGACCTGTACCACCAAAACGACGTGTAGTTGTGGCATCGGCCTGTTCAAACGGCTTAAATACACGTTCTATTTGATGCTCAGACATACCAATACCAGTATCTTTAATTACAAACTCTAGCTTTTGACTTGCTTGTAAATAATGCACACAAATAGACACGCTGCCATTTTCGGTAAATTTAACAGCGTTATTAGCAATGTTTATAAGTATTTGTTTTAAGCGGGTCACATCACTATAAATGGTGCGGGGTAGCGGCAGTTGATAGTCGATATTAAGGGTTAATTGTTTTTCTTGTGCCAGTGGTTGAATAATTGATTCAATGTCGTGCACAAGCTGCACTACGTTTAACGCTGACAAATCAACAGCCAGCTTTTCAGCTTCAATTTTAGATAAATCGAGTATGTTATTTATTAACTCTAGTAAGTGTTTGGAATTACGTAAAATAGTGCTTAGGTGTTGTTTGTCATTCGCTACTTTATCGTTATGTAGTAACTGCTCTGTAAAGCCCATAATGGCCGTGAGCGGCGTGCGTATTTCGTGACTCATGTTGGCTAAAAAACGACTCTTAAGTTGATTAGCTTGCTCAGCTTGGCCAATAGCTAACTCAAGTTGGCTGTTCATAGCTTCAAGTGCTTGGGTACGACTTTCCACTTTATCTTCAAGGTGGTGTTTGTATTCTTCAAGCTGTTGTTGGTAGTGCCTTATTTGATTAACCATGTGGTTAAAGTCGTTAAATAAAACACCTACTTCATCATTTGTATGAGCTGGTAAGTGCACCGACAAATCGCCATCACCAACACGATGACTCGCAGCCCCGAGTAACTCAATTGGGTTAAGTAATAAATTGCGGACCACTACAAAAATTAATATTGGCAGGGTGATCACCGAAATAATAACAATTAAGCCTGTTATTAAACTTATGGCTTTACCTGATTGATAAAGCACCCCTTTGGGAATGGTCGATACGTAATAATATCCGCCGGGCATTTGCACTGCAAAAATCATTCGCTCTATTTTGTCTATGCTTGAGAGTTCAATAGTTGAAAGCATGCCGATATCAGCGAGGTCGTGCACTTGATTAAGTTCGTACTCGCTTATGTATTGGCCACGCATATTGTAATCGGAGCTAAATAAAATTTTCCCGTCTTTAGTCAACATTAAATTAAGCGTGTTGTTATATGGCGCTTCTAAAATACTAGAGTTTAGTATTGAAGGTTCTATATGTATTACAATAAAACCAAGCTGCTGTGGTCGTTTTAAATAGTAATCAACACTATAAATTCGTTGAATAAAATACAAACTAGTGGTGCCATCATCCTTTTGAATCATAAATTGCTGTTTACTTAAATTACTTTGCAATACTTGATTAAAAAATGGGTAGCTTTTAGGCGCTGTTGTTAGGTTGTTAGAGTAGTAGGCATCGCTTTTACCACTGGCTGAAACTAAATTAATGCTAATTATATCGGGATAAGCCTCACTGTAACTGGCAAATACATCCATAAGCGCGCCAAGTTTTCGGGTGTAATTACCGTTGGCACGAATGTCGTTTGCTAAAAAATCACTAAGTACTGGCGAGGTTGAAAGTAGTTTTGCTGTAGAGTGAAAAGAGTCGATATAATTAAATATTTTTTGCTGTTGTTGCTCAACAAAACGGCTCATTATTAAATCAGCTTGTTTTTGTGTTGAATTAGTTACATTGGTGAGTGTAAAGCCACCTAAAAATAGCAGCGGTAGAATAACAAGGGGTGTTATATACCATAATAATCTAATACTTAACTTACTGGTTTTCATGACCAAACGACTTATCCTCCATGCAATCTACCAATAATATGCGTTACGACTTTATTACACAAGCTTGTGGCGGTCTTGGTGGCTAAATTACAATCAGTAGTTGCATGGTATTTAGCTCTATATTGGTGTTTTTTTATTTTATTAAGTTATTTTAATTTAATAAGTTACATGCATATAACCGTTATTTTATTGTTCAAAAAAGTTTACATAAATTTACATCTTTTAAAGTCATTTTTTTAAAGATAAATGCTATCACTTAAAATTGAATATTCTAATTTACTCTTAGTTATAAATACCAGTGGGTTAACGCAGGGCTGTTAGCCGGGCCACTAGGTTATATTCTCAAGCAAGGCTTAAAAATTCTAATGGTGTGCAGAGGCTTGGTGTATTGTGTGCTGATTCTATTTATTTGGCTTATTACTGATTTTTTTATACCTCATTTGCAGTTAGGCTTCCCAAAATCCATATTAATAAAAAAGATCAGCTAATAACCAACCATTGATTGTTTATAAGGCCAAGATCAGCGAAAATAGTTTCCAATTACGATTAACATAACGGATCGCATGTGAAGGGCCAATTTAGGGCTTTTCTGATGGTGTGTTGAGCTTTCGAGGTTGCTCTATACCAATTTTATTAAACCAAGATCGTTCTAGCGTATTAAATAACTCACTAACTACGTTAAAAATTATTCATAGAGAATAACTCTATGTGATAATTTCGCCTTGTTATTGCGCTATTTTATTATCGCTATAATAGAACGCTAATTTAATGCAATTGGTATTATTTAAGCCTTGAAAGCTCAGCATACTTAAAGTGGATAATATCCGTATACAAACTAAAAGAACTTTTTTAATGGCAGATCAAAATCTCCTTAGCGAAATTAATAAACGACGAACCTTTGCTATCATCTCTCACCCAGATGCTGGTAAAACAACCATTACCGAAAAAGTATTGTTATTCGGACAAGCTATTCAACGAGCCGGCACTGTAAAAGGCCGTGGCTCTAACCAGCATGCAAAGTCTGACTGGATGGAAATGGAAAAAGAGCGTGGTATATCTGTTACTACCTCTGTAATGCAGTTTCCATATAACAACGCACTTGTTAATTTACTTGATACTCCAGGACATGAAGATTTCTCGGAAGATACTTACCGCACATTAACTGCGGTAGATTCGTGTTTAATGGTTATTGATGCAGCAAAGGGTGTAGAAGATCGTACCCGTAAGCTAATGGAAGTTACACGCCTGCGTACAACGCCAATTGTTACGTTTATGAATAAATGTGACCGTGAAATTCGCGACCCAATGGAAGTGCTTGACGAAGTTGAAACAGAGCTAAATATTGCCTGTGCACCCATTACTTGGCCAATTGGCTGTGGTAAAGAGTTCAAAGGTGTTTATCACATTCATAATGACGAAGCTGTTTTATACAAAACAGGTCAGGGTCATAAAATTCAAGAAGTTCGTACCATTAAAGGTCTTGATAACCCAGAACTTGATATTGCCATTGGTGAAGATTTAGCTGCGCAATTACGCGATGAGCTTGAGCTTGTTATTGGCGCATCAAACGAATTTGATTTAGATCTGTTTTTAGCCGGTGAGCTTTCGCCGGTTTATTACGGTACCGCACTTGGTAACTTTGGTGTTGACCACGTTTTAGATGGTTTAACTAAATGGGCACCAACGCCACTGCCTCGTGAAACCGAAGACAGACTTATTGTTGCAACTGAAGAAAACTTTACTGGTTTTGTATTTAAAATTCAGGCCAACATGGACCCTAAACACCGTGACCGTATTGCATTTATGCGTATTGTATCGGGTAAGTACAGCCAAGGCATGAAAATGAATCACGTGCGAATTAGCAAGCAAGTGAGCATTTCTGATGCGGTAACCTTTATGGCGGGCGATCGTGAGCGCGCAGCTGACGCTTACGCGGGCGATATTATTGGTTTGCATAACCACGGTACCATTCAAATTGGTGATACGTTCACACAAGGCGAAAAACTTAAATTTAGCGGTATCCCTAACTTTGCGCCTGAATTATTCCGCCGTATTCGTCTACGCGATCCGCTTAAGCAAAAGCAATTATTAAAAGGCTTAGTACAGCTTTCTGAAGAAGGTGCTGTGCAAGTATTTAGACCGCTTATAAACAACGATTTAATTGTGGGCGCGGTAGGTGTACTTCAGTTTGATGTAGTTGTAGCGCGCTTAAAAGCCGAATATAACGTAGATGCTATTTACGAAGGTGTAAATGTAAATACAGCGCGTTGGGTAAGCAGCGACGATGTGAAAAAGTTTGAAGACTTTAAGCGCAAGTGCGAAAGTAATTTAGCACTCGATGGTGGCGATAACTTAACTTACATTGCGCCGAGCCGTGTAAATCTTAATTTATCAGTAGAGCGTTACCCAGAAGTGACATTTAACCACACTCGCGAAAACTAGAATCGACTGACTACAGTTAACTGAAAGCCTGCTTTGGCGGGCTTACAAAGGTAAAAAATATGAATATTCGTACTATTTTAATCGAAAAAGCCATTGCCGCTATGGCGGGCGCAGGCTTACCTGAAGATACAAACCCAGCAGTAACACAAAGCACACGTCCACAATTTGGTGATTACCAAATTAATGCAGCAATGGGCGCGGCTAAAAAAATGAAAAGCAACCCACGTGAGCTTGCGCAAAAAATTATAGATAACCTTGATGTAAGCGATATTGCTCAAAAGACTGAAATTGCTGGCCCAGGTTTTATTAATATTCATTTAAAGCCTGAGTTTTTAGCTCAAAGCGTACAAGCCGCTAACAGTGATGCAAAGCTTGCTGTAAATGAGCATGCTAACCCGCAAAAAGTGGTTGTTGACTATTCATCACCAAACCTTGCTAAAGAAATGCACGTAGGCCATTTACGTTCAACCATTATTGGTGACTCAATTGTGCGTGCGCTTGAATTTAGAGGCGATACGGTTGTACGTCAAAATCACATGGGTGATTGGGGCACGCAATTTGGTATGTTAATCGCGCATTTAGAAGATCAAATTAGCCAAGGTGTTGATTTAGATTCTGTAGCGCTTGCTGATTTAGAAACCTTTTACCGCGATGCTAAAAAACGCTTTGACGACGAAGAAGGCTTTGCTGATAAAGCACGTAATTACGTTGTTAAATTACAAGGCGGCGATGCGCATTGTGAAAAACTTTGGAAACTGTTTATAGCTACCTCAGTTAAGCATTCTGAAGAAGTATACAAGCGTTTAAATGTAACACTTACTCAAGCCGATATTATGGCTGAAAGCGCATACAACGCAGAACTTAACGATATTATTAGCCTACTTAAAGATAAAAATATTGCAGTAGAGTCGCAAGGCGCGCAAGTTGTGTTTTTAGATGAGCTTGCCAACAAAGATGGCGAACCATCAGCGTTTATCGTACAAAAATCTGGCGGTGGCTTTTTATATGCAACAACAGATTTAGCGGCATGTGATTATCGTTCAAATAAATTAGGTGCTGATCGTATCTTAATTTTTGTAGATGCACGTCAAAATCTACACTTTAATCAAGTAGAGCTTACAGCGCGTAAAGCAGGTTTATTACGAGACGAAACAAGTTACGAGTTTTGCCCGTTTGGCACCATGATGGGCGCCGATAACAAACCATTTAAAACACGTACTGGCGGCACAGTAAAACTTGCTGATTTATTAGAAGAGTCAATTAACCGTGCAGCCGCAAAACTAGCTGAACGTGAGTCTGATTTAAGTGATAGCGATCGCAGCGAGATTGCACGTAAAGTAGGTATTGGCGCAGTTAAATACGCCGACCTTTCTAAGCACCGTACCAGCGATTACATTTTTAACTGGGACAGCATGCTAAGCTTTGAAGGCGCAACCGCTCCTTACTTACAATATGCTTATACACGTATACGCAGTATTTTCCGTAAGTCAGGCGTTGATGCAGCTACATTAAATTCAGATGTTGCAATTATTGAGCCTCAAGAAAAAGCACTAGCACTTAAGCTACTACAGCTTGAAGAAGTACTTGATTTAATGATCAGCGAAGCCACACCGCACGTACTGTGTGGTTACTTGTACGAGCTAGCAAGCTTATACATGACATTTTACGAAGCCTGCCCAGTACTTAAAGAGGGCGTAGAGCCAAGCGTGCGCGATAGCCGCTTAGTGCTGTGTAATTTGGTTTCTAAAACATTAGAAACGGGATTGGATTTGCTAGGTATTGAAGTCATGGAGCAAATGTAATCACCGTCGTATTTTAACCTAATACTACGTTATCCACCCCAACTTACCCTAATCACATACAAACCGTATGCTCATAGGGGTAAGTCGGGTTGGACGCCTTGTCTTAGGCTAAACTACTTAGGTGAACCGTCTGCTGCGTGTAGTTCGCTTTGACTGCGTTGTCGTGCTTTTTTAGCCTAAGTCACATACTAAATGTATGCTCCTTGGCATAAAAAAGCACTCCGTCTTGTCAGCACTTCTACACTTGCAGATGTAATGTTTTACATTGTAGGTTGGGTTGAGTGAAACGAAACCCAACGATACACCTGAGACTCTATGTTTATTGCTATCGATACACCTGAATCTTAATATTTGTTACTGCTCAACATCTAATGTTTTAAGCTCGCTACTCTAAGCTCTTTTCTAAGGCTTTATTTAAAGGATTTGTTATGAAACTCGAAGATATCCGCCGTGAATACCTGCAAGATGCGTTAAGCGAAGATAACTTGCAAGATGATCCGTTTAAGCAGTTTGAAACATGGCTTGAGCATGCTGTAGCAAGCCAATTACCCGATCCAACAGCGATGGTTGTAGCAACTGTTGATGAAACAGGTCAGCCTTCACAGCGCATTGTGCTTTTAAAGCATCTGGATGATAACGGTTTTGTATTTTTTACCAATACAGGTTCGCGTAAAGCGCAAGAGCTTAAAGGTAATAACAAAATATCGCTGCACTTTCCGTGGCACCACATGGAACGCCAAGTTATTGTGTATGGCGAGGCTAAACCATTACCTACATCTGCCGTGGCAAAGTACTTTTTATCTCGACCTAAAGAAAGCCAATTAGCTGCGTGGGCGTCAGCGCAAAGTCGTCCGGTGTCATCACGTAAAGTACTCATGGAAACCTTCGCCAACATGAAAAATAAGTTTGCTAAAGGTGAAATTCCATTGCCTGATTTTTGGGGCGGATATTGTGTAGTACCCACTAAAATTGAGTTTTGGCAAGGTGGGGCGCATCGTTTGCATGATCGCTTTATATATCAGCGCCAAGCAGATAACAGCTGGCAAATTACACGCTTAAACCCTTAATTAAAAGATGAGTAAGTAACCGTGCAATTTATTGACTCTCATTGCCACCTCGACTTTAGCGAGTTTGATTCGAATCGTGAATCGCTCATAAACGAGTGTGTAGCAAAGGGAGTTAATCAGTTTGTTGTGCCGGGTATTACGCTTGCTCAATCGCATACTCTCATAAAACTCAAAGCAACTTACCCAAGTATAAAAATAGCCGCAGGGCTACATCCTTACTTTTTAGAGCAACATAAAGAATCGCACATAGAAGCGTTATTTGAATTCGCGACTGCAAATAAGTATCAGTTGGTAGCTATTGGGGAGTGCGGGCTTGATCGAAGTATTGAAAACCTTCCTAAACAAACTTATTTATTTGAGCAGCAAATAGGGCTTTCTAATGAGCTTAACTTACCGCTCATTGTGCATCATAGGCAAAGCCATGATTTAATTGCGCAATCGTTTAAGCGGTGTAAGCCAAAAAACGGGGGAGTGATTCATGCCTTTTCGGGCTCACTTCAACAAGCGCAGTACTATATTAAGCAAGGTTTTAAGCTTGGCATAGGCGGCGTAATTACCTATGATCGCGCAGTTAAAACACGTGCTGTTATTGCTGCTATTGAGCCAGATCACTTAGTGCTTGAGACCGACTCACCTTCAATGCCGTTAAGCGGTCATCAAGGTGAAGTTAACACGCCATTACATATACCTGATGTATTTAACGCGTTATGTGATTTAAAGCCACATAGTGAAAGAGGGACGCTTGCAAAGCAGCTTTACGATTCTTGTTCAGATGTTTTTTGCATATAGCGATTTACCTGCCAACGTTTTAATCCACGCCCTAACTGCCACGTAAAAATACATGCAATCACTAGCATTAATAGTACCTGTCGACCTAAGTCATGAAAATGATTATGGCTGTCTGATATTGCGGCGCGAGTTAAATAAGTAACAGACACAAAGCCTATAGGGCGGTCATCATCGCTTATCACGGGTTCCATAAAAGGTGTTTTTAGCTTACTAATACCCGGTGTAGAGTCAGGAAGTTGTCCATAAATATGGTGTGACTGCCAATTGTCACTGCTAGCAATTAAAATGCCTTGTTGATCATAAATAGTCGCAGAAAGTACAAATTCATCTTTACTTATATCGTTACAAATGGCGTTGAGCTGTGGTTTGTTTTTTTCAATAAGCGGTGTTTTAACATTTAAAGCCATAAACTGAGTGAGGCTTTTTGCCGTGCTATCGGCACTATCATAAAGTAACTGATGACTCTGAAAACTACTATTAACACCTACCCAGCTTAGTAATACAAAACAACCAGCCGCTAGTATTAAGCGAACAAGTCGTT
Organism: Pseudoalteromonas arctica A 37-1-2; assembly: GCF_000238395.3. Lineage (GTDB taxonomy): Bacteria > Pseudomonadota > Gammaproteobacteria > Enterobacterales > Alteromonadaceae > Pseudoalteromonas > Pseudoalteromonas arctica. The sequence goes on from NZ_CP011025.1 coordinate 906,107, forward strand.
TTCTTTGAGAAGCAGTAATAGGGTTTTTAATATGGTTATTTTTCATAGTCACCGTTTATGCTACTGACAGCATTTTGATTTGATGTTACAACTACACTAACTATAACCTTAAACCCCACCTGATGGCGAATTTAGTGTTGAGAATACCAGTTATGATATGCCAATTATCAGGAAAATAAAAATAAACACGGAGATCCCATGTCGCAAATCAACATGGCACAGCAAGCTGCTGAGCAACCATTACAACACTTAACTCTAAATAAATGGTTTAGCTATAGTGGTGGTGTATTTACACCTCTTGATTATATACCAAACAAAGCATTAGGGTTATTTAGCATCGCATTTGCGGGTGATTTTGAAGAAAAACACATTGTTAGCATTATTGATTTTTTAGCTATGCATAACCAAACCGTCACTGCTATATGCCAATATCAACCAGATTTAGGGTTAGCTCCAGCACTGTGTTTTTACGCGCAAAACTCCGATCAAGCTATAAACCCGTTAGTACTACAAGAGTTTTCAAACACTCTAGATTGTCAATTAGTGCAAGTTGCTACTGCGCCTAATTTATATGAGCCTGGTTTATTGGTTATGGATATGGATTCAACTGCAATAACTATTGAGTGCATAGACGAAATAGCACGGCTTGCGGATGTTTACGACGAAGTTGCCTCTGTAACCGCACTTGCAATGGCGGGTAAACTTGATTTTAGCGAGAGTTTAAATCAGCGTGTAGCTAAACTGGCTGGTATTGAAAAAAGCTTAATTGAAGAACTAAAAAGTGCATTGCCACTCATGCCGGGTATTAAAGTGCTGTGTCAAATTCTAAAACAGCATGACTGGTATTTAGCAATTGCATCAGGTGGTTTTGTACCGTTTGCAGAGCGCGTTCAAGAGCTTATTAATTTAGATGAAGTGCACGCTAATGTACTCGAATTTAAAGACGATAAACTAACAGGTAAAGTACTGGGTACAATTGTAGATGCACAACAAAAAGCAATTATTCTAGAGTCGTTACAACATAAACTAGGGCTTGAGAAGTCGCAAACAGTTGCTATTGGCGATGGCGCAAACGATTTAATCATGATGGCTAAAGCTGGCCTAGGTGTAGCAGTGCATGGCAAACCTAAAGTAGTTGAGCAAGCACAAGCGGCTATTTGTGAAGGGTCATTATTGCAATTGCTGTATATGTTGGCTATTCCGTTAGATAGAGAGCCCGCTCTTTAAAGTTGTTTAAGTTAAACCGCTTAGCGTAAGCGGTTTAACCAAATTAGTTTACGGCGGCCCATTTGTTCAACTTGCTCTTTTTTAAGCTCTAAATGGCTTAGAGCTTCTTCAGTTATATCTACTACGTCCCCCACGCCTGCAACAGCCCATAATGCTTCTTCTAAATCTTTTGCTTTATGCATTGCATATTGGCTTACGTATTTAAGCTCATTAGATAGGTAGTCAGTATCGGGGCGACCTGTGCGCGAAATATACAAACGCATCACAAATATAAGTTGTGATGTAATGCCTTTACTAATTTGTTTATAAAAGCTTGAGTAGTCTTCACCTAAAGCGCATTGGCTAACAATAGCCTCTTCAATTTTGCCCTTACGAGGGTCGAAATTAATAGCGAGTGTAAAAGCAAGCGGTGCATCTTGGCGACTGCGATCTTTAATATTAGGCGTTATTACATTAATAATTTGCTCTTCGGTAAGAATACTCGAAAAGTCAGTTTTGTTACCTAATAAGCCAAAGTTTTGCAAAATAACATGCATAGGACTGGCGTATAAGCCATAACCAATTGCACCTGTTTTAAAGTGTGCAGCTTCTTTGTGTAAATACAGCGGAAATTGGCATACACTTTTTGTAACCATATTTCTAAGTGCGGTAGATAAGCCTTCTACTTTTGGCGCTTCTTCAGATACTTTAAGTTTGTCTTTATTCCCTTCTATTAACTGAGTGAAAAAAGTCACGCCAGCATGGGGTAAATCAGCAACACGATTCGCTTTTAGGTTAATAGTAGTGAATGACTTACTAATGGCCATTATTTCGTACTTTAGTTCGCTAAGTTTATGCTTTTTAGTTATTTTTTGAAGCTCAGGAAATGTTAAAAGTACTATATCACCTTTTTTAAATGTGACTGGTTGCTCGCACTCTAATTGCAAACCCATTACAGAAAAGTCACGTGTATAACCGTTAAATACTTCATCATTAATAGTGACGCTAACCGGTGTTTTATAAAGGTAGCGCTTATGCGAGCGTAAATTTACGTATTCAAGTGGCACAATATCTAAATAAGGTGGCGTTTTATGTTTTGCGTGGCCAAAATGTTTAAGCTGATTTACTAACGCTTTATCAAAAGTAAGTTGTTTATAATCTGCTTGCTCTGTTTTATTGCCAATACTTGTAAGTACAACAATATATTTAACGTCTTTTATAAGGCCTTTAACTCGAGGGGAAGGCGGCTTGTTGAGTTTTTCAATATTAGCGCCAGCACTATTAGGTAATGAAAGCGGTATAAAAGAATCATCTGGATGACTTGGCATTATTTGTATTTTAAAGCACTGCCAACTTTCTTTTTGGCTACCAAAACCTAAAAATAGATCACGTAATTTAGGGTTATTATTTAGCTCAGTTCGTGTCGCAGAGTAATAGTAAATTTTACCCGATGATATATGTGTAAATGTATAGAGGTAATCTTCTTTGACCGCGGTAATTTGGGTTAGTAATTGTGTAATGCGCTGATGATTGAGTATATTGTACAAACACGGTGTTTTTCTTTCATCGGTAAAATAGCGCTGGATAAAAATATTATTTTCAGTAGTAAGGCTAAGGCTTGGGTAATACTGTTCATCTTTTTTGCTTAAAAATACATATAAAGACGTTACACGAGGGATGTAGTATTGCTCATATCCCTTTGATACTACAGCATCGAGCGTGTTATCTAAATTTACTTTATAACGACGTTTATTACCGTGAATAAAGCTTTCTAAAAAGTCATTAAAGGCATCGTTATTTTCGATATAAGTGCGTTTTAAGCGAATGTGGTTGTATTCACGAGAGATATTTTCAACGGCAACAACTTCGTATTGAATACCGTTTTTTAGGCCAAGTTCAAAGTCTTGTTCAAGGCCTACCAAGCGCATTGCTATTAGTTCACCTTTTTTTATAGAGTAGCGCGTTGCAAGCTTAACTTTACAACCGCTTAAAGATATATCTGAGGTGCTAGCAGCAATGTTCTTTTTATCTTTGTAATCAATAGTTACTTTTATTGAGTAATTCATCCGTTCTTCACGGCGGCTCTCGTAAGAGGCAAACTTAATTACTTCAGTGCTTAAGTTACTTTCTGATTCTTGTAGTTCTGATTTTTCGGCGGCTTGTTTTTGTAATACGCGGTGGTTATTTTCTGTATTCATTACGGCTTCGTAAACGGCTAGGGTATATTCACCATGCTGTTTAAGTGCTTTTTCAAACACTTCAATGGCTGTGTCATCCATAAAGTGCTGTTTGCCGTTATGCTCATACGGTTTTACTTGGCCCGTCACTAATCCACGAAGATCAACAAAGCGTGCCACTGGCTGAGATAAGCGTGACATTTCCATTTTCATCAAAAATTGCTCAGGTTTGGTTAACCCAGCGGTTTTTGATTTGAAAATTAGGTCAAATTTAGCATTGCCTAAATATGTTTTTAACTCATTCACGAGGTCTTCGTGTTTGAGCATTATGTCATCAGCCATTTATAAAACCATCACCGTCTAATTGAAAAAGTAGGTATACTGTTAAGTTCATTAATTAGAAGTTCAATAAACGTTAAATCGCGCTATGTTATTAATATAGGTACAATTATTTTAGTTACTACTGTTTAGCTCTTGTTATTATGTGTTATATGCCATTTTGTTGGCAAGTTACTTTAAACTATTTCAAAGCAAAAAGTATGCCCTAAATTATAGCTAAAAAGAAACACCATGTGTATTTAATGATTGTGACGCTAGATTTTTACGCAGGCAAGAGTTTGTTGCTAAGTAAATGCTTGAAGTGGCAAAATAAGTTATTAACAGTAAATGTTTTTAAAATTAGAGAATCGTAGATAAGGTTATAAATGACTAAAGCGGCAAAAATAGAGTTTGTGTGTACAGAATGTGGCATGAACTACCCACGTTGGCAGGGTCAATGCCGCTGCGGTGCGTGGAACACATTAGCAGAATTTAAACCTTCAGCAGGGCAGAGTAAAAAAGCGTCAGTTCGAGCAAGTGTAGGTGGTTATGCTGGCGGTGCTGGTGGCGGCTCTAAAAAAATTAATGATATTGCTACGTCAGAGGCAGAAAAACAGCTGACAGAAATTGGCGAGCTCGATCGTGTGCTAAGCGGTGGTGTAACTACCGGCTCTGTTAATATAATTTCGGGTGATCCAGGTGCTGGTAAAACAACATTGCTATCTGACTTAGTGGCGAGAATGTCACAACGTATGCCATCACTTTACTGTACGGCCGAGGAGTCATTATCGCAGTTTAAAAACAGGGTAAATCGTTTAAAGTTAAACTATAACCCTGACGAGCTTTATTTACTTTCAGAAACCAGTGTTGAAACCATCATTGAAGAGCTCGAGAAAAATAAAATTAAGTTTGCTGTTATTGACTCTATTCAAGCGGTTGTAACCGAAACTGCAAATGGTAGCCCAGGTTCCCCTTCGCAAGTAAAAAGCGCCGCCCAAGCATTGACTCAATACTGTAAGCAAAATGATGTAACCATGTTCATTATTGCTCATGTAAATAAAAATAACGAAATAGCAGGTCCTCAAACACTTGTACATATTGTCGATGCGCTTTTACACATAGACACCAACGATGGGCAAATACGAACCCTTAGGGCAAATAAAAACCGCTTTGGTGATATAGATACCGTTGGCATTTTTAAAATGTGCGAACGCGGTATGTTGAGTGTTGATAACCCGAGCGAAATATTTTTATCGGGGTCTACAACCGACTCGCCAGGCTCTACAATTACCTGTATCCGTAAAGGTAATCGAAATTTACTACTTGAAATTCAGTGTTTAACGACCGAAACCGAGGCGGAATTTCCGCAGCGTGTTTGCGTTGGTTTAAACATGAACCGCATAAAAATGCTGACTGGCATATTACGAAAACACACTAAAACCAAAATATTCCACGATACGTTTTTTAATATTGTGGGTGGCCTAAGAATAGATGAAACAGAAACTTGTATTGATTTAGCATTAGTAACCGCGTTACTTAGCAGCTTAAACGAATTTGTTGTGCCTCGTACCACGTGTATTATGGGTGAGCTTAGCTTAAATGGCGATGTACGCCCAATTGACAGTGGAGTACCACGTGTTAAAGAAGCGGCACAACATGGTTTTACAGAAATATATATTCCATTTCGTAATTACCATAAGTCGATGGAAGGGCTGGGCGCTAAAATTACCCCAGTTAAAACAGTACATGAGTTGCTTAGTTTAATTAATTAATACTTACGGGTGTTAATGTGTAATGTTACTCTTAATAAAACTCGGTTTACACAAAGAATAGAATAAGGAAATAACATGAAAAAGTTAGTAATAGTTGCAGCGATTGTAGCTGTGGGCGTTGGTGGCGTGAGCTATGCAAATTATGTAGCTACACAAGAAGTGCGTGCAGAAGTAGATAAGCAACTTGCTTTAGTAAGCGAGCAAACTGGCGCTACATTTAAATACGCTGGTTTATCGGCAAGTGTTATTTCAAAAAGCGTAGAAATAACAAACATGGAAGTAATAAGCCCAGAGGGCGACAATGTTGCTAATATTCAAAGCATTGAAATAACAGGTTACGAGCCAGATAAAATATCACCGCATACATCATTTGATGTAAAAAGCTTTCAGTTTGATAAAGATTTTGTTTCAAAATTACCTGCTGATACAAACGAAATGCTCGCGTCGGCAAGTTACGACTTACATTCATCACTTGATTACGATGAAGAGTCTGGCAATAGTGATGTAGTAGTTAAGCTTGATGCAAAAGACATTGTTAGTTTTAATATGGATATGGGCTTGGCTAATTCAAAAGCATTAATGGATGCTTCATTAGCGATTAGTAAAGCGCAGCAAGAAGCGGGTAACCAGCCACTTACTTATGAGCAAGAGTTACAGCAGCAAACACTTGTTATGCAAGCAATGAGTAAGTTAGAGCCGCGCAATGTTAGCTTTGCCTTAAATAACCAAGGTAAGTTAAAAGACTTACTATCAAGTGAGCTTGAAAAGCAAGGCATGACGCTAGAGCAAATGGAAATGATGTTAGAGCAACAGTTACAACAAGCTCCTGTAACTGAAAATATTGCAGAGGCTTTAACTAGCTTTGCTAAAGGTTTAAATTCATTCAGTGTGTCTGCAAAGCTACCTGAAGGTAAAACTATGATGGAAATTAACCAACAAGTTATGATGCTAGTAGGGCAACCTGAAGAGCTAGTTAAGTTTATTAACTTAGAAGTTAAAGGTGATTAAGCCTTAGTTTTGTATTAATAAAGGCGCCAATTGGCGCCTTTATTATTTTGTGTTGTTATAAGCAGTTAGTAACTCTGATTGCTAAAGCAGTTTGCTTTTATGATATTGGTGATTATTTGTTGTGATGGTTTTATTTTTTCCATCGCTAAAAACTCATCAGGCTGATGCGCTTGGTTAATTGAGCCTGGGCCCATTACGATTGTTTCACAACCGAGTTGCTGGATAAACGGCGCTTCAGTGCAATAATTTACCGCGACCGCTTTCTGCCCCGCTATTTTTTCAGCCATTTTAACTAAAGCACTGTCGGTGCTACCACTAAATGCCGGGATTGGTTCATGTAAATCAATAACGCTCACCGCATTTGGGTATTGCTGATTTATCTCTTTTGTTGCATCAAGCACTAATGCTTGTAGTTCTTGTACACTTAAACCTGGTAATGGGCGCATATCTATATGCATTTCACAGCAACCACAAATTCTATTCGCATTATCGCCACCATGAATATTACCTAAGTTTAATGTTGGATAAGGAATTTTAAAGTGATTTATTGAATACTTATGCTTTAATTGCTCTTTTAAGATCATCAATTTTGTAATCACTTTATGTATTACTTCAATGGCGTTAAGGCCACGTTCGGGATCTGAGCTATGCCCAGAGCGACCAACCACTCTTATTGCTGTACTCATATGGCCCTTGTGCATAAATACTGGCGTCATATCAGTAGGTTCGCCAATTATACAGCGTGCAGGTTTTAAATTAGGGTGCTTACATATTTGCTGTGCACCTGCCATAGTTGTTTCTTCATCGGCAGTGGCGAGTATTAAAATAGGTTGAGTTTGCTGCTTTTCATCAAGTTCACTAATCGCTTGTAATACAAAAGCAAAAAAACCTTTCATATCAATGCTTCCTAGCCCGTACAATTTATTGTCGAGTTCAGTAAGTTTAAACGGATTGTGGTTCCAGCGGCTGTCATCAAAAGGCACTGTATCCGTGTGGCCCGCAAGCATTAACCCGCCATCGCCTTTTCCACGCTTTGCTAATAAATTAAAGCGGCCTTTACCTCCTTCTAATTCAATAATTTCACACGTAAAACCGAGTGTTTCGCACCACCTCGCAAGGAGTTCAATTACGTTTTTATTGCTCATACACAAGCTGTCTTCAATTGCACTAATAGAAGGGGCTGCAATCAATTGTTGATACATAGAAATAAAGGAAGGCAAAGGCATAAAAAAATCCAAAATTATTATTCAATTTAATTGCATAACAATATAAAAGTATTTATGATGAATATCAATTCACTTTTTAAGCATAAATATATTAAAGTAAAGCTATGAAAATAATGCGACGATAATCTACAAATTCATTAAATTAAGTCTTAATTTAGCGTCTTAGCTAGTTTAAGCGAACAACATATATATTTAGCAGTAAATTTTAAAATAACGAGTAATCAATGAATGTAGTTATTATTGGCGCAAGCGGTTATAGCGGCGCAGAGTTAGCAAGCTTAGTTGCTAATCATCCAAACCTTACCTTAACAGGCTGTTATGTATCTGAGGGTAGCTTAGATAAAAATAAATTACTAAGTGATTTATACCCAGAGCACCTTGGCTTACTAGATTGTCCTTTACTTCCTCTTAGTGCATCAGCTTTTGATGACATTCAAAGTGATGCTGATTATGTATGCTTATGTACCGATCACAAAGTAAGTGTTGATTTAGCGCCTCAATTTTTAGCTATGGGTAAAAAAGTATTTGATTTATCTGGTGGCTATCGCCTAGCAAATAATGATGATTACGTTACTTACTATGGTTTTGAGCATCAACACCCAGAGCTTTTAAATGAAGCGGCTTACGGTTTAGCAGAGTGGAACCATGATGCTATCGCTAACGCAAAGCTAATTGCTGTTGCAGGCTGTTACCCAACAGCGGCGCTCAATGCACTTAAACCGCTTAAACAAGCAGGCTTATTGAGCAGCGAAAGTATTATTATTAATGCCGTTTCGGGTGTTACGGGTGCCGGGCGTAAAGCGAGTGTAGGAACACATTTTTGTGAGGTATCGCTTGCACCTTATGGTTTGTTTAACCATCGCCACGGTCCTGAAATTGAACAACACCTTGGCCACAAAGTATTATTTACACCGCATCTAGGTAGCTTTGCGCGCGGTATTTTAGAAACTATTTATGTACAACTTAAGCCAGGCGTTACCAAGGAAAACGTTGCATCTGCTTATCAAGTGCTTGCTAACGAACCATTAATTCGTTTGTTAGGCGATAAAATACCGTCAATTAAAGGTGTTGCTAAGCAACCATTTGTTGATATTGGTTGGCAGCAACAAGGCACGCAGTTAATTGTAATGTCTGCCATTGATAACTTATTAAAAGGCGCTGCTGGACAAGCTTTGCAGTGTATTAATATTTCTATGAATTTAGATCACACTACGGGCTTAAAAGGAGCGTTTTAAATGAGTAAAAAAACGTGGGTTATTAAACTCGGTGGTGCAGTACTTAATACAGAAAATGCAGCAAAAGCGTTATTTGACGTGCTAAGCGAGCAAAAAAATGATGAGTTTGTCATTGTTCATGGCGGTGGTTCTTTAGTAGATACATGGCTAAAGCAAGCGGGTTTTGCTAGTGCTAAACACCAAGGTTTACGTATTAGTCCAGCAGAGCAAATGCCTTATATAGTGGGTGCGCTTGCAGGTTGCGCTAATAAACAATTAATGACTCAAGCTATAAGCGCAGGGCATAAGCCTGTCGGCTTAAGTCTTTTTGAGGCGGGTGTGACTGCAACCCAAAAATTAAAAGCGCTTTGCTTAGTAGGTAAATGCACAAGTAACGACGATTCTATCATCAATGATTTACTTAGAATTTCTCGTTTACCTATTGTTAGCTCTATCTGCTTTGATGAACAAGGCTTGTGGTACAACGTAAATGCAGATGAAGCTGCAGCGGCTATTGCCAGTAATTTAAATGCAGAACTAATTTTTATGACGGATGTAGAAGCGGTACTTGACGCAAATAAACAACCGTTACATCAACTTGACACAAAACACATTGATACTTTAATTACAGATGGAGTAATTGTGGGCGGGATGGAGGTCAAAGTTAAGACCAGCCTTCACGCTGCCCAACATTTACGACGCGGTGTGTATATTTCCAGCTGGCAAAAGCCAGAAAATTTAACTGCTCTGCTGCAAGGCGAGCATGTCGGAACAAAGATTACACCATAGGTTTATTATGTTTGAGAATTTTTTAACAGGTTTAGAATTAGACCAAGAAGGCGCACTTAATTTATTAAAGTTAGCGCAAGATATAAAAGCAAAGCCAGAAAAATACAGCCAAGTATTATCGGGTAAATCAATCGTAACATTGTTTGAAAAGCAAAGTTTACGTACACGTTTATCGTTTGATATAGGCATTAATCGCCTTGGTGGTCATGCTGTTTATTTAGATCAGCAAAATGGCGCTATGGGTGCACGTGAATCAATTAAAGATTTTGCACTTAATATCTCTACTTGGGCCGACGGTATTGTGGCGCGTGTAAATCAGCACAGCACATTAACCACGTTAGGTGAATATTCATCGGTACCTGTGGTAAATAGCTTGTGTGACTTGTACCACCCGTGCCAAGCACTTGCTGATTTTTTAACACTTCAAGAAGTACATGGCGATGTGAGTCAGCTTAAAGTAGCTTACTTAGGTGAGGGCAATAACGTAACTCATTCATTGATGTTACTTGCCGCAACGCTAGGTACTGACTTTGTTGCTGTAACACCAAAAGGGTGTTCGCCAGATTCACAAATACTTAAAAAAGCAGAACAAATTGCAGCAATGAATGGCGCATCAGTCATGGTGAGCGATAGAGTTGAAGCTGCGGTTGGTGCAAACGTTGTATACGCAGATACATGGGTATCAATGGGTGATACAACGCCGCTTGAGCAAGTAAAAGAAAAATACATGCCTTATCAATTAAACCAGGCATTGCTAGAACAAACAGGTGCGACTACGGTATTACATTGCCAACCGGCACACCGTGAATTTGAAATTACCTCTGAGGTAATGGATGGTCCAGCATCAAAAATCATTCAACAAGCAGAGAATCGCATGCATGCGCAAAATGCTCTGCTAGTTACATTACTAAATCCAAATTTTGTTAAGGAACACCTATGAGTTCAATTAAAAAAGTCGTTTTAGCCTATTCTGGTGGTCTTGATACGTCGGCTATCGTGCCATGGTTAAAAGAAAACTACGGCTGTGAAGTAATCGCGTTTGTTGCCGATGTAGGTCAAGGCGCTGAAGAACTTGAAGGCGTAGAAGCTAAAGCAATTGCCTCTGGTGCATCTGAATGTTACGTAGTTGACTTAAAAGATGAAATGGTAAGTGATTACATTTACCCAACACTTAAAACGGGCTCAATTTACGAAGGTACTTATTTATTAGGTACGTCTATGGCGCGCCCAATTATTGCTAAAGCACAAGTTGAAATTGCACGTAAAGTAGGTGCTGATGCACTTTCTCATGGTTGTACTGGTAAGGGTAATGACCAAGTTCGTTTTGAATCATGTTTTGCGGCACTAGCCCCTGATTTAAAAGTAATTGCGCCATGGCGTGAGTGGGACTTATCGAGCCGTGAATCATTACTTGATTACTTAGCAGAGCGTGACATTCCGTGTTCAGCATCTGCTACAAAAATTTATAGCCGTGATGCTAACGCTTGGCATATTTCGCACGAAGGTGGTGAGCTTGAAGACCCATGGTGTCAACCAACTGAACAAGTATGGACTTGGACTAATTCTCCAGAGCAAGCTCCAGATAAATCAGAACTAGTAACATTAAAAGTTGTTGAAGGCGAAGTGGTTGCTGTAAATGGCGTAGAACTTAAACCTTACGATTGTTTAGTTAAATTAAACGATATTGCATCGCCTCATGGTGTTGGACGTGTTGATATTGTAGAAAACCGTTTAGTTGGCATGAAGTCACGCGGTTGTTATGAAACGCCAGGCGGCACAGTCATTATGGCAGCGCTTCAAGCCATTGACGAGCTAGTGCTTGATAAAGCAAGCCGTAAGTGGAAAGAAGTACTCGGTGGCGAGTTCTCGCATTTAGTATACGACGGCCGTTGGTTTACGCCTCTTAAAGATTCTATTTTAGCCGGTGCAGAAGCACTTTCTAAAGTGGCAACAGGTGAAGTGGTACTTAAGCTATACAAAGGCCAAGTAACTGCAGTTCAAAAGCAGTCACCAAATAGCTTATACAGCGAAGCATTTGCTACATTTGGCGAAGATGATGTGTACGACCAATCACACGCTGAAGGCTTTATTCGTTTATTCTCGCTTTCAAGCAGAATTTCAGCACTCGCTAAAAAGTAATTTATTACGCCCCTTATAAAAGGGGCACTACAGGGTTTGGAGAGATTTCATGGCATTATGGGGCGGACGTTTTTCTACGGGTCCAGATGAGGCGTTTAAGCAATTTAACGACTCTCTTCCCTTTGACTACCAGTTAGCAGAGCAAGATATTATTGGTTCTGTGGCATGGGCTGGTGCACTTGAACAGGTAAGTGTACTTTCAAGTGACGAGCACACAAGATTAGTGGCTGCATTAAATGAGCTGCTTGAAGAAGTTAAAGCAGATCCACAAGCGGTAGCTACTTCAGGTGCAGAGGATATTCATTCACATGTTGAAGCAGCTCTAATTGAAAAAGTAGGTGATTTAGCTAAAAAATTACATACAGGCCGAAGCCGTAATGACCAAGTTGCCACCGACTTTAGATTATGGTGCCGTGATACGGCTGACCATTTACTAGATGCTATTGCACAGCTTAAAGGTGAGTTTGTAGCGCTTGCAGAGCGAGAGCTTGGCACAATATTACCAGGTTACACGCACTTACAGCGCGCACAACCAGTATTGTTTAGCCACTGGTGTATGGCGTATGTAGAGATGCTAGAGCGTGATGAAAGCCGCCTGCAAGATGCTAAAGCGCGCATGAATTTTTGCCCATTAGGCAGTGGTGCATTAGCAGGTACTGCTTATCCGATTGATCGCCAAGCATTAGCGCATGGGCTAGGTTTTACAGCGGCTACAAAAAACAGCCTTGATGGTGTATCTGATCGTGATTTTGTTTTAGATCTTTTAAGTTGTGCGTCTATTTCGATGATTCACTTATCTCGTATGTCAGAGGATCTGATTTTTTATAATTCGGGTGAAGCCGGATTTATAGAGCTTGCTGATAACGTAACATCAGGTTCATCGCTCATGCCTCAGAAAAAAAATCCTGATGCACTCGAGCTTATTCGCGGTAAAACCGGACGTGTGTTTGGTGCATTTAGCGCTATGATGATGACGTTAAAAGCGCTGCCACTTGCATACAATAAAGATATGCAAGAAGACAAAGAAGGCCTGTTCGACGCTATGCCAACATGGCTTGCATGTATTCATATGGCGCAAGCATGTATTAAAGGCGTTAAAGTAAACGGTGATAAGACACTTGCTGCAGCAAAAGGAGGGCATGCAAACGCCACCGAACTTGCTGATTACTTAGTTGCTAAAGGTGTGCCATTTAGAGAAGGGCATCACATTGTAGGTGTACTTGTACAGCTTGCGATTAGCGAAGGTAAAACGCTTGAAGAGCTATCGCTTGAGCAGTACAAATCAGTAAACACTGTATTTGAAGACGATGTTTACCCAGTACTTGAAATTGATGCATGTATAAAAGCACGTAAAGCCCTTGGTGGGACGTCTATTGAACAAGTAACGAATGCTGTTAAAGAAGCCAAAAAAAAACAGCAAATAACGGTACGTGATGCAAATTTAGATGATGTAGAAGCAATTGCCACGCTTATACAGCATTGGGCAACGGTAGGTGAAAATCTGCCTCGTGCAAAAAGTGATATGGTGCACTCAATTAACGAGTTTGCAGTAACAGAAATAAATGGAAAAGTGTCGGGCTGTGCGTCGTTATACATTTACGATACCGGCCTTGCTGAAATACGCTCATTGGGTATAGACCCAAAAAGTAAAGTGTCGGGGCAGGGTAGACAGCTTGTAGATCATCTACTTACTAAAGCCAAAAAATTGGCACTTAACCGAGTTATTGTATTAACACGCGTACCAGATTTTTTTGAACAACAACGTTTTACTTTTTGTAGCAAAGACTCTTTGCCTGAAAAAGTAATGAAAGATTGTGAACTTTGCCTTCGTAAAGAAAATTGTGACGAAGTAGCAATGGAATATATTTTGAAGCTAAGTACACGTGCGGAGATCCCGTGTAAATACGTAGCTTAAAATCCCTGGATACAAAAAACGTACGGTTATCCCTGTGCGTTTTTTTATGTTTGTAGCAAACTGGTCGGAGCTGTTTGATTATATAAGTATATTTTGAGTGAGTTTTAAGGTGTCAAAAAAAGTTGGCACATTGGTTGCTTTGTATAAGGTAGATAGCAAAATAGCTATCACTACTTTAAACAGGTGATGCATTTATCTACATAATAATGTGGTTAAAAGTTGCACCAAATATAATTAAAACTTTTACAAGGATCAATCACATGCAAGTTTCAGCTAATAGCCAAGTACAAATGCAAGCATACAACAAAACACAACAATTAAAGCCTGCAATGGAACAAACTGCTAGCCCTAAAACCCTGCAATCTGATACAGTAAGCTTCTCTCAAGAGGCAATGACTGCTGCGAGTACTGATTTACAGCGTGGTGGTTCATTACTTTCTGGTGGGACTGGTTCTCGCCCAAAATAGTTATATAGGTATTCGATGTTTTTATTTGAGCTGTTTGGTCTTTTTTCACTATCAGCCCTGGTTATGTGGGCTTTTTTGATGGCATTCTTTTTTAACATTTTTGTTTATAGTTTAGGTGTTAAAAGAAATACGACTTTACTAATCAGCTCACTTATTATGATGGTTTCTTATTCTGCAACTGATTATCTTTATACCTGGATATCATATTACAATACAACTTATTTTGATTGGGCTATACATGATGCTATTACTATTGCTAGTTTAATAATTGCTTATAGTGTAGTAAAGCGTTCTAGTACTTCTCTCTTATATTTAGTTACAGGTCTTTCCATAAATATGATTCTTGTGTTATTTATGCATTTAGATGTTTATATTTATGGTAATCAAGAGCCTTGGATTCTATGGGATATTTATCTTTATAGTGTAAATGTAATAGACTTAACAATGGTTGTCGCATTAATTGTTGATAGAGACTTTCTCGGTCTTCATAAATTAAAAAATAAAACTCTCAACTACTTCAAGTCAAACGATACCCATAAAGTAACCTAACTTAAATGTACGTTACTGAAGCCCTGATGGATTATGTAGAAGCTTTCTCTCAATGGGGCTTTTTAATGGCCTTCTTATACTGTTTAGCTTCCAGTATAAATAAAGAAAATAAATCCTCGGTTTATTTATCTGCGGTTATGCTCTGCTCATATATTTCCAGTGGTTACATAAACTTATTAGAAAGTTTATATTTAAATTGGGCGCTCTACGATTTTATTACAATTTTAGCTTTGTTAATTTTAGAGTACTTTAAAGTACTTCACCGCTCTATAGCTTTTCACTTCATCACCTTTGCGTTAATAATAAATGCTGTGCTCACCTTAATATTGCATTACGATCTATACGTTTTATATAACTATGAGCCTTGGTGGTATTGGAGTGTTTATTCTATTGGCGTTAATATGTTCGATGTTTTAATGTTTCTGTCACTAGTATTCAATAAAAATACCATTTTTAAAAGAGGGGTTGCATTGAACTTTAAAAAGTTGAAAAATATTGAATGAACTTTTAATTAGCCCAACAGTTTCTCTGTACATAGGTGCATTTGTACAATGGGGATTTCTTATGGCTTTTTTGTACTCCCTTGCTCATTCGATTAATAAGCCTAATAAAGAAAGAGTGTATTTGTCTTTGGTTATGAGTGTTTCATATTCGTTTAGTATATTTACAAATATGGATACGGTAACTTATCTAGATTTTTTGTTTTCCGATATTTTAACTCTCCTAGTTATTATTTCCCTTAGGCGGCTCTGGCATGATGGTATTACCTATCTATATATTATTACTGGTTTAGCTATGAACTCAGCTCTACACTTTCTCATGCATTACGACATCTATATATCAAATAATACAAGCTACTGGTGGCTTTGGAATGCTTACGCGATAGGGGTCAATGCTGCTGATTTTATAATGGTAGCTATATTTTTTATAAACAAAGATTTTTTATACTTGATGAAATTTAGAAATGGTTTGATTACTAGTTTGAAAAGGACAGTTGATGGCTGACCTACTCTGGAGTCTTGTCGATTTAGGCGATAATATAGGGCTATTATTTACTTGGTTCTTTTTAATTTCATTTTTATATAATCTATCAGCAAGTATAAATAAGGCAGATAAAAGCCTGCTACAGTTATCATTCATTATGCTGGTTTCTTATACTTCAAGTCTTTTTATGGATCCTCGAACTTCGACTCCTCACTTAAATTACTTTTATTTTGATTTTGCTACCATAGGTACTTTATTACTTTGGCGAGCTGTATGTAAAAATCCTGTCCCCATTGCTTTTGTCTATGTAATTGTTGGTCTATTTATTAATACGTGTCTGTTCCTGGGTATGCATTACGATATTGTAATCGTTGGCACTCTTTACTATTGGTGGTTTTGGACCATTTACACATTCGGGATGTATTTTGTCGATTTTACCATGGCATTGGTATTAATCATCAATAAGGATTTTTTAGGCTTAAACAAGCTTTTAAGATGTGTTAGAAAGTTAAATTTAGATCGCTGAGGCAGTAAAGCTCAACTTAAAAGAAGAATGATTTTGTGCCTTTATTTGATGTTGCCGTAATATGCAAAGCGGTATAATAATTTTTTATCTAGTGTTGGAGTAAAATGGTTGAGCTACTTTTAAATACAAATATCTCTTTTTATATAGGTATTTTTGTACAACGGGGCTTTTTGATGGCTTTTTGATGGCTTTTTTATATTCTTTAGCAAGTTCGATAAATAGCGCAGATAAAAGCATTGTTTGGCTATCTTTCATCATGGCACTTTCTTACTCTTCTAGTATGTTTATTGATATGGACGCGATTACTTACTTCGATTTTTTCTTATTCGATATTATTACTCTATTTGTTATTATTTTATCTGGTTTTTTTATAAAGATTAGCAGCGTATACATTTATTTATTATTTGGTTTAGGTATAAACACCTCACTATTTTTTGCAATGTATATAGATAATGATGTTATGCACCATTATGAATTTTGGTGGTTCTGGTGGGTGTACATAGTAGGTATAAATTTTACAGATTTGACCATGGTTTTAGTTTTCTTTATAGGTAAAGATATTTTAAAACTTGCTTGGTTAGAAGGAAAGCTAAATAAAGTGTTTAATAAAAGGGCCTATTAGTAATGGATTTCAGTGCTAACAGGCCTTATTTATTATTAACTGGCACCACAGCCCAATTTAGTTTTTAGAGCTTTAACAATTACAGGGTCTACAAACTCGCTTACATCACCATTGTGGCGAGCTACTTCTTTAACGAGTGTTGATGAAATAAATGAATTTCGCTCTGCGGGTGTTAAAAATACACTTTCTAAGTCGGGGTTCAGGCGGCGGTTCATGTTAGCTAATTGAAATTCATAGTCAAAATCAGATACAGCTCTAATACCGCGAATAAGCACATTAGCATTGTGCTCGCGCGCAAGGTCAGCCAATAAACCAGAAAAACCAATCACCTTAACATTATCTATGTGGCTTAAAATAGTGTTTGCAAGCTCAACACGTTCTTCAAGGTTAAAGCAGGGTTTTTTACTTGGGTTATTAGCAACCGCAACTAATACAGTATCAAACATTTTAGCTGCACGTTGAATAAGGTCTGTGTGCCCATTAGTTAGTGGATCAAAGGTGCCAGGGTAAATTGCAATAACTTTCATAATGTTCGCTATTTATTATTTTAGCGCTAGTTTAACAGTGTTTATGCCACAAAGCAGCCTAGCTAAAAAAGCATATAAACACTTACTTTCTTTAAACAGGTCAGTCCATGGTGGGAGTGTTTTAATGATTCATATTTGTTTATACTGTTTACCTCTTTTGAGTGTAATGTAGCCTATAGATAATTTGAGTATTAGCATATGAATACCAAGGATAAAATAATACACACCAGTATTTTGTTGTTTAACGAAAATGGTGAGCGTGCAATAACGACAAATCATATTGCATCAAACTTAGGGATGAGCCCGGGTAATCTTTATTATCATTTTAAAAATAAAGAAGACATTATCCGTCATATTTTTGCGCTGTATCGCGATCATTTAAATACTCACTTTAAACCTATTAATAAAGATGATGATGCATTTAATCATTTAACGGCTTACCTAGATTCGTTATTTGAGCTGATGTGGCGCTATCATTTTTTTTACGATAATCTCGGGGATATTCTCTCTAGAGATGCTGATTTAAAACAAGCTTATATTGATTTTCAGTTAGAGTTGTTAGAGCAAGTTCGTAAAATTATTTTAGGACTTCGCGACAGTGAAATGATTGCTATTGATGAGCAAGATGTCATTGATTTAGCACATACATTAAAGTTAACGGTTAGTTTTTGGACGCCTTATATTAAAGCCCGTAGGCCAAGTGGTACGCTTGCTGAGCAAGATATATATCATGGCATTTTAAAAGTACTTACATTATTTAGAGCGTACAGTACCGATAAAAGCATTGATAAAATGAACCTGCTACGTGAAAAATATACTGAATTAGCGCAACAAGCCTTAGGGCCTGTTGACCTTTCAGGATTAAAATTTGTTCAATCTAGGGGCAATTAAATCGCGACGCGAGGTTTGTAACCTAGTGGGCTAAGTAAAAACCGAGCAACAAAGAGTTAATCGCCCCTAGGCTGAACCCTTTGGGCAGCGCTTGTTTGGTATTTATGCTACGTTATCGCCTATTTATGGGGAATAACCACAATGGGGAATAACCACACTACATAGGCTCTGCCTTGCCTAAATACCAAACACACTGCTGCAAATTTAACCTCGAAAGATAAACAGGCCCTAGCTGTAGTTTAATCGATAGTAATAGGCTGTTTCCTAGGCGCTGAATTTTTTGCTATAATCCCGCGCCAAATGCCTGGGAGCGCGAATTCCCGCAGTCTAAGAGTGAACTATGCTTAAATTTATCGTCAAACTACATCCTGAAATAGCCATTAAAAGCCGTTCAGTCCGTAAACGCTTTACTAAAGTGTTAGAAAATAACATTAAAATTGTATTGCGCCGTGTTGACGAAAAAGTACAAGTAAGAAATAACTGGGATAACATTTCAGTTGTTACAAAGCTTGAAGACGCGCAAGTTCGCCTTGATTTTATCGATAGCCTTAAACGCATCCCTGGCATTGTTCAATTTATTGAAGTAACCGAAACACAATTCGAAACTCTTGATGATATTTATCAAAAAACCATCGCTTTAGTTGGTCATACTATTGTAGGTAAAACCTTTTGTGTTCGTGCTAAGCGCATAGGGCAACACGATTTTACCTCAACTGATTTAGAGCGTTATGTTGGTGGTGGATTAAATCAACATATTGAAGGCGCAAGCGTAAAGCTTAGCCGCCCAGAAGTAACAATACGCCTAGAAGTAAAAGACGATAAAGCTTACATTGTTTCTCATACGCATTTTGGTATGGCTGGTTTTCCTCTGCCAACTCAAGAAGATGTGCTTTCGCTTATGTCTGGTGGTTTTGACTCTGGCGTAGCAAGTTACCAAATGATTCGTAAAGGCGCACGCACGCACTTTTTATTCTTTAATCTAGGTGGCGCAGCGCACGAAATTGGCGTTAAGCAAGCAAGCTACTACTTATGGAAAAAATACAGCTCTACACATAAAGTTAAATTTGTAACAGTTGATTTTGAACCTGTTGTTGCTGAAATTTTAGAAAACGTTGAAAACAGCCAAATGGGTGTTGTACTCAAACGTATGATGATGCGCGCAGGGAGTGTGGTTGCGCAAAAGTTAAACATTCAAGCACTTGTCACTGGCGAAAGTATTGGCCAAGTATCTAGTCAAACATTAGCGAATTTAAGCGTGATTGACCGTGTTACTGAAACGCTTATTATACGCCCGCTTATTCAACACGATAAGCAAGAAATTATTAATATTGCTCGCCAAATTGGTACGGCTGAAATGGCAGAAACAATGCCTGAATACTGTGGTGTTATTTCTAAAAAGCCAACGGTTAAAGCCAAAATAGACGTTATTCTTGGTGAAGAAGAAAAGTTCGACTTTGATGTACTTGATACCGTTGTAAATAACGCACGTATAATGGACGTGCGTGATATTGACGTTGAAGCCAAACAAGAACTTAAAGAAGCTGAATCGGTTGCTGATTTACCTATAGGCTCTGTGGTAGTTGATATTCGCTCACCAGAGGAAGAAGAAGCTGCACCGCTTGCAATCGACGGTGTTGAAGTGGTTCATTTACCGTTCTTCCGTCTGGCGACTAAGTTTGGTGATTTACCAAAAGACACCGACTACTATTTATATTGTGATAGAGGCGTAATGAGCCAACTACAGGCACTTATGCTGCACGAACAAGGCTTTGAAACTGTAAAAGTTTACCGCCCATAAGGTTTGTAGTCTTAAAGTTAAGAATTTATATAAGCGTGGTTTATACCACGCTTTTTTTTGCCTGAATTTTGACAAACAACTCATCATTGTAAGGTGTAGGAATACCGTAAATTTTACCTTGTTGGCTAATATAGCCACATATAGCTGATATTTCAGTTTCTCTGCAATGCGCTACGTCTTGCTGCATTGAAGAGTAATTGTCAGACGTTAATTCCATTATTTTATAAGCGGTATTAAGTGCTTTAATCAATGGGATATTAAGCCCTTGTACGTTTGCTATATTGCATGCTTCAGTGAGTGCATTAAAAATTATAGCGTTGTACTTAGGTGCGCGTAACTCACCATTTTTTACATTACTTAAAGCGCTTAATGGGTTAATGGCAATATTTACGAGTAGTTTTTCAAAACGAAGCTGCTGAATGTTATTAGTAAACTTGAGGCTGGGTATTACTTTAAAAATATCAGCTATTGGCGCGCTATTTTGAAAAGCTAATTCATTACAAGCACCAATAACACTTTGTCCCTCACCAGTGTGCTGCACAATGTATTGGTTTGATTTAAAGCCCGCTATGCTTGTCGTTAAAAAGTAGAGTGCTTGGTGAGTGCTTAGCTGGCTATTTACCTCATCAACATTACCCATTCCGTTATGCGAAAGTACAACAGAGCAATGATTTGGTAAAAATGGCTTTATTTGCGTAAATGCATCAAGTACTTGAAAGGCTTTAACTGTAAATAAAACAACATCAAATTCAGCCGCTTTATTTAGCTGATTTAATGAAATAAATTGTGCGTCAATTTTTTTAGATGCACCCTTTCCTCTGCTGTAAAAGCGGGTATTTGTTGGGCTTTTGCGAGTTAAGACACTGACATTATGCGACGCACTTAGAAAATGACTAAGTAACAAGCCAATAGCACCATCGCCGACAATTAAAATATTAGCCATATGGGTTCTTTTTTCGAGGTGTAAAAATTACTCTAAGTAAAAAGTAGCTTGCGGCACCTGCAAAATCAGCAAAAAAATCACCGAGTGATGCTTGCCTATATGGAAGTGCGTCTTGCATTATTTCTATAGAGGCGCCATAACCTGCCAATAAAAGTATTTGCACATATAAAGGAAGCTTAAACGCTTTATCCATTATTATGGCTAGTATAAAAAAAATCCCAAAATGGGCGACTTTATCAACATGAGGAAATAAATTTACAACGCCACCTTTTATTTCTTTGGCAAATAAAAAGGTAAAAGCTACTATGCTGATTAAAAAAATTGCTTGATAAACACGCCTTGTCACGACAAATCCTAAAATCGCTTAAAAAAGAGGCGCAAGTATATCAAACTAATTTAATATCGCACCTGAACAAGATGCAGAAAAATGTAAAGATTTATAATTTTAGCGTTATAATTACCACATAAAATTAAGATTAAATAGTTAGGAGCAAACCAATGCCTTCATTTGATATTGTATCTGAAGTAGAAATGAACGAAGCTAAAAACGCAGTTGATAATGCAAATCGTGAGCTAGAGACTCGCTTTGACTTTAGAGGCGTTGATGCATCTATTGAGCTAAATGACAAAACAATTAAGCTTAAAGCTGAAGCAGACTCTCAGGTTATGCAATTATTTGATATTTTAGCTAACAAAATATCTAAGCGTGGTATGGATGTATCAAGCTTAGAGCTTCAAGATATTACCCGTGCAGGTAAAAATGTATTTCGTAACGTTGGCTTAAAGCAAGGTATCGAAAAGGACATGGCTAAAAAAGTAGTTAAAGCCATTAAAGACTCTAAAGTTAAAGTTCAAGCTGCTATCCAAGGCGAAGAAGTACGTGTAACGGGTAAAAAACGTGACGATCTTCAAGAGGCTATGCAAGTAGTGCGCAGTGCTGAGCTAGGTCAACCTTTTCAGTTTAAAAATTTCCGCGATTAATTAATAAATAATTTTAAATTAAGCATGCTTTAATCTGTTTATACTTACAGACAGATTTAAGCTACTTACTCTTTTTAAATATCTCAATATTATCCCTCTTTACTGCCTAGATACTCCCGTATGTATTAATCTCCTTTTTGATATTTAAGCTATTATATTTAATCACATGCAATTAAGTACTTCTCACTAGAAGGTATTAAAATGAAACTTCATCAATTATTTTTGTTATTTGTTTTGCTTACATTTACCAAACCAAGCTTATCAAAAACAGTTGATATTGATGTACTGGTTGAAGATGGCTACTTTCCCATTATTATTAATGCGCAAAAAAAGCAGGGTTTTGCTCCTGAGTTTATTAAGATTTTAAACGGAGCACAGCAGGAGTTTAACTTCGTACTTAAGTCTCTACCTGTAAAAAGGCTTGCTTTGTCAGTTGAAAAAATAATTTTGATGTTTTATTTTTAATGGCACTGCAATGGATCCCACAATCAGCGCAAGAGAATATTAAAAAAACCGAATTTTATACCATTACCAAAAATGAGCTTTATACGCTTAAAGAAAATACAAATGAGCAAGCTTACTTTGACGACATTACGTCATTAACAAAGGTTGGGGTTCTGGGGTACTCGTATCAATTTGCTGGATTTAATACAGATGCTGAATTTTTAAGTGAGGAACATCAAGTAAGTTTAACCATTGATGAATTCAATGTTGTTAAAATGCTGCTATTAAAGCGCGCGGAAGTAGGCGTTTTAAATAATATTGCTTACCAATATTTTAAAAATCAAAATACTTTTAATATGGATTTACTCTATAAAAGTAACGTACCAGATGCCGTTTATAAAACGCACTTTTTAGTTAACTCTAAATTAAATAAGATCACCAGTAATAAAATGGATGAAATACTAAGCTTACCTACTGCACAAATACAACTTCAGAAGCTACTTGATAAATATGGCGTTTCTTCAAACTATACTAGGCCCTAACTGCATTTTAAAAAGGTTTTTAGCTGTATAGACGTCCATTGACATTTGTAAACAAAATACTCACAATAGCGACATATTTTCAAGGTGCTTGCTAGCCACTTCATGTAATGATTTTTTTAGCAGGATAATCGGGAAGTTGGTGCGTTTTCATGATGACTACAAGCCCAACACTGCCCCCGCAACGGTAAAGTATTGCATATTTTGATGTGCTTACTGAGTCCGGAGACCGGCCTTGATGCAATCTTACTTACTTAAATCTTTGCGGTGGGCAAAGGTAGGGGACATCATGTTAAACAAAACAACTTTAGGCGTTGCTATTTCTGCTGCGCTTTCATTTTCTGTGTCTGGCGCAGAGCAATCAATTGAAAAAATAACCGTTACAGCTAATAAATTTGAGCAATCAATCAATGACGTTTTAGCAAGTGTAAATGTTATTGAGCGTGCAGAAATAGAAGCAAGCAACGTACGCGATTTACCCTCTCTTTTAAATACAGTTGTTGGTCTTGATATTGTAAGTAATGGGGGCTTTGGGCAAAAAGCGGATGTATTTGTACGTGGCGCGTCGGCAAAATACACATTGGTTTTGGTGGATGGTGTTAGGATAAGTGATGCGACTTCGGGTAGTGTGTCGCTTACTAATATCCCTGTTAATAGCATTGAACGTATCGAAGTTATCAAAGGTGCTCGCGCGGCCATTTATGGTTCAGATGCAATCGCAGGGGTTATTAACATCATTACTCGTGATGCAATTAATAATACTTTATCTGCAACATTTGGTAGCAATAGTTACTCAAACTATCAGCTAGCAGGTGGGGTAGCTAAAGATGCGTTGAGCTTTAAATACAATGCAGGTTATGAAGAAACAGATGGCTTTGATGTTACTGAAAAAGACCCTACTGCTGCAATTACTAAAGATCATGATGATGATGGCTATAGAAATAAAAATATTGGTTTTAACTTAAGCTATCATACTGAAGATTTGGGTCAATTTAGCGCACAAGCACAGTATAGTGAAGGTGAGGGCGAATACGACTCGGCATACTCTAGCGACGCTTATGATTTTGAAAACTATATAGCTAAATTAGGTTGGGAAAAAAGCTCTCAAAATTATAATCAAGGTGTTTCAGTCAGTTTATCGCAAGAAGAAAATGAGCAAACAGGGACTGCAGTAAATACTTTTTATAGTACTGAACGTTTTGAAGCAGAATATCGTGGTCTATATACTTTAACTCAAACACTAGAATTAAGTGGCGGTGTTAATTTATTACAAGAAGATTTATCCGGTTCTACAGCAACTTCAGTACATGAAAAACGCGATAATAAAGCATTATTTATTGGTGCTTTTTATGACGATGACATATGGCTTGCTAGTGCTGTTATTAGAACCGATGATTACGATTACCACGGTCGCGCTAATACATACAGCACAGGTGTTGGTTATAAAGCTAATAAATATATTAGTGTTCGTGCAAGTCACGGTACAGCATTTAGAGCACCATCATTGGTGAACGCGTTTGTAACGAATAGCCTCTATTATGTAGGTAACAGCGATATTAAGCCCGAAGAGGCTGTCAATAATGAGCTGGGCATTACGCTTACAACAAAATGGGGTCGTTACGATATTACTATTTTTGATAATAATATTACAAACTTAATTGAAAACCAATATGACGCTAATTTGGGAAAATATGTACCTTCAAATGTTGCGCGTGTGTCTATGCAAGGGGTTGAAATTAGTGCTGAGTTTAGCGCATTAGGGTTTGAACATAACGCTAACTTAAGTTTTTTAGATACAGAAGATGAAACTACGGGTAAAGAGTTGGCGCGTCGTCCATCTGAAGCATTTAATTATACACTAACTAAAAATTGGGGACATTTTGACGCTAATCTAACCATGATATATCGCTCATCTCGCGATTCAATTTCATACTACGATACAGAAATTGCAGCGTTTACTGTGTTTAATATTGCTGCTAACTATCAGCTTTTAGATAATCTAGCGCTACATGCACGTATTGAAAACTTAACTGATAAAGAGTACTTCACTGCGGGTATTGGCTTTGCCGCAAGTGGTGAGCTTTTAGGCTACAGCGCACCCAGCAGACAAGTATTTGCTGGGATTAGCTACCAGTTCTAAATTTATTATTTAGTTATTAAAAATACAAAAGCCCGATAAATTATCGGGCTTTTTGCCTTTTCTGTTTACTTTTAAGTTATACCAACCTGCATAGACCTCTAAACAGTTTAACGGATTAAATCACACGCTAACGTCGTTATAAATTTTTTATTTAGAACCACTGGATATAAAATTTTTGCCTAGTTAGAGCGCAATTTTATTATCGTTAAATAGCTTCTATACTTATGCTGATTGGTATTAATCAGTTAAAAACTCTTTAAATACGGTTTCAAACTTATGTAATTTAGGTGCTATTAAAATACTACAGTAACCCTGCTGTGGGTTTTCGTTATAGTAATCTTGATGATAATGCTCTGCTGGATAATACGTAGTGGCAGGGCTGACTTCTGTCACAATTGGCTCACTCACATGGCTTTGCAGTTGAGCTATCATTTCATTGGTTTGCTTTAGTTGGGCTTCATCGTGATAGTAAACAACGCTTCTGTACTGTGTGCCTATATCGTTACCTTGGCGATTCAATTGTGTTGCATCATGCAAAGTGAAAAACATTGCTAAAAGTGTTTCAAAGCTAACTACAGTAGTATCAAATTCAATTTTAACAACCTCAGCGTGCCCAGTTGTGCCAGAGCATACAGAATTATAGGTTGGGGTGTCGGTTTCGCCACCGGTATAGCCAGAACTCACATCCAATACGCCATTTACACGTCTAAATGCTGCATCTATACACCAAAAACAGCCGCCACCAAATGTGGCTACTTGCGTTGTTGAGCTCATAAGTATTCCTAAAATGTATATGGAGTTTAAAGGCGAGCATAAATTGTATGCGCCGCAACAACAAGGTTACGGCGCAATAAAGAGATTAGATCTCTTCGAAAGGCTTTTCAGCAGCTTGTTTATTTAGCTTTTGTTGTAAAAACTCAGGTGATTGTGTATTTTTCGATAGAGCATAATACGCAGCAGGTACAACAAAAAGAGTCAGCAGGGTAGATACAATAACCCCTGTAAACACAACTACACCAATTACCATGCGGCTTTCGGCGCCGGGGCCTGAGGCAAAAACCAAAGGAACAGAGCTCATAACGGTTGTTAGTGAGGTCATTATTATTGGGCGAAGGCGCTGGGTAGCTGCTTGTAGTATTGCTTCACTAAACTCAACGCCTTTATCGCGTAATTGGTTAGTAAATTCTACAATCAAAATACCATTTTTAGCACTTAAGCCTATGAGCATAACAATACCTATTTGGCTGTAAATATTTAAGGTCAGTCCTGTAGCCCAAAGCCCAAACATAGCGCCCATTAAACCAAGCGGTACGGTAAGCATAATGACAAATGGGTGCATAAAGCTTTCAAACTGTGCAGCAAGCACCAAGAAGGTAACGGTGAGTGCAAGTATAAATACGTAGGTCATCGCTGATGCGCCTTCGTAATAAAGCTGCGATTCACCTTTGTAATCTACTGCGCCATCTATATCGTTTTCTTGCGCGGCTACTTCGTTTAAAAAGTTAAGCGCTTGTTCAAGTGTATAACCGTCGGCTAAGTTGGCGCTTAAGGTAATTGCACGCATACGGTTGTAACGGTTTAAGCGCGATGCTGTTGCTTCTTCTTTTAAGCTGATAAGGCTATCAAGTGGAACTAGTTCACCGCTTCGTGATTTAAGGTATATATTTGAAATATCAGTAGGGTTGGTAAAATCTTCTTTTGTCCCTTTTAAAATCACATCGTATTCTTCACCGCGGTCAATAAAGGTCGTAACACGGCGCTGGCCAAGCATTGTTTCTAGTGTACGGCCTACATCAGATACCGAAACGCCTAAATCGGCAGCTTTGTTTTTATCTATGCTGACTAAAAACTGCGGGAAGGTTTCTTTATAATCATGATCGATTCTTACTAAACCAGGGTTTTGTTCAGCACGCTTTATTATACGGTCACGCCAATCGGCTAGTTGAGCGTAATCATTACCTTGCAGTACAAACTCAATTGGGCGAGATGAGCCACCACCACCAATACCACGGCGCATAATGGCAAATGCACGAACATCGGTAACTTCTTGCATTTTACCGCTTATTTCGTCCATTACTTCCCACGTTGAGCGTTTGCGTTTATCCCAATCGGCCATACCCACAATCGCAACACCGCCGCTGCCACCCCAGCCAGGCACTCGGACAAGTACACGACTTAGCTCACCGGCTTGCGAATAAGGCATTAAGCGCTCTTCAATTTTAGCCATATTAGCGGCGTTATTTTCGTAACTTGCGCCTTCTGGGCCGCTCATCATAATAAAGAACGTGCCACGATCTTCTTTTGGCGTTAGCTCAGAAGGAACTTGTAAAAACAACGAGTAACTAACAAAGCCAGCTAATAATAAGCTCACCATTAAACCCCATTTACGGGTTATGTTGGTGGAGAGTGAATTACGGTAACTTACTTCAATTTTAGTAAACTGGCGGTCCATCCATTGGCTAAATTTATTTGGTTTGTCTGATACTTTAAGTACTTTAGAGCACAAGGCTGGTGCGAGAGTAAGTGCTGTAACACTTGAGAAAAATACGGCAGCACTTACCGCCATAGCAAACTCAGTAAATAATGCACCTATACGGCCATCCATAAATACTAATGGCACAAATACCGATATTAGTACAAGAGTAGTTGCTACTATGGCAAAACCGACTTCACGCGCGCCTCTAAATGCAGCTAGTAACGGCGGCTCACCCAGTTCAATACGGCGGTGAATGTTTTCAAGCATTACAATAGCATCATCTACTACTAAACCAATGGCCAGTACTAAGGCAAGTAAAGTTAGTAAGTTAATTGAGTAGCCCATTGCCAATAAAAACATAAAGCTACCAACAAGTGCGACCGGTACGGTGACCGCAGGGATAAGCGTTGCTCGTATATTGCCTAAAAACAAAAATATAACGAGTACGACTAAACCCATAGAGATGGCAAGTGTGCTGTAAACTTCATTAATAGACTCTTTAATAAATACAGACGAATCGTAGCTGTCTTGAATTGTAGTGCCTTCAGGTAGGTTGCGTTTGATTTTTTCAAGTTCGCTGCGTGCGTTATCTACTACGGTTAGTGTGTTTGCTTTAGCTTGTTTTACAATACCTAAGCCAATCATATTACGCCCGTTACCACGAAATAAGCTTTCGTCATCGGCAGCTTCTAAACGTACATCGGCAACTTCACCTAAACGTACTAGGTAACCTTCATCACCACGTTTAATTACCAGGTTTTTAAAATCGCGCTGATCTTTATAACTACGGGCAGTACGCACGGTAAAGTCACGATCTATAGATTCTATTTCGCCAGCCGGTAACTCAACGTTTTCTGTACGAAGTGTGTTTTCTATATCGCTTGAGGTAATACCCCGTGCAGCCATTGCTTGGCGGTTTAGCCAAATTTTCATGGCGTATTGGCGCTCACCACCAATACGTACGTTAGATACACCATCTACTACGGCTAAGCGGTCAACAATAAAACGCTGCGCGTAATCAGATAACTGTAACGAGTCCATTGTTTCGCTGTTTAATACAAACCAGGCGATTGGGCTTTCATCACTATTTGATTTAGATACTTCTGGTGGGCGTACCTGATCGGGCAAACTATCAAGTGCACGTGCTACACGTTCGCGTACATCGTTAGATGCAGCATCTATGTCGCGGTTAATATCAAACTCAATGGTAATGTTTGAACGTCCATTACGACTCGATGAGTTAATACTTTTAATACCTTCAATACCTGAAATTCGATTTTCTATTATTTGCGTTATTTTGGTTTCTATAATTTCGGCAGAAGCACCTGTGTATTCAGTGCTGATATTTACAATCGGCGTTTCAATATCCGGGTATTCACGAAGTGGCAGCATAGTAAACGCAACCAGTCCAAAAGTAAGAAGCAGTAAATTAATTACTATGGCAAAAACGGGGCGTTTAACGCTAGTATCAGTAATTTTCACGTATTACCCCTTTACGCTTACTTTACTTCCAGAGCGAATTTTTATTAGCCCCTCAGTAACAATTTGCTCGCCATCAGTTAGGCCTTCGTCGATAGCAACCCAGCCATTATTTCTGCTAGCAACATGCACTTCAATTTTATTAGCTATCCCATCTTGAATTTGAAAAACAAAGTGTTTGTCTTGCAAAGGTATAACCGCTTTTTCTGGCACCATTAAAGCTTGGTTGCTGCTTAGCTCAAGTGCTGTATTTAGTAACATACCAGGGCGAAGTAATCCTGATTTATTGGCAAAGCTTGCTGTTACTTCAACACTGCGAGTAACCGAATCAATACGCGAGCTAATATGCGTTACCTTGCCGTTAAATGTTTGTCCTGGGTAGGCATCGTTTTGCGTAAGCACTTTCATACCCATATTTAATTGTGCTAAATATTTTTCAGGTACTTTAAAGTCAACTTTAATAATACTAATATCATCAAGTGTTGTGATTATTGTTGTATTACTTACGTAGGCACCTATTGATATTTCACGCTTACCTAACAGGCCTGAAAACGGCGCACTAATAGTCATTTCGTTTAATTTAGTTTTAGCGCTTTCTAGTTGGGCCTCTGTTGCATCAACACGAGATAACTGCTCCTCAAGTAACGACTTTGCCGTTGATTGCGAGCGTGAAAGTTCGGTTAGGCGATCTAACTGGCGCTGTTCTTCACGTAAGTTAATACCAAGCTCTTTAACGGCAAGCTGTTCTTGTTGGCTCTGTAACTGTACTAACTTTTGTCCTTTACTGACTAAGTCGCCGTCTTTAAAATATATACCTGTGACATAATCGTTTTGCGCACTTTTTATATAGATTGCTTGGTTTGCACGTGCGCTACCAATGGCTTCTATCATCACTGCGTTTTCCTGAGAGGTAACAGTATGAGCTGTTACTTGAGTAGACATTTGTGATGAATCGGCTTGTTCGCCGTGGCTAGCGGGTAAATATAAATAAACGCTAAATATTAGTAGTAATGTAATAATAAATGGAAAAAGAGCTTTACCTGATTGTCTTGAGTACATCGTTTTCATACCTGAAAATTAATTATATCCATTGTACGAAATAAGACCGAGAAAAGGCGGTTATGTGTCTCATAAATTTGTGCGTTAAGCGTAAAAGTAAATAAGATTTATTCATTGTTCCTATTTTGTTGAGGATAAAGCGGTAATGTATGAAATTTAAAACGACCTGTAACTTATGTATAACAACAAGAAAGATCATAATTTGGACCATTATTATGTTTGTTTTTTATATGGTGTTTTACCAATATGGATAAATCTAACAATGTCATTAAGTTTCGGGCACAAGGTGCGCGAAACGCAATTGAGGTGCTTGTTGCAGGTGCCATTGGCTTAGTTTTTATTATGTTGTTTAATTTACTAAGGCCGGGTGAGATTAGCATACTTGAAATATTTTTAGTGAGTTTGTGTATTGTCGCTATTTTTATTGGATATTTAAAAACTCAAGAGCCGTATTATAGCCTTTTGATAAGTGAGTCGGAGCTTGTTTATTGCCATAAATATGGGGCTTGGAACATGTCTCGTAATAACTTTCATCACAGTGGTATACCCAAAGTAGAAGATGGTTTTGATTACTTAGAGCTCAATGCAGTGGGTGTTAAAGTAAACGACATAGATGAGTTTTTAACAAATATCGCACCAAGAATTGCAGGAAAGCTTTTAATAGAACAGCGTAATTTGTTTATGCAAGTTGTTCAAAAACATTGCAAAAATGGCAATTGCCCATCAGAATGGTTAATAGAAGATACGCAATACACATCCCATAAAGGGGTAAGCTATACTGGTCTTATAGCTATGTTTGCTAACAGAACTAAGCACCTTCAACTGCTAACAGGTTACGATTTATTATTACCTGCCAGTGTATTAGATAGAGATATTTGGGCATTTAGTGCTAACTTAAATAAGTGGAAGCGCGAGCCCCGTCAGTTTATAGCGTCGCAAATTAACAATTAAGCTGCGACTGTAGGAAAGAAAATGAGCCAAGACAGAGCTTTTTTAAAAAGTGGTCGAAATACCATAATACATAAAGATAAAAAACTTGATTTAGTGATTGTAAACTCTGAAATTCATCCCAAAATTAAAGTAACGCAACATGGCTTGGAGCCATTTAAAGAAGAGTTACCCAAAAACCGTCGAGACGCAAAAGAGCGTTATTTAGAGATGGTTTATGTAAGTAGCGCTGATATATTTGGCGAAGAAAAACAATTATTGTTTATTCAAGCGTTAGATGGTCGAGAGTATAAAATTGATTACAGTAAAATAGGCACAAAGCTATTTGTACGTATTCATCAAGATACTTATATGTAGTACTTTAATGGCATCTTTATTGCTAGTAATTACACTATAGTAATTATTTGACATAATAAGGTGCTGCGTATGAAAGCGTTTGCTTTAATCCCTCTCATTTCTTGTGGTTTGTTAAGTGCGTGTGGAGGCGGTGGTGGTGATAGCGATAATACAGTTGTAGAAACCTCTGTTAATGCTGGAATCGATTTACAAATTATCGAAAAAACTGAATTTACCATCACAGCACAAGGCTCTCCCGCTGATGGTACGTTTTCATGGCAACAAGTTAGCGGCCCAAGCTTAGAAGGTTTTCCGCTTGATGGTGCTGAGCAAACACTTACCGCACCTGACGTAAAAACTGATAGTGAAATAATCTTAAGAGTAAGCTATCAAAGCACCGGTAGTAGCGCTGTTAGTGACGATATTTCTATTTCAGTGAGCTCTAATAACCAACTTCCTCTTGCTGTTGTTACACAAACATCTCCTGAAACACTTCCTTCTGTTTACAAAGATACTGTGAATTTGAGCGCCCTTGAGTCGATCGATCCTGATGATAATGGCCAAATTGATAGTTATTTGTGGCAATTGCTATCAGGTCCTGACTTAGATATTACGAGCTTTAATGAGTCAACTCTTAGCTTTTCTCATCCATTACTTGAAAGTAACGTAAATTTATCTTGGCAGCTAACAGTCACTGATGATGAAGGCGGTGAGGCGAGTACTCAATATTCGATGACGCTTAACAAAACAAATGAGTTGGTGGATGCAAATGCAGGTGCTGATCAAAATATTGAGGAGTTTGAACAAGTAACACTTGATGCAACGAATAGCGAAACTGTTACCGATACCTATCAGTGTAAATGGCAACAACTTACCGGTAATACCGAAACATTGAGTAATAGCAACCAATGTACAACGACATTTTTTGCCTCTGATGTAGATACCGAGACCACATTGAGCTTTGAAGTAACGGTAACCGACTCAAAAGGACGTACCGATACAGATTCTTTATTTGTTGATGTATCACCAAAAGCGCTTGGGCTTATAAACGATAGTGGTGTTGGTGAGTGTTACAACAATACACAACGCATTAACTGTGAAAGCGATGATTTTCCAGAGCAAGATGCAGAGCTCGGACGCGATAGCTATGCAAATCGTTTAGATAAGGTTGGCAAAGGTAATTTAGCGTTTGATTATACTAAACTTAATCAGTTTGCTGATGAAGTTGGTGATGATAGTAGTGACTTTACCTGTATACGCGATAATGTTACAGGGCTTGTATGGGAAGTAAAAACTGAATCCTCTGGAGTATTGCCAAATACAAGTTTGCGTGAAGGGCAAAATCATTACTTTTGGGATTTGGGCGATACTACTTTTACCGATACCAGTACAGCCAATTCAACTTGTCCGGATGATACCAGTTGCGGCGTGCAAAGCTATATAAACGAAGTGAATAGCTTAGATTTCTGTGGTGGTACAAACTGGCGCTTACCAACTTATAACGAGCTTTTAGGTTTAATTGATTACGGGAAACAAGGGCAAAGAGTGCTAATAGACGAATCGTTATTTCCTTATATTCCTCAATCAGGTGATATAGAAAATGTGGATTTACCGTATTGGACCTCGCAAACTGCAGCCGATGGTACAAGTTTATCGCAAGCGTATATTATAGATATGAGTAATGGTAACGATCTTGCTTATCCAAAAGAAAATACTGCGTATGTTCGTTTAGTTAGAAGCCGTTAGGAGAAAATAATGAAATTAAAATTACTCTATGCACTAGCAACTATAAGCTTGAGCTTTAATATTGCAGCGGCGCAAACGTGCTACGACGGTGCAGATACCACAACGCCGACAGATAGATTTACCATAAATACAGATGGCACAGTGTCTGATACCGAAACAGGCCTTATGTGGCAACGCTGTAGTTATGGGCAAACTTATAATACAGAGACAAAACTTTGCGAAGGCTCTACACCTTCTCTTACTTGGCAAGAAGCACTACGCGGTGCTAAAAATGATACAACCGCAGATTACGATGATTGGCAAATGCCTAACATTAAGGAGTTGGCGAGTATTTTAGAGCACAGTTGCACCGAGCCGAGCATTAATGAAGAGGTGTTTTTTGGTACAAAACTTCAAAACTATTGGTCAAATACATCGGGTGTGAGCACGATGAGCTCTGCATGGGTTTATCAATTTGATAGTGGGCTGAATAGCTTGCACGCCAAAACTAGTAATGTGTATTTACGGTTAGTTCGCTACGAAGAATAAAGTACTTACTAAGATTAGACAGATGAAAGTGCAGCCTTAAAACCGCTGCATTTTTTTGTTTTACATAAATTTACGTTATTTCAATAATAAAGCGCTTACAACGTTGTCACTTAGTGCGTTTTTTTGCCATTATAGGCCGTGATTTAATTACGAAGGAACATCACGGTGTATTTAAGCTATTTTGGCCTGAATGAAAAACCTTTTTCAATTTCGCCCAACCCTCATTACTTATTTTTAAGTGAACGACATAAAGAAGCCTTAGCACACCTTACCTATGGATTAGGTGAAGACGGTGGTTTTGTATTATTAACAGGCGAAGTGGGTACTGGTAAAACTACAATTACCCGCAGTATGTTAGAGCAGTTACCTGAAAACACGCAAGTAGCGATGATCCATAACCCAGCACTATCAGAGCTGGAGTTATTGGCTAGTATTTGTGATGAGCTCAACATTAGTTACGATGCTAATAATGCGACGCTTAAAAGTCTTACCGATATTATAAAAAAGCACTTAGAGACCAATAATAAATCGGGTGGGCACACCATACTTATAATTGATGAAGCGCAGTTACTTGCCCCTAATGTGCTTGAACAATTACGCTTGCTGACAAATATAGAAACCGATCATAAAAAATTATTACAAATAGTATTGGTTGGTCAACCTGAGCTACAAGAGCTTTTAAAGCGCAATGAATTAAGGCAACTCGCCCAGAGAATAACAGCTCGTTACCATTTATTACCACTTACGCAAGGCCAAACAGTTGCTTACATAAAGCATCGGTTACATGTTGCAGGATGTGATAAAGGAATTTTTTCGATGGATGCCATGCAAGCTGTTCATCAATTAACCGGTGGTGTGCCACGATTAATGAACTTGGTATGTGAGCGAGCTTTGGTAGGCACTTTTGCAAAGCAGCAGTTGATAGTTGATAGCGATATAATAAAAAAGTCAGCACATGAGTCATTACCCATGGATTTTGTAGCGCCAGTTAATGAGGCCAAAAAAGCAACGTCATTTGTACCATATAGCCTTGCATTCGTTGCTTTATTTGCCGTAGGCATTGGGCTTTCATTTATTTTATAGTTAGGTAAGTTATGTCTTATTTATTAGATGCGCTAAAGCAGTCGCAGCAATCAGATATGAGTGCTGAGCAATACGACTTACAATCAGAGCAGTTAAAGCAACAGCAAGCACTAAAGCGTTATAGACGATTAGCGTTAGTATTTGGTACAAGCTTAGCTGCTTTTATTGCTGTAGCTGGTGGGTTTACTACGGGTAAGTGGTTTCAAGGTACTACTTTATTAAACACATCGGAACCCGCTGTAATTAAGGTGGTTGAAAGCGAAAAATCGTCACCTAAAGAACAAGTTAAAGAAGTAGATGCCGCAGTTGAAAAGCAGCAAATAGCTAAGTTAGAACCCGCTAAAATAGCTCCAAATAATACTGCAACGATTGAAGGGCAACTTGTACATGTGCAAACACCTAATGGTGTACAGCAAATGTTATTAACGCCTAATGGGCAATATATTCCTATGCCATCGAGTCCGGTCACGAGCGCAACGGGTTATAATCAGCAGAACGTGCAACAAGTAATGCCAGTTCAAAATTATAATCAGCCAGTATTTAATCCACAAAATAATTACAATCCAAATAATACACAGAACGCTTCGGTATTTGGGCAAAGTCAAAATACAGCATCAGCTCAACTAGATATGAGTAAATATAAAGTACTAGGTAAGCCAATTAATGGTAACAACCAATCTCAACAGATGAGCGATCCTGAGCTTGATGAGGTGCCTACAACACTTAAAAATGCGTTTGCGCAAGCTATACAAGATGTCGAAAAAAATCAGGATTATGAAGTTACCCATGCATCAAAAACGTCATCACGTGTTGAGCCTGTAGAATTACTACCAGATGGTTTGCAATCAATGTTGCCTAGTATTAAATATCAAGCGCATATTTATTCATCGAGTGCTGACAAACGTTGGATCAAGCTAAATGGCCGAGAGTTACATGAAGGAGAGAGCATAGGTGCTTTAACTGTAAGAGAGATTACACCTGAGCAAAGTGTACTTGATTTTGATGGTTATGAGTTTAGCTTAAAGGCTTTGCAAGACTGGCCGCAGTAAACGTTTAGCTATTATGTTGAGAGCTCGGTAGAATGTTGAGCTCTCAATATTGCTTAGGGTAATATTGAGTTTTTATAAAAGCGTTCTAAATCAATATTATATTCTTTAGGTTTCACCGCTGATTCAAGGGTATCTAAGGTTTTTTTATTAGATAAATCGATATCTTTTATCTCTGTATAGCGACTATGTTTGGCGCTGTAAAATGTTTTAACGATAGGCTTTAGTGGTGTACTGGGATTACTCTCGGTCACTAAACCAACTTTTTGACTCGATAATCTAACGAGCGTTCCTACCGGATGAATACCAATACATTGAATAAACTTATTAAGCAGCACGGGATCGAAGCTATCTGGGCATCCGTCTTTTAGTATTTTAAAGGCTTTTATTGGCTCCATGCCTGCTTTGTAAACACGTTCTGCGGTAAGTGCATCATACACATCTACAATTGATGCCATACGTACGT
This sequence comes from Pseudoalteromonas arctica A 37-1-2, assembly GCF_000238395.3. Taxonomy (GTDB): domain Bacteria; phylum Pseudomonadota; class Gammaproteobacteria; order Enterobacterales; family Alteromonadaceae; genus Pseudoalteromonas; species Pseudoalteromonas arctica. Next base: position 942,449 of record NZ_CP011025.1, read on the forward strand.
ACTGACTTATTTCGTCGCCCTTTTTACCAAACGGGTAGCCTTTACCATCAAGCCTTTCATGATGCATACCTGCAATATCAACCGCGATACCCGTTAAGCCAGACTCTTCTAATATTTCTTTACTGAAAAGCGAGTGCATTTTCATTATTTTAAATTCATCATCGGTAAAGCGGCCCGGCTTATTGAGTATTTCATCAGGGATTTTTATCTTACCAATGTCGTGTAAAAGTGCGCCGGTAGTCAGTTCAACAATAATGTTTTTTTCTATACCTAAATGTTTAGCGAAAATCCCCATTAATATCGATACATTAATAGAGTGCTCAAGTAGGTAAGCATCTTTTTGGCGCATTTGGGTAAGGCAGGCTAGGGCATCTTGGTTTCTAAAAACAGAGTCCATAAAGCCACTTGCCAGCTCTTTGAACGGTGCAATATCTATATCGCGGCCTGCTTTAATATCTTTAAATGCTTTTATTTGCAGTGTTTTAGCTTCGTCATACAGTTTTTTTGCCTTTCCCATTTCTTGTTCGGCACTGTGTGTTTTTTGCCAAGGGTCACGCTTTATTTTTGTTGCAGGTACAGCAATAGGAGCTTTTTCAGGGACTGATTCAATGAGGGTTTTATCAGGGTCGATTTCTACTTCTAAAATACCTGCTTTTATTAGGTTATTAATACCAGCCTGAGTTTTAACCCAGCCTTGATTTTTAATTTTAATACTGCCAGTTTGTCTAGTAACGCTTTGCACAAACATACCAGGCAGTAACTGACCTACAGGGATTATTTTCAAATTTATTACTTCTATTGTTAATCTTTCATTAAGCTAACAAATATATACGTTACTACCTAATAAAAAAGGCACTTTTCAGTGCCTTTTTTATTTTTTAGTTAAAAAGCATTAGCTTAATTATTCATCATCTTCAACAAGCGTCATTAGTGATGTGTTACCACCTGATGCTGTTGTATCAATACTGATTGTTTTTTCAGTAATAAGACGTTTGATTAATGTATCGTAATACTCAGAGCTAATTACTGGTAAAATAGCACCTTTACGCTGTGCAAGCTGTTGACTAAAGTAGCCCAAGCGAGACGAGCGAGCAGCAACTACCGCACCGGCTAAATGAGGGTGCGCCAAAATAGCTTGTAACTGGTTAGGTTTAGCTACTTGGAAAACACCTTCTGCAACACCTGTAGAGATAAATTTATCTTTAAAGGCAACGGCTTCATCATAAAACAGCTCAGACGCTACAGTAATTACCGTATTACCTGCGGCAATAGCAGTGATGATAGACAATGCCCAGAAGTTAAATGATGTGCTCTTATCTGCATAACACACTACACAACCACGTGCTTCTAGATGAAGTGTATTAGACTCACCCGTTGGCCCAGGCAGGGTAGTAAACTTACGCATGTGCTTTTCAAGGCGGTTAAGCTGTGCACGTGCTTCTGATAATGTTAATGCTAAGTCGTCTGCTAAATCGTCGATAATTTCTACCGTCGCGATTTTAGCAAGCAACTGACGTACAGCCGAAACACGGTCGTTTAGTGGTGTTGCACGCCAGATTTTCTCATCGCGCATTGAGTTAGCCATTAGCTTTTTAACTTGCTCATTCGCACCGCTGTAGTGGTGTAAATCAAGTTCGTCAGGCGTTAGGTTAGTCATTTGTACGTTATCTGGTGATGCTTTTTCTTTTACTAAACGTTGTAGGTAGTTAGGGCCACCGGCTTTAGGGCCAGTACCTGATAAACCACGGCCACCAAACGGTTGCACACCAACAATGGCACCAATCATGTTTCGGTTAATGTAAACATTACCCGCACGTGACATTTTAGCAAGGTACTCACAGCGCTCTTCAATACGTGAGTGAACACCCATTGTCAGACCATAGCCCGTGTTATTTATTTGATCCATCACATCATCAAGTTCATTCGATTTAAAGCGAACAATATGAACACATGGGCCAAATACTTCACGTTTAAGTACTGATAAGTCTTTAATTTCGTATAAACGAGGAGCAAAAAAGTATGCGCCATTTTGAGTATTATCAGGAATTTTACATTCGTAATGAAGTATAGAATTACCTTTTAAGTACTCAACGTGTTCATTTAAGTTTTTAAGTGCTTTTTCATCAATTACCGGACCAACATCAGTTGATAGTAACGATGGGTCGCCAATGTGTAACTCAGCTAGAGCGCCTTTAAGCATTTCGATAATGCCATCTGCTACGTCATCTTGAATGAATAAAACACGAAGAGCAGAACAACGTTGGCCAGCACTTTGAAAACCAGAACTGATCACATCGTCAACTACTTGCTCAGGAAGCGCCGTTGAGTCAACAATCATACAGTTTTGGCCACCTGTTTCTGCAATTAACGGTACTTGAATATCGTTACGTGCAGCAAGTGTTTGAGAAATTAATGTGCCTGTTTCAGTAGAACCTGTAAACATAACCGCTTGAATGCGCTCATCTGGAACAATTGTTTTACCTACTTCTGAGCCGCGAGCGATAACAGGTTGAACAACGTGCTCAGGTAAACCAACAGATAGCATTAGTTCAATGGCACGAAGGGCGATTAAACTTGTTTGCTCAGCAGGCTTAGCAATTACAGTGTTACCTGTAACAATCGCAGCAGCAACTTGACCTAAAAATATTGCAAGCGGGAAGTTCCACGGGCTAATACATAAAATAACGCCACGGGCTTCAAAACGCTCATCTTTAGATAACTCTTCAGCGCGCGCTGCGTAGTAACGACAAAAATCAACCGCTTCACGTACTTCATCAATACCATCTTGCGCTACTTTACCCGCTTCTTTAATACAGATAGCGACTAGTTCATCATGATGACGCTCTAAAATGTCAGCAACGCGACGCAGTAAATTAGCACGCTCTTTTACTGGTGTTTGTGACCATGATTCAAGTGCCGCTTCAGCGTTAGCCAGTAATACTTTCATCTCTTCGCCAGTTTGTAACTTAACGTGGCCGATGATTTCTTTGTGATTTGCTGGGTTTTTAACAGCCAATGAGCCTTCTGGTACTTGGCTTTGCTCAATTAAGTGCTCATTAAACCATGTTTCAAGATTCTCTTTGAAAGGGGTAATAACGTTAATATCGGTTAAATCCATGCCTTTAGAGTTAGCACGTTCTTCACCGTATAAATCAATTGGCATTTTGATTTGCGTATTGTACTTGTTACGCAGGCCTTGCAGTGTTTCTACAGGGTCTGGTAGTAATGATTCAACAGGTTTTGTTGTATCTACAATCGCGTTTACAAATGATGAGTTAGCACCATTTTCTAACAAACGACGAACAAGGTAAGCAAGTAGGTCTTCGTGTTGACCAACCGGTGCATATACACGACATTGAATTTTTTCTTCGTTAACGATTTGGTCGAATAATGATTCACCCATACCGTGCAAACGTTGAAATTCAAAACCTGTGTTATCGCCTTTCGCTACTTCTAAAATAGTCGCGGCAGTGTAAGCGTTATGTGTAGCAAATTGTGGATAAAGTACGTCGCGCGCTTCAAGCATTTTAATTGCACATGCTTTGTAAGAAACATCGGTTGTTGCTTTACGAGTAAATACAGGGAAATGCTCTAAACCATCTTGTTGTGTGGTTTTGATTTCAGTATCCCAGTACGCGCCCTTAACTAAACGTACCATCATCTTACGACCAACACGTGTTGCAAGGTCTGTTAGCCATTCAATTACAAAAATAGCGCGTTTTTGGTACGCTTGAACCGCTAAGCCAAATCCTTGCCAATCACCAAGATCTTCATCACTAAATACCGCTTCAATGACATCTAATGAAATATCTAAACGGTCAGCTTCTTCAGCATCAACGGTAAAGCCGATATCGTATTTCTTAGCAGCAAGCGCAAGTTCTTTTAACTTAGGGACTATTTCTTCCATCACACGGTCTTTATGAGTGAACTCATAACGTGGATGAATAGCAGAAAGCTTAACTGAAATACCAGGGCTCTTAATTGGACCACGACCATTTGCCGCTTTACCAATCGAGTGTATAGCATTCATGTAGCTGTCAAAGTAACGCTTCGCATCTTTCATTGTGCGCGCGCCTTCGCCTAGCATATCGTAAGAATATACATAACCTTTTTGCTCTGTATCGGCAGCACGTTCAATTGCTTCGTCAATGGTACGACCCATAACGAATTGCTTACCCATAATTTTCATAGCAAAATTTACAGACTTACGAATAACTGGCTCACCTAAACGACCAATGGTCTTTTTAAGCATGCCGAACTGTTGTTCTTTCGTTTTGTCTGTGTAGTTAACCATTTTACCGGTAACTAATAATCCCCAAGAAGACGCGTTTACGAATAAAGAATCGCTGCTGCCTAAATGAGAGCTCCAATCACCTTTCGCTAACTTGTCACGAATAAGTACATCTTGAGTCGCTTTATCTGGTACGCGAAGCAGTGCTTCGGCCAAACACATTAATACAACGCCTTCTTCACTAGAGAGTGAAAATTCATTTAAAAGCGCATCAACACCGCCTTGCCCATCTTGCTCTTTACGAATGTTTAAAACAATCTGGCGGGCTCTTTCCCAGGCACGACTTCGTGCTTTTACGCCTACTTCTGCAAGCGGTAAAATATGATCAATAACCGCATTTTCATCTATGCGGTAGAAGTCACGGATTCTTTGTCTAATAGGACAAATCGTTGTTAAATCGCCGTTGAATAACATAAGCAACCCTCAGGAGTGTTAAGAATTAAAGTAAAATTAATTACCAATAAATTACCAGTGATATTGTGAGTGCATTCTAATTAAATTTCAGCAGAATATGCTGGTTAAATTTCGCGTTTTACGATAATTTACAGGGCATAAATTTAACTTATCCGCATAAAATTCTGTTATGACAATTCCAAATAGATTACGCATGCTAGATCGTATTGATTTAGCCATACTAGACGTTCTACAAAAGAACGGCAGAATTTCAAATGTTAACCTCGCAAAACAGGTTAATTTGAGTGCAAGCCCGTGCCTAGATCGTGTAAAACGATTAGAGCAAGAAGGCTATATCGAAGGCTACTACGCCAAGCTTAGCGAAGCTAAACTTAATCAGAGCTTAGTAGCGCATGTTCAAGTATCGCTTGTTGCTTCAAATACAGCTGTATTTAAAGTATTTAGAGAGCACATATTAAGGATAGAACAAGTAGTCGAATGTGACATGGTTGCTGGTGGTTATGATTACTTATTAAAAATTCGCGTTTCTAATATGGAAGAATATAGACAAGTTCTTGGCGACTTAGTAGATATTCCCGGCGTGGGCACTCATCATACTTATATGGTGATCGAAAAGATTAAAAAGGACGAAGGATTGCTAATCGATATTTAAGCTTTTCTCAAGTAATAAAAAACCGCAATTGCGGTTTTTTATTTTAGTAGATAAATGCTATACCAAATAGTTAGTACATCATCTTATACATAATTTATTACGCCCTTCCGACTTCGCCCTGTATAAGGCAGTATCCGCCGCGCATATTAATGCCTCAGATGTTCTGTATTGATTATTGTATTCACACGCTAAACCCTGACTTACACTTATTTTTACATTCGCTGGTAAACCGAGATCTCTAAAATTAATGTTGAGTATTTTTTCCTGAATACGCTTAGCAATCATTTGTGCATTTGAAATGTGCGAACGAGGCAGCACAACAGCAAACTCCTCACCACCATAGCGTGCTACTAAACTGTCTTTAGATGGTAAGCACTCTTCAATTGTACGAGCGACTTTTTGAAGGCACTTATCACCTTTTACATGGCCAAAGTTATCGTTAAATAATTTAAAGTAATCAATATCGATAAGTATAAAGCTAAGAGGCTGCTTGTTAACTATGCACTCTTGCCAATTTTTAATGATGGTTTTTTCTAAAGTACAACGATTAGCAATACCAGTGAGGTGATCAAGTTTGGCTACGTTTTCCAGTACTTTATACTTTTTAACGTGCTTTGAAATATCATGCATTATACAAATAAAAAGTGGGGTACTTGCGACTACCGATTCGGGTAAACATGATATAGATAACTCAACATCTAAACAGTTACCATTGTTTTTTCTTATTCTAACTTCTTTTGGACCATGATTGAGTGGTGTTTGATAGTTGTTTTTCCAACTTTCAAACATGTATTTATAGTCATCGCGATACTGTTCTTGTAAACAATCTTGCCATTTTTTACCTATTAATGAATCAGACGTTACATTGAAAAAACGCGCTGCAACGGGATTTACTGATTCAAACACCCCATCTGCATTAACAATAAAAATAGCATCGGCCATGACATTAGTGACATTAATAATTGCGCTTATTTTTTCATTGTTAACGGTATTAGAGATGCTGCTGATTAATGCAGATACAGCGCTGTCGGTGTTGTTTTCTCTGCTATTTTCATTATTGTTAGACATGGTGTTGCTCATTTTTATTGTTAATGAAACTTTATGTCTAGCAGTTTATTCAATTTATAGTTTTTAAACCTTTCGGTAACCTTCTGATTTAAGTTGTTGTTATTTATGTTTATTTAAGGGGCGTTTTTAAATAAATTGCACCGCAATTAATATGCCTGTGCAATTTAAAAATAAGCATTACTAATTAGAGTTCTTTTTCATTCTTAACTTGAGGATCTGCGCTTTCATATTTATTGCCATTACACTCAACGTTAAAGATTAAGCATACAGAGCCATTATTTTCATCTGTGTCGGTAATGATAATTGTGTGGCCGTTGTCACTTACTTTATAGCTGAAGTCTTGGGCGCATGGTTTTTGTGTGTCGATATCGGTGATAGTAGCGCCAGTAAATACGAAACCATTTTGAATTGTGGCATCGTCTAAATTGTAGTTGCCAGCGGTTTCAGTTCTTACAACAAAACCGCCAGTAGCGGATTCGCCATTTTTTGTATAGCTAAAAATAGCTTCACCGTTGTTAAGTTTAATATTTACTTGAAAGTCGACATTTTCTAGGGTGTTATTCATATCATTTCCTTTATGAGTAATTATAGTTGGAAGTTCGTAATGCCTAATTTAACTAGGCTTGTTTTTATTTCTGATATCTCGTCTTCTCTGTTTAAACAGTTATAAGCTTGTACTAGTGGGTATGTTATTTTTACGCTCTGACTTATTTTTGCAGCTTCAGAAATAGCTTTGATAGCACTTAAGCAAAATTGCTCTCGCTGTTTATTAGTTGTAGCTAAGTTTGCTTTGATTAAGTTTATTCTTGTATATACTAAGTAATCACCAGTTTTAGTTAGGTTGGCTAATTGATGTTTGTAGTTTTCATTATTCTCAAGCTCAGTTAATAACTCCTGCGCTTTGAGTGGTGATTGTCTATTTATAAAATATTGAATCAGTGTAATTTGTGTATTAATAGTGCTGGTATTTTTAAAATTTTGAGATTTTAAAAAATTAATTATTTTTTCAATTGTTGAGTCAGTAGCTTCATCAGTAGATAGCATTAGTGAATGTGCTAAAGAGCGATAATACATAAGCTGAAATTTATTGTTTTTTGGATCTTGTACTAAAGCTTCATTGATAACTTGATTCGCCAAGCTGGCTTTTTTATGGGCCATCCGTTTATCACTCAAATAGCTCAGTAAATAACTTTGTTGCATATATAGGTTTGCTGACGTGTAAAAAAGGCTTGCATCACTAGGGTAGTTAGCAATCAATTTTGTGATTACGCCAACTGCACCTTCCAATATATTAACTGCTTCATTAAAGTTACTTAGCTTCTCTTCTGTTTTTGCAAGCCAACTAATCGTATCGGATTTATCTCGAAGTAAATCTTTGTTATTGGGTTTCAGTTTAAGCGCTTTATTTTTAAGTAAAAGTGACTCTGCAAAGTTCTTTTTTGCAGCGCTGTAGTTGGATTTTTCTATGTATAAAGAACCTAAAGAATTAGATGAATACGATAATTCCATAATGGAGTTAAAATCATTGGCTGCCAGCGCATACATTTTTTTACTGTAAGCGTGGTATTTTTTAAACATTTGCTCAGTAGCTTGATGATCATTTTGATCATAAGTTAATTGACCAAGCCAAAAGGCATTGGCGCCTGCAAGCGTTAGTAGCTCTAAGTTGTTAGGCTGTATTTTTAATAATGCCTCAAGGCGGGTGCGGGCGTTTTCAAAGGCGGTAAAGGCTTCATCGGTTTTACCTCGGGAATAAGCTACTTCACCCATTGCCTCAAGAGTTTGTGCGTACTGAAAACGCTTGTTAAATTGTGCTTTATTATCGCTAAAGCTAAAAAGTGAACTTGAATCGTCAGTTTGATCAGTAAAATACTCAAGTGCTTTATTACTAATACCATCAAGTAAGTCCATACGTTCAACGCTACGTAATTTATCGGCAAAGTCGCCGACCATAAACCCCAGTAAGCTTTCGGCCTCCAGCTGCTTTTTTTGCGCATGTTGTTGGGCTTTAAAACTAGTGAAGCTCATTAATAACGCGGTAAATGTAAGTAAGCCCAATAAGGCAACTGTCACTCGTTTTGCTCTTATTTTTGTTTTTGTTTTTTTTACAGAGCTTTTGATAAGAGCATGCTCGTTATCATCTAATTTAAACAGTTTGTCGTTAAGTAATAGCTGCGCTTCTTGTAGCGGTTTACCTGGCGCTAGGAGGTAAGCACTACTTTTATCTTCATCTACCCAATTTTGAGCTTGATGTTGTAAACGACTTTTTATTGCTAAGGCATCTTTATGGTCATTAATCCATTGTTTTGCGCGCGGCCATTGACGCAATAATGCCTCGTGAGCAAGGCTAAAACAGGCTTCTTGGTTTTGTAAATGCGATACAAATAAACGGCTATCGACCATGGCTTGCACAAGCTCTTTTTGGCTTGTGTTGGTTAATGTTTGCCAGCGGGCAGCGCGGCTCGTAATGGTTTTACCATCTGGGTTTAAAGTGATCAGTTGTGATAACACGCTTTTTAGTTGTTGCTGTTGCTCATTACTAAGGTCAATAAATATATCTTCTGCTTTTTTGCCTATGGCGCCCTCAATACCCCCGAGTTTTGTGTAAACACTGTGCAGTAGCTCGTTACTATCACTGCGCTGCAAGTACAGCTCTTGCAATGTGTATTGCAGCATGGGTAATGCATCGGGGTTATTAGCTGTATCGGCGCACAATATTTCATCCAGTGGTGTTTGGGTTTGTGGGTCATTGGAGAACGTTAAATTAGCGGTTAACGCTGGCAGGCGAATAATCTGTTGAAGCTCTTGGCGGTTTGGCGGTGTTAAATCGTAGTGCGCGCCATGAGCTTTGCCTGCCATTAAACTTGGTTGTTCAACCACTAAAGGGTAAAAGTCGTTACGACACGCACTAAATACAATCACAGCTTTAGAGATTGCTAAGCGCTCAATAACCGATAAGAAATGGCTGCGTGTTTCGCTACTAAATATAGGAGAAGAAAGCAGTACTTCTAAGCGGTCAATAAATAAAAATAACTGGGGTGTTTTAAGTTGTGTAGAGGCTTTACTAAGTGCAGCTTGTATGGCGTTAATTACGCCATCTATTGCCAATTCTAGTTGCTCTGCAAGTGTTTGCGCGCTTAATCCTTCAAACACAGGCTGGGCGTTTATATCCCAATCAAGTAATGCAGAAGCTAAATCTAGAAAAAGTCTATTTTTATGCACATCTGCAAAGTCGATCTGGGTGTAGGAAATAACCCCGATGCCATTATAGCCTCGCTCATCTAGCAGTTTTGGTAAAATTCCAGCATTAACAAGCGAGGATTTACCTGTACCACTAGGGCCAAGTATTAAGCAAAAAGCACGACCGTAATTTACCTGGCTAGATATCCTTTCCAGCAGGGTAGCTATAGATTGGGTACGGCCAAAAAAAACGTGGGTATCATTTGGGTTATATGCACGCAGGCCTAAGAAAGGGGATCCTCCCTGCCATGTACTTTTAGTGCTTGGTATAGGATCTGCTAACGGAAAAGATAATTTTGCAATAATGCGGTAGCCACGTTTACGGATAGTTTCAATATAATGTGGTTCATTGGCTTTATCACCGAGCGCTTTTCTTAGCTGAGTGATAGTTTTATGTAATGGATTATCGCCAATATCAGTATTTTTCCAGCATTTATTGAGCAATTCATCGCTGCTTACAATGTCGCCATTTTGTTGACACAAATGCAATAAAACTTCCATCGCTTTGGGCTCTAACTGTTTGGCTTTACCAGTTAGTTGAATTGAGTTAGTTGAAGGTGTTACTTGCCAATCGCCTAGGTAGAAGGGGTTGCGCATCATCATTACTCATTATTGTTTTTTTATTATTAAAATTAAGTGCGTATTGATATTTATTAACACTATTTATATGGCAAATAAATCTATAACACAACTATTTGAGTTTATTCTGAGCAGAGGGGGGGGTAGTAAAGGATGAGCTTGCAGATATGCAAGCTCAAAATAAAAATAAATTAGCTTTCTAGGTCGGCTTTGTTAATTGTAATGACGCGTTGAGGGAATGGAATTTCAATATCAGCGTTATTAATTGCTTTATAAACACCACCGTTAATAGCCAGTTTGGTTTCGATAATTTTAGTAGTAGGCACCCAATATCGGTAGCTTATTGTAACACCGCTATCGGCGAAGCGTTCAATACCCACTTGTGATAACGGATTTTGTGCGACTAATTCATGTGCTTTAAGTACGTCTTCAATGAGGCTAATCGCGTTATCAGAGCAAGCACTATAGGCTATGTCTATTTCACCTTTGACCAATGAGTAACTAAATGAGTTATGAAGTATTTCACCCACTATGTGCTTATTTGGAATGGTGATTTCTACTTTTTCTTCATTGATTAAAATAGTGTAGCCAAGCTCAATTGTTTTAACTTGGCCGCTTACATTTTTAACTTCAATAGTATCACCAACAACAAAAGGTCGAGTGGCTATAATGGCAAGGCCTGCACCATAATTAGAAAGCATTCCTTGCAGCGCTAAACCTGCACCTAAAGACGCAGCACCAATGGCTGCGACAAATGGCGTAACGCTGATACCTATTTTGCCAAGTGCAATAATTATAACCATTACAATGAGCAGTACTTTTACCACGCTACTGACAAAGTTTGTGAGCGTAATATCAACGTTATGGCGGGTCATTAACGCGGCTACAAATTTGGCAAGCTTTTGTGCTATCCACAAACCAATGAGGACGATAAAAATAGCGCCAACAATTTGCATACTGTAGGTAACCATATACTCAGTAAGCATGGTGTAATATTTTTCAAACTGTTCGATTTCAGAACTGATCATAAAGCGCTCTATGTTAGGGCTATGTTGTATTTTTCCAACTATAGCAAAATGTTGACTAAAAATGGATATAACAGCGGCACTATAATCGCTGTTAATAAAGCACTTAGCGCCATTGCAACTGAGGAGTAAGCACCTACTTTTGGATGCTCAGCAATAGCAGCAGCAGTCCCAATTGCATGACAAGCTGTGCCCATGGCAACACCTTGAGATTCGTGATTAAAAATATTAATGAGTTTAAAAAGCATAAAGCCAAATAAAGCGCCTAGTAAACCAATAAAAATAACTAAAGCCGCAGCAAGAGAGCTAATCCCCCCTAATGAGTCAGTAACAATTAAAGATATTGGGGTTGTGACACTGAGTGCGGCAACAGATTCACTTAGCTGCACAGGCGCATTAAATAATATGCTTAGCAAAAATGCCACAACGGTTGCGTTAACAATACCTAAGCTACATGTTGCGACTATGAGTAATAGATTTTTTCGTACGTGTGTAAACTGCTGATATAAAGGAAGTGCTAAAGCCACAATCGCGGGCTCTAATAACCAGCTTAATAATTTGCTGTGCGAGGCAAATTGCGTATAAGGCAGATTTAGGTTAATTAGTAATAAAGCGATAATACTAATACTTAAAAATACGGGGTTAGTGAGCGATTTAAATACGCTGTTTTTTATACTTTGGTTTACGGCCCTTAGTGCTAAAAACAATACAATAATAAAAGGAATACTTAGCCACCATAAATTAGGCTGTAGCTCTGAAATAGCGGAAAAAGTAAAATCAGTCATTATTTTCTCTTCCCTTAAAGTACGCAATTACACTGCTAACAAGCAACAAGGTAGTTATAGGGACTAGCACCACAACTGAGGCTAAAAATGCCCAGTGCGACTTTATAAGGCCGAGATGTTCAATAAATCCCACACCCGCAGGAATGAAAAATATAGGCATAATATTTAAAATAGGGGAGGCGCATGGTTTTACATGTTGCTCTTTTACAATACCCGATAAGAGTAAAACTAATAAAATAACCATAGCGAGTAACGGTGCAGGAAAGCTTCCACCAATAAAGTGCATAATGAGTTTAGCGCAGGCTAAACATAGTAAAATAATAGCGCTACTGAGCAGATATTTCATCAAATTGGCTCACAGAAAAGATAAGAGCTTAACTTTAACAAATCAAACTCTTTTATGCATTGTGCAATAGCCTACCAGTGCTTTATATTTGCGTAGGTTATATCCGCTTTTCCTTTTGCTTTAGCAATTGCTTTTTTAGTGTTTGGGTTTAGCAGTAAGCGAATTTGGCTGAAAGTTTCTTTAGCGAGTATTTTTCGTTGGTTTGGTTTATAGCTAAGTTGTGTAACACGTTTAATAGCAGCAAGCGTATCGGGTGAGCGCTCAAGTAATGTACTGAGCATGTTTTGAGTGGCTTGTTGAGTATCATCGGTAAGCTGAGTAACTAAACCTAGCTCATTTGCTTGTTGTGCTGTGATTGGGTTTGCGTGGCTTGCAAGCCAAAGGGCTTGGTCACGCTTAACTAAACCGCTCATCATTACATTGGCGCCCATGTCGGGGCACAACCCCCAACGCGCTTCCATAATGGCAAGCTTGGCATCAACATGAACAATCCTGTAATCGGCACCCAGCGCTATTTGTAATCCACCCCCTAAGCAGTTGCCATCAATTTGTGCAATAACGGGCACGCTGAGTGATTGCCAGCCTAATACTACTTTTTGCGCTAAATTTTGATTGCCAGGTAACCATTTAAGCAATAATTTTATAATATTCAATGGTGCCGCCATTACGGCTGATATATCAAGCCCTGCACAAAAATGCTCGCCATCGCCTTTTATTACTACAGCACGAATACTGCGATCTCTTTTTATGTTTTTAATGGCTTTGTTTAGCTCTACAAACATTTCAAAGCTTAATGCGTTTTGTTTTTTTGCTCTGCTAAGCGTGACGGTTGCAATGCCATTTTGTTTTTCTAGTTTTATCATTACACACTCCTCTGACCTGTTAGTTGAGCTTATGTTGTTATAAGAATTAAGTAAAGTGACGGTATTTTTTAAATAAATGGAATTTATTGCTAAAGCTGTAGTCTTAAAGGGTTAGATTTAGATGAGAAAAAGCTAAACAATTAGAACTTGAGATAATAAAATTTTTTACGTTGTTATTTTAAGCTTAAATTAAAAAAGTAATCTTGGTATTCAATGGGTTAGTTAAATTGTTATTTATTGTTTGAGCTGTATGCTGAATAAAGCATGACTCAGTTACAAAAAAGTCAGTGTTTTACGCTTTTTTTTATCAAAATGATGATGAGATTTGATAATATAGCGCAACTTAAAAGCTTAAGGTTAAGCACATATGTCGGGTCCACGTTTATATACGGTAGAAGAAGCTACTCACCAAGCTTATGATATTTTTTTAGAGTTAGCGCCAAATAACTTGAGTGAAAAAGATGTTGAAGACTTTAATGAGTTTAGAGAAGACCTAGGCTTTATTGAAGAAGACGAGCCAGATGACCAGTGGCAAGACTTTGTAGCCCTTGAAATAGAGCCAGAGCACTTTATTCAGGTGTTGGTTGGTTTAGAATTTGAAAATGATGATGTTTTGTTTGCTAAAATTTTGATTAGTCGTGATAAAGATGCTCCGTTTTGTCATATTTTATGGAAAGAAACTGAATAAGCAATACTGCTTATTTTTATAATTGTGTGCAGAGAGAGTATTGTGCGTAAGTATTTATTTTTAATTTTTTTAATAATTAGCTGCCCAAGTTGGGCCGTTGATCCATTTGAAGATTTTCATGAATATGGCAAGCTCTCTGATGAAGAAATTCATGAGTTACACAAAGGTGACATGTTCTATGGTGATACTGAATTTGGCTTTATTCTAAGTAAAGGTAACACCAATTCGACCAGTTTTAAGCTCAAAGGTAATTTATACCAAGACTTTGAAAAGTGGCGTAACCAATTTAAAATAGACTCTCTTTATAAGCGTGATGAGAACGATGAAAGCGGTGGCACTGATGTTACAGCTAATCGTGTTTTTGTATCAGCGCAAGGTAACTATAAAGTAGGTGTTAAAAACTCCTCATTTTTTATTTACGGTGATTACGAAGAAGATGAGTTTAGTGGACTTGATTTTAAAAGTACGGTGGCAACAGGCTATGGTGCGCGTGTATACCAAGGCTCTAAAAACAAAGTAGATATTGATATAGGACCTGGTTTATACCGTTCAGTAGCCGATGAAGATTCGGATGTGAGCGAAGATGAAATTAATAAAACTGGTTATTTAGTACGTGTTGCAATGCAGTGGGAACGTTTGGTTTCTAAGCGTACTCGTTTTAATCAAGATGTGAGTATAGAGCAGTCGCTCTCAGGTCTTAATTCTCGCTTAAAATCGGAAACCGCACTAATAAGCCAAGTGATTGGTGCGGTATCACTCAAATTTACCTACATGTATCGTTATAATTCAAAACCCGAAGATGATAAACTCAAGTTTGACTCAGAGCTGAGTGCTACATTGGTGTACAGCTTTTAAGTATTTATTTAATTTAGAGAATATTATGTATCAGCATAAACAGTATGCGGTGTTTATCTTTTTTGTATTAGCGTGGATAGGCGGTTTTGTAGCGCTTGCATGGAACTTGTTAGGCGCTGATGGACCTTTAATGATATTTGCTGGGATTTTAGTGCTGGTGGGCTTTTTGTTCCATGGTCTAACAGTAAAAGTAGATGATAAAAAAATTAGCTGGGCGTTTGGCCCAGGCGTTGCAGGGCAAAGCATTGAGCTTGGCGAAGTAGTAGAAGCTAAGGCTGTTCAAAACTCTTACAGACACGGTATTGGTATGCGAATTACTCACGATGGTTGGGTGTATACAGTATCTGGCTTTAGTGCAATACAGCTAACGCTTAAAGATGGCACTTTGTATCGAGTTGGCACAAACGATCAAAAAGGTTTACTAGCCGCTCTAAAAGAAAAGAATGTATCAATCGCGCTGCCTAGTAAGGCAAAAACTGAAACGGTTAAGCGCAACAATATGATATAAAAAAAGCGCCCTAGGCGCTTTTTTCTTGGTTTAACAGTGTATTAGTGGTCGTGACCACACCCACCTTCACCATGTACATGACCATGAGTGAGTTCTTCTTCGGTTGCATCACGTACTTCTAGTATCTCTACATCAAAGTTAAGTGTTATGCCTGCAAGTGGGTTATTACCATCTACAATAACTTCTTCATCTTGGATATCGATGATCATTACTGATTGGTCACCATCATCTGTTGATGCACGAAATTGCATGCCGACTTCAATTTCCATACCTTCAAACATCGACTTAGGTACAGCTTGCATTAGGTTATCGTGGCGTTCGCCATAACCTTCATCAGGTTCAACTTTTACGCTAAGTGTGTCGCCTGGTTGTTTGCCTTGCAAAGCATTTTCTAGGCCTGAAATTAAGTAGCCTGTGCCAATGATAAAGTGTAGTGGCTCACCACCGAACGAATTATCAATGCTATTGCCATCATTATCCATTACCGAATAATGCATTTTTACCACTTTGTTTGCCGCAACGATCATAGTCATTCCTATTTATTCATCTTCAAGAGAGTAGGGTAGAGGCAGAATGCTTAGCTCCACCTGAGGTGTGTGTTTTGCACGAAGTACCTGAGTTACATCAGTATCGTTTGGCAACACAACGAGGCCTGTTAATTTATTTGTTTGTTCATTAAAGCTTTGTGCAATAAGTTTACCCGCACGGCGCCAGTTTTCGCCTAATTGGGTTTCTAAATCGGGCTCTGAAAGTATCCCTTCGCTTTGACCTGAGACTATATACATTGCACGCTTATTTTTACCTAGGTACTTCATGCGAGCCACAGTTTCTTGACCGGTATAACACCCTTTTTTAAAGCTTATACCGTCAATAGCATGTAGGTTTACCATTTGAGGAACATACTCGCCAATTGCATCTGCACTTAACTGAGGTTCACCTGCAAGCATAGATGCTTGTTGCCAAGGAGCTTCGTTATCAAGTGTAGATACGTCATCAGGCATACTAAACTGGCTATCGACCATCAATAAAACACGGTTATCAGCTAATTTTAGTGCTTTACCGCTTTCAAAGTCACACGCGCTCGCATCACCTTCAAAGTTAATATCAAGTTGTGCGAGTACATCCGATAAATCATCACCAATGAGACCAATTAATCGCTTTGAACATGCACTAATGTCAACTTTTGCAAATACGGCATACTTTTTTAGCTCAGCTAACGATTTTTCTACTTCGTTTTCGCTGCCTGTAAGGTAGTAGCTGTCTTGATAAGAAAATAATTTAAATACGCCCCAAAGTTTACCTTTAGCGCTGCAATGGCCAGCCCACAAATAATTACTGCTGGTTAATTTATTTAGATCTTGAGTGATTTGCCCGTGTAAATAAGATAATTTATCAGCACCGCAGAGGCTAATAAGTTGATGAGATAACGGACATGCATAAACGCTCGACATAAAAACCTTCTTTGCAATATAAATGAAGTGACATAATAACGCAGTTGTTACGTATGGTACAGACAAGCGCTTATTGGTGCGGGTTTATTCTTTAATGAGAGATTAATAGCTGCTAAATAGGCTTGTGTTTGTTAAACTCGAGTCAATTAAGTATGAGGTTTAAAATGGTTGAAATTCATAGTAAAGCACGTATTCGTTGGGCTTGCCGTCGTGGCATGTTAGAGCTTGATGTTTTGTTTATGCCGTTTGTTGAAGAAGCATACGACTCTTTGAGCGCAGAGCAACAGGCTATTTTTCAGCGTTTGCTAACAGAAGAAGACCCTGACTTATTTGCATGGTTTATGGGTCATCAAGAATGTAAAGATGAGCAGTTAAACGGTATGGTTTCGCTGATCTTAGACCGAGTTCGTGTATAGGTTTACAGTTACTAATAATAACGCTGACCACAAACCTATTGTGGTCTTTTTTTGCATGCTCAGTTTAATATTATGTTTATTTTTAGATTCGCTACTAGCTATGCTTTTTTGTTTGATAATTAATATATTAGCTGGCTTTTTAGTGTGGCAAAAAGTGTTGGCAATTCATCCAAACCATGGCGTTATAATTCTAGAACCCAAGCTATTTAGGTTTGAGGGTGAAGGTTTAAAAATTCAGGGTGAAATTAGTAAAAAAAGCCGTTTTTATGGCAATAATATATGGCTACATATTAAAGGTTTTAGTAACAACCATTGGCTTATAATTTCAGCCAATGGTGTTAATGAACAAAGCTATGCGCGTCTAAAACGTGCTACTTTAAGCGCGATTAATTGCGTTTTGGAGTCAAAATAGTCGGTGTTGGATTTTCATTTTGTTCAGGGTAATCAATAGTATAATGCAGGCCTCTGCTTTCTTTTCGCTCCATTGCACTTCTAATAATGAGTTCTGACACTTGTACTAAGTTACGAAGCTCAAGCAAGTTATTACTTACTCTAAAGTTTGCATAATAATCGTGTATT